>CAKZPT010000079.1 GCA_937139365.1 uncultured bacterium | reverse complement strand
TGCCAGGTGGCCTCGCCGTCCGGCTTGATGCGCGGCGTTCTCATGGCTCGCCGCCTCCCGGAGCCGACGCCCCATGCACCGGCCCCACACCGCCCAGAAGGCGCGAACCGCGAGTTTTTCCATAGCGACGGCATCAGTTTCAGAGGAAGGGCGGGGGAACTCAGAGCCGGAGTCCGCTAGGCGTGCAACGGATGTCGCGTACCGTTTGTCGTACCACGATCGGTCTTTTAGAGTTCGTGGCCGTGAGCAATTGCGCGAACCAGGATGGACCGCCCGAGACCGGTCCGATGGGCGTCTTGTTCCACTCTGCCCACGGCCGTCTGCTCCCGGCCGTCCTTTGCGTGTTGGCGGGACAAGCTGCCGGTTCCGGCGAAAACCCGTTCACATCGCCTCTCTTGCCGGCCGCGACATCATGGATCGGCAACACTCATCCCGGGGGACGTGTGTGGGTCCCTCAGGATATCGGTGCCTTGTGCTCGTCGGCCGATGGGCGGGTATTCTCGAATGTCCGGTGGGAGGAGGGGGGAAGCGAATTGCACCGTGTTCAAGAATGGCGCAGTCCTCGGTCACGCCGGGCATACTCACGGATGGGGCCATCAAGGTGGCTACGCGATTGCCTGTAACCGGCTCCATCTGTTCATTGCGAAACAAATGCATAATGAGGGAGGGGGTTTGAGCGGCGACGACACATGGCCGCCGGCCGGGTCGGACTGGGTCGGCGTGTCGCGCCGGTGGCTGGACGATCCCCGGCAATCTGCGCCGTTCCCATGTGGAAAGGGCGGCCGAGGGGATACGCTCAAGGGGGCGTTTCTAGTAGTGGACACCCTGCCAGTGACGCGTGGGGCACTGGACCAGCCGTCGTTGAACATTGCCGGTCTAGCGGCCTCGGATGAACACCTTTTCGTCAGTTGTCCGTACGACGGGACGGTCAAGGTTTATAACGCCGGCGACATGAGTCGACGGGTTGTTTGGACGATAGGCCGCGTGGGACCGCTCGCGCTGGACGCTGCTGGACGTTTGCATGTCCTGGGCCAGGGCGATGTCAACTGCGCTCCTTCGCTCGAATGTTTCACTCCCGAGGGATCGCCAGCCGGCACGGCGTATCGCTTCGCGCGTGACGCCGTTCCCCGTGCGCTGTGTTTTACGCCGGACGGTCGGTGTCTTGTCGCCGACGATGGTCCACGGCAGCTGATTCTCTTCTTGACCCGGCAGGACGGTATCTGGTCTGAGGTGGGGGCCCTCGGCGTCCGCGGAGGCATTCATTCGCCGCCCGCCAGCCGGATCGCCCCGCAACGATTCAACCGTCCGGTGGCGGTAACCTGCACTCCGGACGGGACGATCCACGTTGCCCATGGCGGCAGCACGGGCGGCGGCAGCACCGTGCTTGAAGCCTTTCGCGAAAACGGTCCCACGCTGTGGAGGCTGTTCGGCTTGACGTTCGTGGACATGGCCGATGTGGATCCGGCGAACGACCGACACGTGTTCACGAAGGAAGAGAGGTACGAGATGGCCTACGATCGCCCCTGTGGCGCCGAGTGGGCCTACAGCGCTTACACCGTCGATCGGTTTCGTTATCCCGAGGATGCGCGACTACACATTTGGTCCGCCGGGGCATGGGTGCGTCGGATTGCGGGCCGCAGGTTCCTGTTCGTTCAGGACATGCAGGCGGAGCACCTGCAGGTTTATCGCTTCGACGAAGAGGCCGGCGAGACGGCCATCCCTTCCGGACTGTTTGCCAAGCGCCGCATCGAAGGGGGGAGCTGGCCGCCGCACCAGCCCGCCGCCGGCGAATGGATCTGGCGAGACGCGAACCACAACGGGGCGTTTGACATGGGCGAATACGAGGTTGCGCCAGCCAATGCGCCGCCGGCACAGGGCTGGTGGGTGGACGATCGCGGCGACGTGTGGCTGGCCACCCACGCCCATGGGATCCGCCGCCATGTCGTTCAAGGTCTGGACTCGGGGGGAAACCCGCGGTGGAGCCTTGCGGCGGTCGAACGGTACCCCCATCCGGCCGCCTTGCGGGAGGTGAAACGGCTGCGATACCAGCCCGCCGGTGATGTGATGTGGCTCGGCGGCACAGACGCCGTTCACCGCAACCAGCATTGGAAGCCGATGGGCCCGGTTCTGGCGCGGTACGACGGGTGGTGCGCATCGAGGGGGACATGCTCGCCACGGTGGCGGAGGGTGATGTCCTATGCGGGAGGGGCACGCGGGCATGCCAGTTGCGAGCCCATGGCCTTCGACGTGGCAGGGGAGTTTGTGTTCGTCGCCTATACCGGCCCCTCGCGGAGGTTTGGCGTGCGTACGGGACGGGTCGAGGTGTTGCGAGCCGCCGACGGCGTCTCTGTCGGCCACTTTGAGCTCTCGCCCGAGATCGGCGAGATCGGGTTGCAAGACATTCGCGAATGTGTCCGGGCCGTGCGACGTGCGAACGGCGAGTACCTCGTCTTCATCGAGGACGACATGAAGGCCAAGGTGCTTTTCTACCGGTGGTGGCCAGGGCCGACGGGGGAGAGGGAGGCGACGGCGACGGATTGAGTGGGACCTTGCTGGCTCAGCGCAGTCCACCTTGTCGGCTGGGGGGTGTGATCTTTAATCTTCAAGCAGTTCGGAGCACGACGATGGCCGTTCGAAACATTCTGGGCATTGGTGCGGGGTACGTCGGCGGTCCGACGATGGCCGTCATGGCGGCGCGCTGCCCCGACCTGCGGATCGAGGTGGCGGACATCGACGAGGAGCGCGTCCGTGCCTGGCAGTCGGGACGACCTCCGATCTACGAGCCGGGGCTCGACGAGGTCCTGCGCCGGGGGCTGGGCCGGAACCTCTCGTTCACTTCAGACCTGCCCGCGGCGATCCGCCGCGCGGAGATGATTTTCGTCAGCGTCAACACGCCGACCAAGGTGTTCGGGCAGGGGATGGGGATGGCGGCCGATCTTCAGCATTGGGAGGCCACGGCGCGAACGATCCGCGCCCACGCGCCGGGCCCGCGAATCGTCGTGGAGAAGAGCACCGTGCCCGTGCGCACCGCCGAGGCGATGGACCAGATTCTGAACGAGGAAGGCACGCGCCGCTTCGAGGTTCTTTCCAACCCCGAGTTTCTGGCCGAAGGAACCGCGATCCGCGACCTCGAGGAACCGGACCGGGTGTTGATCGGCAGCGCTGAGACGCCGGCCGGGCAGGCGGCGGCGGCCGAGCTGGTTGACATCTACGCGCGATGGGTGCCGCGCGAGCGGATCCTGACGATGAACGTCTGGTCGAGCGAGCTGTCGAAGCTGGCGGCCAACGCGTTTCTCGCCCAGCGGGTCAGCTCGATCAACGCGATCGCCGAGCTGTGCGAGATCTCCGGTGCGCGGATCGGTGAGGTGGCGCGCGCGGTGGGCATGGACCGCCGCATCGGACCGCGCTTCCTCGAGGCGGGCGTCGGGTTTGGCGGGTCGTGCTTTCGGAAAGACGTGCTGAACCTGGTCTACCTCTGCCGGCATTCTGGTCTGACCGAGGCGGCTGATTATTGGCACTCCGTGGTCCGCTTCAACGACCACCACCAGGCCCGGTTTGCCGCGGGCATCGTCTCGCAGATGTTCAACACGCTGGTCGGGAAACGCATCGCCCTGTTTGGCTTTGCGTTCAAGGCCGACACTGGTGACACGCGCGACAGCCCAGCGATCCGGATCGCTCGCGCGCTGGTGGAGGAACGCGCGCGTCTGGTGATCACGGATCCGCAGGCGCTCGAGAACGCCCGTCGCGAGCTGGCCGACCTGGCCGACCGCATCGAGTTCACGGATGACCCGTGCGAGGCCGCCCGGGGCGCCCACGCGATCGTGGTCGTGACCGGTTGGCGTCAGTTCGCCGAGCTCGACTACGGACGCATCCTCGCGACCATGGAACGCCCCGCGTTTCTGTTCGACGGCCGCAACCTGCTCGACGCCGAGCGCATGTTTTCCTTAGGCTTCAACGTCGTTCCGATTGGCAGCCCGCCGCGCCTTCACTTCGAGTAGGCCGCCCGTCCGGCTTCGGATGCCCGCTGGCGCGCGCCGCGGCAGCACGTACATTGGACCGTGAGCGAGCCCCTTGTGAACCGGCTCTCGGAATGCGCCAGCCCCTACCTGCGCTCGCACGCGGCGCAGCTCGTCGCTTGGCAGCCCTGGGGGCCGTCGGCGTTCGAGATCGCTCGGCGGCTGGAGCGGCCAATCTTCCTCTCCATCGGCTATTCGTCCTGTCACTGGTGCCACGTGATGTCCCGCGAGTCGTTCGAGGACACCACCGTGGCGGAGTTGCTGAACCGGCACTTCGTTTGCATCAAGGTGGACCGCGAGGAGCATCCCGAGGTGGACGCCCGCTATATGCGCGCCACGGTGTGGATGACCGGGCACGGCGGATGGCCGAATTCGGTGTGGCTGACGCCGGATGGCCACCCCTGGTTTGCGGCAACCTACCTGCCGGCTGCCGACCGGCCGGGACGGCCCGGTCTGCGTACCGTCCTGACGAGGCTGGCGGAGATCTGGCGCCTACGGCGAACCGAGGTGGAGGTCACCGGCCGGACCGTCTGGCAAGCGATCGCGGAGCCGCCCTCATCCGACGCGCGCGGTGTCCCTGCCGAGGAGGAGGTGCGCGCCCGGACACGGCGGCAGTTGGCCGCGGACTTCGACCCGGAGCACGGCGGATTTGGCGGTGCTCCGAAGTTTCCCCCAATGGGAGAGCTCTCTTGGCTGATCGAGGATTGGATGCGGGACGGACACGAGCCGTCGCGCGCCATGGCGGACCTAACCTTGACGGCGATCGTGCGCGGGGGGGTTCATGACCGGGTCGGGGGAGGATTTCACCGCTACGCGACCGATGAGGAATGGTTCCTGCCGCATTTCGAGAAACTGCTCGGCGAAAACGCGCGCCTGCTGGCGATACTGGCCGACGGGTGGCGTATCACGGCGCGGCCTGAGTACGCCATCGCGGCCGAAGGGATCGTGCGGTGGATGCTGGGGGAGATGCGATCCGCGGAGGGGACTTTTTTTGCCGCCTTGGATGCCGACGACGCGGGCGGCGAGGGGCGGTTTTATCAGTGGACGTGGGACGAGCTGGTTGAGTCGCTCGACGCGGAGGACCTGGCCCTCGCCCGGGATGCATTGGGTGCCCGGCCGGAGGGCAACACGTGGTCTGAGGCGACCGGCCGGCCGACGGGCTGGAACCTGTTGGCCTTATGCGCCGGAGATGGACGCCCCGTCGACGGTCGGCGCCTCGCGCGGCTGTTCGAGCGGCTGCGCGAGGCCCGGTCCCGGCGGATTGGCCCGTTTCGCGACGAGACTGTCCTGTTGTCATGGAACGGGCTGGCGGTCAGCGCACTGGCCCATGCGGGAATGGCGTTCCGGCGCTCCGCGTGGGTGGAAGCCGCGTCGCGGACAGCGTTATCGCTGGCCGCCCGGTTCCGCGACGGATCGCAACGCTGGCTTCGGGCGCGGGTCGGCCCGCGTGCCGGCGGGCCGGCGCGTCTGGATGATCTTGCGTATTTCGCCGACGGCCTTCTGGATCTGGCCGAGGCCGACGGCGACCGCAGGTGGGTTGAACTGGCTGGAGAGGTGGTGGGCGCGATCATGTCGGAGTACCGGGACGAGGTGCGCGGGGGCTTCTGGGACGCACTGGCGCCCCCTCCGGGTGAACCGGATTGCCGTGGCAAGGAACCGTACGACACGGCGTTGCCGAATGCGGCGGCGGTCGCCTGTCGCGCCCTTCGGCGACTTCATGCGGCGACGTCCGCCGAAATCTACCGCGTGATGGCGGAGGAGGCCGCCGCGAGCGCCGCCTCGCGCCTGACGGCCGGCGTGCGCCCGATGATGGAGTGGGCGAGGGTGCTGGCGTTTCCCCCAGAGCCTGACCGGCCCATGCCCCGCACGCTTCGGGCGGCGCCATGCGGCCCCATGGCTCGTGCCGAGTGCGGATGGATCGAAGGGTGGTCGTGTGCGGCGCCGGCGGTGGAGTGCCGCTCGTCCTCGGCCATCGGGTCGTTTGACGCGAAGCCCTCGGACCACGGCGTCGTGATCGAGTTCCGGCCGATTGGCCGGCGCCCCGCGCCACCGGTTTGGGTACGTGTGGAGGGTGAATTCTGCGGCCCGGTCGGCTGCCTTGGCCGGACCGCGTTCATGGTCGAGATTCAGCCGCCTCCCGCCGCCGATCCGGCTTTGGGATAGGCCTCCACGACTGGCAGCAGCCGGCGGACCCATGCGCACTCGCACGGCGCGTCGCACGGCCGAAGTTCGTCCGGATGCAAACAAAAGCCCGGGCATTCCGGGGTACCCGTCAGCCGCACAGAAAACGTCGGTCCTTCCTGGAGGTCGGCGAAGGCCTCGACTCGGCAGCCGATGGTAGTCCGGCAGATCTCATGGTTAAAAAGGAGGAGGCCCAGCTTCAACACCTCGAAATCTGGCTGATAACCGACGAGCCGGATGTCGGGGTCTGAGAGGAAATCGTTTCGATTGGCCCATTTGGTTCCGCAGGTGCACCGGTGAAACGCGGAGGTGGGGCTCATGACGCGGATCCTCCCATGAGTCGGTCCAGCCGGGCGAGTCCGATCGCCGCGCATGCAGCCCAGGGCAGTGCGCGTAGGTGTCCGCCGAGCATCGCCTCGCGCAGGTCGGTCAAGGGGAGCAGACGGACCGATGGGGCCTCGATGTCGTCGTCCACACGGTGAGCGGACCGCGTCGCCATAAGGGCAAGATAGAACCACGCCCTTCCGGCGCCGCGGTTGGCGTCCACGCGGTAGATACCCAGATCGTGCCACCGGGCGGCTTCGTATCCGGTTTCCTCGCGCAGTTCCCGCTGGGCGGCGTCGGCCGGACGTTCGCCCGGCTCGATGAACCCACCGGGCAAGGCCAGCGAGGGCTCCCCGATGGCGTATTTTTCGACGTCCAGCACCACGGCCTCCCCACCTCCAGTGACGGCCAACACGTTGACGTAGTCGGGGGTTTCGACCCAGGCCCAGTCGGCGATCTCGCGTCCGTTGGGGGCAACGACGCTACGGGACTCAACGCGGAGAAATCGCCCAAAGTCGGCGACCGTTTGGATCGAGCTTGTTTTCCAGCCGCTCATGCGATATGCACGCAGCCTGCCGCCACGGGGCAACCAGTTTCAGCAGTATATCGGCTCGCGGCCGGCAAACCAAACAAGACGGCGGCATCCGGAGAGCGGTGGATGATTCGGATCGGATCATGGGCGGCCACGATCTGGGCGGCGCTTTCCGTCACCGCGCAGGACGTTGTGGTGGTGCGGAAGGGGCTGGCCGAGAAAGCCACGATCGACCTCGCTGGGCTAGCGGTGGGCGGGGGACCTCCGACCGTGTTTATGCAGGTGCTTCGCTCGGACCTCGACCGGTCGGGGTGGTTTCGCGTGGCGGGGGGCGGAGCCGAGTTTCGTGTCTCGGGCGACGTGGCCGAGGCGGGCGGGCAGGTCACCGCGCGGCTGACGCTCACGGACGCGGGACGGGGGGCCGTGCTGCTGGGCCGGAGTTATTCGGGGGCGGCTCCTCAGGTGCGTGCGCTTGCTCACCGGGCGGCCGACGACATCGTGAAGGCGGTGACCGGCCGCGAGGGCTTCGCGTCATCGAGGTTGGTCGTGGTGGGCAACCGCACCGGTCGCAAGGAACTTTACATCTGCGACAGCGACGGTCAAAACCTGGTGCAACTGACCCAGGACCGCTCCATCAGCCTGTACCCGCGGTGGGGTGGAGCCGACAACGAGTTCATCACGTACACCTCCTACCTTCGTGGATATCCGGCCGCGTGGCGCATTCGCGTGACGACGGGCGAGCGCCACATGCTGGCCGGCTTTCCCGGTCTGAACGCCGGTCCGGCGCTTTCGCCGGACGGGCGCGCAGTGGCATTGATCCTTTCGCGCGATGGGAACCCTGAACTGTACGTGCAGTCGCCACCCGGCGGCGGGTTTGCACGCGTGACCCGTACGCCGACGGCCGCCGAGTCGAGTCCGACGTGGTCTCCGGATGGCTCGCAGATCTGCTACGTTTCCGACGAGTCGGGGAAGCCGCAGTTGTACATCGTATCCCGCGCCGGCGGCCCCGGGCGGCGGGTGACCAGCCGCGGTGTGGAGAACGTCGCGCCGGACTGGGGCCCCGACGGGAGGATCGTGTTTGCGACCGGCGGCGGATCCCGTTTTCGGCTAGCCGTGCTGGACCCTTCCAGCCTTGCCTCGACCCTGATCGGGTTTGACGACGCCAGCTATGAGGACCCGAGCTGGGCGCGCAATGGGCGGCACGTCGCGTGCGCCCGGGTGGAGGGGCACCGGTCGGCGATCTGGCTGATTGACACCGTGAGCGGCGAACGCATACCATTGTTATCCGGTTCGGGCGACTGGTTTTCGCCGGACTGGACGAAGTGACCGGAGTCAGCCGGCACAAGAAAGGGACGAACGTCATGCGCGGAACGAAGGCTCTGTGGGTCGGAATGTTGGCCGCGGCGTTGGCGGTGACTGGCGGTTGCAGGTCGAAGCCGAAGACGGGCGGGACGGATTCGTCGTTGAATCCATTGGGGGTGGCGCCCACGGGCGTCGGGGTGGGCGAACTGGGCATGGCCGGCGCCGAGCCTTTCGCGGGCACGGAGCTGAGGGGCCGGTTTCAGCCGGTGTATTTCGCGTACGACAGCGCGGCGATCGCGGACGCCGAGCGGTCGAAAATCGAGGCGGTGGCCGACTCCATGCGGGCCAATCCCGCCCGTCGCCTCGTGATCGAGGGCCATTGTGACGAACGAGGCAGCAACGAATACAATCTGGCGCTTGGGGAGCGGCGGGCGCTTGCGATCCGAGCCTATCTGGTCGGTCTCGGCGTGCCGGCCGATCGGATTCAGACCAAGAGCTTCGGCGAGGAGCAGCCGGCGGCGATGGGCCACAACGAGGAGGCGTGGCGCCTGAATCGGCGGGGCGAATTCGTCATCGTCGAGTAGACCGGCGCGATGTCGAGTAGACCGGCGCGGTCCGGCTGACCTCGCGCGCGGCGCAGTCTGGCGGGTGGCGACGGGCTCATGGAACTTGCGTTCATCAGCGGGATCGGCGGGGGGGAGCTGCTGGTCATTTTTGTCATCTTCCTGATGCTCTTCGGGGCCAAGAAGTTGCCGGGGATCGCCCGCAGCCTCGGCCGGTCCATGGCCGAGTTGCAGCGGGCCGCCCGCGAGGTGCGGGAGGAGTTCCTCAACGCCGACCGCGAGCTGAACAAGCCGCCCGCCGTCTCCTCATCGCCGTCGCCGTCCGCGGAGGCATCGCCTTCCGGCGATGGCGGCTACGGGGACGGTTACGACGGGTGGCATCCGCACATGGAAACGGAGCCGTTTGCTCCGCCCCCCGCGCCGGTGCCGGAGACGGGTTCCGAAGTGGCGCCGGTGGAACCGGGCGGGCCGGCCGGGGCCGCTCCTGCTGCCGGGCCGGACGGCCCGAACTTGGCGACGGAGCCTTCGGACGGCGATGAAGATCGGCCGGTTTAGGCTCTCTATCGACAGCGAGGACGTCAGCAAGCCGTTCCTCGAACACCTCGAAGACCTGCGGGACACACTGCTGCGAAGCACCGCGGCGCTGGCGGCGGGGTTTGTGGTCGCCGTGCCGCTGGTCCCGACCATCCTGCGCTGGCTGAAAAAACCCCTCTTCCTCGTCTTCCCCAATCCGAAAGATGTTGAGCAGTTTCTCTGGAATTGGGACGTCGCCGGCGGCTTCACGCTCGCGATGAGGATCGCGATCTGGTCGGGCATCATCCTCTCCGCGCCGTTCATCCTGTTCTTCATTGCGCAGTTCGTCTTTCCGGGACTGACCGCAAAAGAGAAGGAGGTCATCCGGCGCAGCAGCGGGGCGGCGGCCGGCCTGTTCGCGGCCGGCGTGTTCCTGGCCTACCGCTTCTGCCTGCCCGTGGCCCTGCGCGCGATGTGGGCGGTCAACCAGTGGCTCGGGGTGCGGGCGCAGTGGACAATCTCCAGTTACATCACATTTGCGCTCCAGTTCATGCTGGCCTTCGGTCTGGTTTTCGAGATGCCGATCGTGCTGGTGATTCTCGGGCGCATCGGTTTGATCGACGCGGCGCTGTTGCGGACCTACCGGCGTCATGTGTACGTGGCACTGTTCATCCTGGCGGCCGTGTTGACCCCGCCGGACATCTTCAGTCAGCTCTTGATGGGCGTGCCGTTAATCCTGTTGTACGAGCTGTGCATCTTGTTCATCGCGGCGGCGGCACGTCCGGCCAAGGCCGGCGACGTGTCCGATTCGCCGCCCTCAGCGACCATGTGACCGCCTCGGCCAACGCGCGCCCCGGGAAAAACGCACGTTGCCGCTGGCCTTGAAGAGATTGACGGAGCCGGCGCCAAGAGCCGCTGGACTCAGGGGTTCCCAGGCTTTACCTGCCTTGAAAGAAGCGTCCGCCTAGGGGATGGATGAAGATCGCCAAAAGGACCGGTGGTGTCGGCGGCGTCCGAAGCGTGACGGCCGCCCGCCATGCCAACCCTTCGGTCGGCGCGGGCTCGATGCGCTGCCGGCACCCATCAGGTTGTCCACGGTCGTCGACCAGCGATATGAAGCGCGTTGAACGGCTTCATCTCCCGTCAGTCGGCGCGATCGACGGTGGGGGCTAGGGCCCGCCTGTCAGGCGGCGCACGTGATCCGCGCACCGGCGGCGAAGTTTTGGCGGGCCGTCCCCCGCGGCGATGCGTCGAAAGAGCGCCAGGGTCTCCGAGTCCGGGAACCTCGCCAGGCTCTCCACCGCCAGCAACCGAGCGTCGACGCCGGCGCTCGTTCGGGAACCCTCCGCCGCGAACCGGAGGGCCGCGAGCGCCTCGGCGGTGGGCGCGGTGGCGAGGATGGCGTCTTCGATGCAGCGCCGGGCACTGGGCGGCGCGCGAGCCAGGCGGTCGAACAGCGCGTCGGTCGTCGGCGCACGGCCGACCGAGGCCAGCCCCTGGAGGGCGGCGAGGGCGCGGGCGGATGCCGGATCGCTGAACGCTTCGTCCGCCCAGCGCTCCAGGACCGGCTGTGCGCAGGGCGATGTGGCGCGCCGTACGATTTCAAGAACGCGACGGTAGCTGTCGGAACCGAGCCGTTCGGCGTGGGCGGCTTCCAGAGAGGCCAGAAGTTCTCCATCCGCCAGACGGGCGGCCGCCTCGATCGCGGCCGCGCGTAAGTCATCCCGCTCCGCGGACAGCGCGTACGCGGCCACCACGGGACCGGCGGCGGTCCCCCGCATTTGCGAAGTGGCGGCCCGCGCGAGGTGGTCGAATTCGACTCCGGGCGCGACGTGCGCTAGCCCATCGAACAGCCTGTCGACGGTCGATGGCGATCCGCGCTGCGCCAGTTCCATCGCAGCCGCGACGGCGGCGCCGAGGTCTCGGACGGCGTTGGTCACGGCGGCGAAGAGCCGCATTTCGTCGTCCGGAGGCCACGCGGCATCCGACACGGTGCGCGGATCCGCCTCGGATGCGGTCGTGGCGCCGGTTGTGCCGACGCGGATCACCGTGGGCCGCCAGACGACGGCGCCCTCCCTCCAATCGCGGCGCCAATCGATGGAGTAGGAAAAACGGTCCAGCAGCCTGGCCAGGGCCGTCTCGATCGGAAGATTCGAAACCGTGGGGAGGACGGGTGAGGCGGCGGCCGCCGCGCTGATGCGGATCTCGGCCCCCAGCAATGTGCCGATCTCCGCCAGCACGGCGCCCAACGGGCGTTCAATGGAGGGGAGGGTGAGGCGGCCGTTGCGGAAGGCGGGCGAGTTGGCGTCGTGAGCATCGGCGGCGAGCACGACGGCCAAGCCGACTATCCCGCATACCGGGAGGTGCCGCCGCCGATGCGACGAGCCCCTCACCGCTTGATCAACTCGAAGGCGTTCCATCCCGGCGCAGGGGACGAGCGAGTGATCCACGACCAGTCCTTGAGTTGGGGGTATACGCCGCGGTAGGAATAGTGAAGCACCCGTGCGCCGAACATGTTCACCGGAACGCGTGGGTCGAACGAATACTCCAGGACGATGCCGTGGGTCGGCAGATTGGGATCGGGCCGCACGGGGCTATGGAACTGGACGATGAGCTTGGTTCGATGGGGGATAACGATCTCGTAGACTCCGTTGGCGGTCGGGTAGAGCTTGCCGAGAAAGTCGGTCGAGTAGTTGCCGCTCAGGCCGATGTAGCGGTAGCCCCACCGCAGCGGGGCGGTCATGCGAGCCCGGGTGCCATCCGAGTTGAGGGGCGTCCACGTGAACCGTTCGATGTCGACCATGCGATTCATCGGCGGCAGGCCGGGCTGCGCGGGCAGGTTGGTTTCGACGTTGAAAGCGGCAGTGGCGACGAGGCTTTCGGTCCAGCCGTCCTTGAAGCCGCGCGCCTTGACCATGGCGTTTGCGTGGAGCGTGAAGGGGGCGTACGGCGTGGAGGTGGCGGTCGGATCGGTGCCATCCAGCGTGTAGCGGACGGTGGCACCGGGGGTGGAACAGCTCATGTTCACCTGGACTGGGGCATGGAAGGTTCCGCCGGCGGGCTGGATGACCGGCGTGGCGACGGTGGTCAGCCGGGCATCCTTCCAGTATATGCCCCAGACGGACAGGCCCGCGTAGGCCGCCCGTCCGAATACAAGGAGGTACCAGTCGCCCGGTTGGGGAAACAGAATCTGCACGCTTTCCGTATTGCCCGGCTTGTAGGGTCGGTAGTCGTACTGGGTACCGGTGGGGAGGGCGCCGCGGCGGACGTACATATCGGCGTCCCCCACGCCGTACGTCATCCCAAAGACCAGGTGGGTCTGGCCGTCGGGAATGGTCAACCGGTAGTAGGTGCCGCCCCCCTTGGGGTTGGCCTGATGGGCCAGCACCTGCGCGTTTGCCAGTTCGACGACGGCGGGGCCCGCCGGTGGAGGCGCCGTCGGTGGAGCGACGATCTGATAGACCGCCGTCGCCACCGTACTTGACTGGCTCCCGCTGTAGGCGCGGGCCTTCACCGTGGCGCTCTGGGTGATTACGAACGGCGCATACAATGGAGAGGCGGGGCCGGGGGCGGTGCCATCGGTCGTCACGCGAATTTGCGCGCCCGGCGTGGCGCAGGACATGGTGACGTTGACCGCGCCGGTGTAGGTGCCGCCGACGGGCGAGATCACGGGGGCGGCTACGGCGGCGTGGGCCGGTCCGTCGTAGATGGCCCAGGCCATCGTCCGGGCCACGGCCGTCTTGGCGAATACCAAGAAATACCAATCCCCGGCGGCCGGCCGCTTGACGACCACCCATTCGGTGTTGCCCGGTCGCGTCGAGCGGCCGTGAAACTGCGTGCCGTTCGGAAGGGCGCCATGGCGGACGAATAGATCGGCGTCGCCGCTGCCGCCGTGCAACCCGACCACCAGTTGGGTACAGCCCGGTGGCACCTGAATCCGAAAGAACTGGTAGCCGAGCCGCGGAAACGACAAATCGCGGATAAGTTCGGCGTTTTGCACATCACGCACCGATTGCGCGTGGACCGCCGCACAGATGACCGCCGCCACGCCAAGGGCAAGCCGAATTCGCGTCACGACGCACCTCATCGCCCTCCCCTTCGTCGTTCGGCAGATGGGCGTGACCGGAACGTAAGGGAGTCGCTCGAATTTGGCAAGGCATTGGATGGACGGCGTGATTGATCGAGGCGCGGCGGGGCGGTAGTCTGGGCCCGCCGGGGGAATGGATGCCATGGAGCTCGAGATGGCGCGGGTGCTGGAGGAGGCCGAGGAATGCATTGATACGGCGCGAGCTGCAGGACTGAGGTTTCCGGAGTCGATCGCGTTTGCCTGCGGCGCCTTTGCGCACTTGGGACGCTACGCGAACCGGCTGACGGCCCGAGGCCCCGTCCTCGTCGTTGCGGGCCAGTATGCGCGGGACCATGGCCTGCGCGCCGTGGTGGAGGACCAGTTCTGCGGACAGGACGTGCCCTCGATCCACTATGTGGCCGTCCATGGCGAACCGACCTGCGAATCGGTGGACCGGCATGTGCGACTGGCGCGGCGCATCCGACCGCAACTCGTCGTCGGGATCGGCGGCGGCAGCGCGATCGACACGGCCAAGGCGATCGCGGCGCTGCTGACGAACGAAGGGTCGGTACAGGAGTATCTGGAGGGAGACGGCCGCGTGCGCCGCATCGAATGCGCTCCGGCCCAGACCGTGGCCGTGCCGACCACGGCCGGCACCGGGGCGGAGATGACCCGAAACGCCGTGCTCGGATGCCCCGATCGGCGGGTCAAACGGAGCCTCCGGGACGACCGCCTCATTCCGGCGATGGCGCTGATTGACCCCGAGTTGACCCGGTCGCTTCCTCGTGAAGCCACGATCAGCGGGGGACTGGATGCGCTGACTCAACTGGTCGAGGTCTGCATATCGCGGTGGTCCCGACCCGATACGACCGCGCTGGCGCTTCGGGCACTGCGGTTTGTCCGGGAGGCGTTGCCGCTCTGTGTGGAGCGTCCCGATTGCTGCACGGCGCGCGCGGCGATGTCCATGGCGGCCTCCGTCAGCGGCATCTGCCTGGCCAACTCGGGCCTCGGCATGGCCCACGGCATCGCCGCCGCTCTCGGCGCGGCCTTCGAGCTGCCGCATGGGCTGACGTGCGGGGTGTTGTTGCCGCATGTGCTCCGCTTCAACCGCGAGGCCGCCGCCGAACCGCTCGGCCGTGCGATGGCGGCCTTTCTCGACGAGCCGGAGCCGACTCCGAATTCGGTGGATCGGGGGCTTGCCGCGCTCGACGATCTCTACCGCCGGCTCGGGGTCCCGTCGAGCTTCGCGTCCCTCACGGCCGACCCGGAGACGCTCGAGCGGCTGGCCGAGGCCTCGATGGGCCGGAGCATGTCGGGCAACCCGGCGCCGGTCACGCGCGACGACGTCCGGTCGCTGCTAGCCGGCCTGATGGGCACGTAGCCGGACGGCGAGCTTGCGAACGGGCCCGCCCGCCGTAAATTGGCCACATCGGAGGACCATCCATGCGCATGCGTTCCATTGTGGCGGCGGCCGCGGCGGCCGCCCTGCCGGCGGCCGCGATGAAGGTCGGCGATCCCGTTTCGGACACCGAATTCCCCTCCACGGGGGGACCGGTGAACCTGGCGACGCTGAAGGGGCGGTGGGTCGTCCTCTTTTTCTACCCGAAGGCGTTCACGCCCGGCTGCACGCGGGAATCCTGCTCGGTTCGGGACGCGCATGCGGCCCTCGCCGCGTTAGACGCGATTGTATTCGGCGTCAGCGTGGACGACCTCGAGACACAAAAAAAATTCAAGGCGGCTCACGGGCTGCCGTACGAACTGATCGCCGATCCGGAGAAGAAACTTTCCGCGGCCTTCGGCGTGCTCGCGCCGATGGGTCTCTTCGCGGCGCGGCGGACATTTATCATCGGTCCGGACGGCCGGGTGGCGCACGTGTTCGGCAGCGTATCGGTCAGCACGCACGGGGAAGACATCCGCGCGGCGCTGGAGAAACTGAGGACGGCGCCGCCGTTCGCGCCGCCGACTGGCCTGTCGGTGTCAGACGCGACCAGACTGCCAAAATGAGAAGGGGATCGAAGGGCGGTGGATGGGAGAAGGTGGCCGCGGGGATCGCGTGGGGCTATGGGTCTTCTTCATCCGTCTCAAAGGCCAATGTCGGCGGGCAGGTGCTTTTCTGACAAAAGGCTTGCTTGAGGCCGCGCCATGTGCGCATCGCCAGGGCATGGCCATCGCTTGGCGGCACGCCCGGCATGCGCCAGGGGCACGCCAACATCGGCGAAGTGAGTACGTTTCATCTGACTCGGGCCTGACGGGTTGCAGATTCCTTCGATAGCTCCGCCGACGCTCGGAAACTGCACGGGGTAGTCGAAGCCAGCGGCCGGACGCACCTCGGCCGGCCTTACTTGGAGCGGATGATGGGGAACAAGGGCGCGGGGATCACCCTCGGGATACGCGAGCAGATGTTCTTTCTGTCCGGCACCACCAACGCGCTGGGCCCGAACGCGGGCCGCCAATCGTCCAGCGGGTCATGCTGGACTGCGGCGGCGGGTTGCGAACGGATTGCTGAGAACGGCACGCGAGTGACACTCACTCTGCCGGCGCGGCCACCCGCTCCTTCAGGCTGCGGATCGTCCGATATCCCGGAGGTCCCAGATCTTCCGGCCTGATCCGCCGGCGCCGCTCCGCCCAGGCCCGTGCTGCGTCGCGCGTGTCGATCGTCGTCAGCTCCAACGCCGCTTCGGGCTGGAACGCCAGACGCCGCAGCTGCGGTAGGCGGCCGCCCGCCGAGGCCAACGCGTACCCGTTGAGGGCGACACGGAACCGGCGGCGCGCGTGGGGGGACGACCCGTCCGGCAACGCGATCGACGCCACACGGCGATCCGGCCCCTGTCCCTCAAGATCGACCAGCAGCCCGGAAATGCCGGCCACCGGGCGGCCGGCGGGTTGCGCGAGCGCTTCCTCCAGGATGACCCGGATCTCGCCGGGGGTCAGCCGGCAGACGGCGATCCGGTTGTCGTATGGTACCAACCTCCAAAGGTCGCGCAGCGTCATATCGCCGTCGGTCAAGGGCGTATCTGAGAGCCGTCCATGAATCACGACCTCCGCGCCGCTCATCTCCGCGATCGCGCGGCGCAGAAATCTCGCCGCCGGTTCGTCGCCCGGAAGACCGCCGTCGACGGCCTTGATGCCCTCGACCGTCGCCAGCCGGCGGTCGAGCTCGCGCGCCGTGCGCTCGATCGTGGCTCCGAAGGCGGCGGCCAGATCCGGATCGGGCTCGACGGTCGCGTCCGCCGGCATCAGCGTTGCCGACCGCCGGACCACGCGGCGGCGGACGGTGTCGTACACAAGATCCACCCGCCCCAGATGCTGGCCATGCCAGCCGGCCTGGCTGTACAGCGCGCCGCCGGGCAACTCCATTGCCGCCACGGCCTCGTGGGTATGACCGCCGAGGACGACGTCGAACTCCGGAAACCGCCGGCTGAGCTCAATGGCCCCAGGCGCCGGCGCCGTCCGTCCCGCCCAAAGACCGTCGTGAAGCGCCAGCACGCGGAGGTCGGCTCCCCCCTTGCGCAAGTCCGGCAGCACGGCGGCGATCGCTTTCTCGGGCGCCTCGAACGCGAGGCCGTCCAGCATCGGAGGCGGAACCCAGAACGGCGTGGTCGGATGCGTCACGCCCACGATCGCGACGCGCACCCCGTCGACGTCCCGCAGGATCCACGGGCGCACGCCGGGCAGCGGAGGCGCCCCGCCACGGGGGGCCAGATTGGCCGCGAGCACCGGCATCCGCGCCACCGGCAGCAGCTCGCGAAACGCCCCGGCGCCCCAGTCGAACTCGTGGTTTCCGGGCACCCAGGCGTCGCAACCGGCGCGGGCGATGGCCTCGACCAGGATGCGTCCGCGGCTAGCCAGGCTCTCGGGCGTGCCCTGGATCGTGTCGCCGCAATCGATGTAGAGGGCCGACGGGTGCGCTGCGCGGACGGCGCGGATGAGGGTGGCGATCCGCAAGAACCCCGCCTCGGGGGCCACGCCCGTTTCCGGGATGAGGTTGACCAGCCGCCCGTGAAGGTCGGTTGTGTGCAGGATGACGACGGACACCTCCCGGGCGGCGGCGACCAGGGCAAGTCCGGCCAGCAGGCCGACCGGCCACCATCGTCGGGAGGGCATCAGGCGCACCCAGGCAGCGCGTTGGGACGCCGGTCGACCTCGAGCCGGGACCGCACGTACGAGCGCGTGACGCGGATCCGGTCGGGCCGCTGCCCCTCCGGTGCACGGTACATTACGTCCAGCATCACGGTCTCGAGCATCGCTCGAAGCCCTCGTGCCCCCGTGCCCTGCTGCGCCGCGCGTCGGGCGAGTTCGCGCAGCGCCGACTCGGAAAACTCTAGGGTCACGCCCTCGAGCGCCAGCAGTTTCTGGTACTGGCGGACGATCGCGTTGCGCGGCTCGGTTAGGACACGCAGCAGGTCGCCCTCGTCGAGCGGATCGAGGACGGTGACCACGGGCAGCCGCCCGATGAATTCGGGGATCAGCCCGAACTTCCGAAGATCCTCTGGCTCCACCGTCAGCTGCCGATTCTGGCCGCGGTCTTTGTCCGCGTGAAACCCGAGGAATCCCGCGCCGGCCCGCCGCCGCACGATGTCCTCCAGCCCGACGAACGCGCCGCCGCAGATGAACAGGATGTTTCGGGTCTGAATCCGGATGTATTCCTGCTGCGGGTGCTTCCGGCCGCCCTGCGGTGGCACGTTGGCGACGGTGCCCTCGAGGATCTTCAACAGCGCCTGCTGCACGCCTTCGCCGGACACGTCGCGCGTGATCGACACGTTTTCCATCTTGCGCGCGATCTTGTCGATTTCGTCGATGTAGACGATGCCGGTCTCGGCCCGCGCGACGTCCCCGTCCGCGGCCTGGATCAGTCGCAGCAGGATGTTTTCCACGTCCTCGCCGACATAGCCGGCCTCGGTAAGGGTCGTGGCGTCGGAAATGCTAAACGGGACCTGGAGCAGTCGAGCGAGGGTCTGGGCCAACAGGGTCTTGCCGGAGCCGGTTGGGCCAACCAGTAGGACGTTGCTCTTGTCCAGATCGACATCCGCAAAACGATCGTCGGCCCCCTCGGTGCGGAAGATGCGCTGGTAGTGGTTGTACACCGCCACCGACAACACCCGTTTGGCGGTCTCCTGCCCGATGACGTAGCGGTCGAGGAACTCGTGGATCTCGCGCGGCTTGGGCAACTTCGTCGGCGGGGCGGAGGGACGGTCCGGCGGCGTCGGCCCGGCGAGGAGGGTGGTGCAGAGGTGAACGCACTCCTCGCAGATCGCCGCCCGAGGGGCGGCGAACGTTCGGAGCCCGGGCCCGGCGGGGCGGCCACAAAACGAGCACTTTTTCGGGCCCGCGGCCATGGCGTCAGCCCTTCCGCGGCGGCGGCTGGGGGTTCAGCACCTCGTCGATGAGGCCGTAGGAGCGCGCCTCCTCGGCCGACATGTAGAAGTCGCGGTCCGTGTCCTTCGCGACGGCCTCGACGGGCTTGCCGGTGTGGGCGGCCAGGATCTCGTTCAACCGGTCGCGCAGCCGCAGGATTTCGCGCGCCTGGATGCTGATGTCCGCTGCCTGCCCCTCAACGCCGCCCCAGGGCTGGTGGATCATGATGCGGGCGTTGGGCAGCGCATAGCGCCGTCCGGGGGCGCCGGCGGCCAGCAGCACGGCCGCCATGCTGGCCGCCTGCCCGACGCAGTACGTGTGCACAGGGCACTTCAAAAAGCGCATCGTGTCGTAGAGCGCCAGGCCCGCGGTGACCGACCCGCCGGGTGAGTTGATGTAGAGGTGGACCGGCTTGTCCGCGTCCTCGCTCTGCAGAAACAACAATTGGGCGATGGCAAGGTTGCTGACTTCGTCGCCGATCGCCGTGCCGAGAAAGACGATGCGGTCCTTCAGCAAGCGGGAGTAGATATCGTAGGCCCGTTCGCCCCGGCCCGTCTGCTCGATCACCATCGGAATCAGAATCTGTCCACGTTCGCTCACGATGCAGCCTCCTCGACGCGGGCCATCGCGATCAGCCGGTCCGTGACCATCTCCGAGGCCAACCGTCGGCGCAGCGTCTCAAGTGCGCCGGCCTCGCGCAGGCGCCGGGCGAGGTCGTCGGGCGGCACGCCTTCGGCCCGCGCGATCCGAGCGATTTCCCGGTTCAAATCCTCGTCGGACACCGCGATGCCTTCCTGCGCCGCGATCCGCTCCATGATGAACGAGAGCTTCGCGGTCTCGCGGGCGCTCCGCTGCGCGGTCTGCTCGATGCGATCGGCGGCGCCCCGGATCGCCTCCTCGCTCAGCCCCTGCCGGAGGCCCCGGCGCACGATCAGGGCAGCCAGGCGCCGCGCCTCCTCCTGCACCAGCGACTCGGGCAGGTCCATCGGCGTTCGCACGAGGAGGTGGTCGGCGATTTGGTTCGCCATCTCCTCCCGCCGTCGCTCCGACCACCGCCTCTGCAGGCTCTCGCGCACGCGACGGCGAAGGTCGTCCGGATCGGTCGCGCCATGGGCTCGGCAAAACGCCTCGTCGAGTTCGGGGAGCACCGGCTCCTGCAGCGCCAGCAGCGTCACGCGGTACTCGGCCTTCCGGCCGGCCAGCTCGGCGATCGCGAAATCCGTCGGAAACTCGACGGCGACCGTTCGCGTCTCGCCAGGGGCCGCCCCCTCCAGCGCCGGCCCGAGCCCGGGCGGAAAGGCGTCCGGCGTCAGCGCGACCCACTGCCGGGCCAGACGGCCCAAACCCCGGGTTTGCGGGGAGATCTCGTCGATCGGTCGCCCGTCCGTCAGACCCTCCGCATCCACTTGCGCGAGATCGCCGGCCTGGGCCGGCCGGCCTGCGACATTGCGGTACGACGCCGCCCGTGCGCGAAGGTTCGCCAGCGCCGCCTCCACCTCGGCTTCCGGGACCGTCGCCGGTGCCGCGCGCACCGGGATGCCACGGTAGTCGGGCAAGGTGAAGTCGGGCTCGACCTCCACCGTGATCGCCGTCTCGGTGGGCCCCGCGAAATCCACGCCGTCAGGAGTAGACAGGTCCACGGTCCGCAGGTACCTCCGGCCGAGCCGGCGGACGACTTCGTCGAGGCAGTGCCGCGTCACCTCCATCCGGATCCGGTGGCGGACCTCGTCCGGGAATTTCTTTTCGACGATGTCGGGTGGAACGCGGCCCGGGCGGAACCCGGGCACCTTCGCCTGGGCCGCGATGTCCCGGACCATCCGGCGGCGGATCGGGTCGACCTCCTCGGGGGCGAGCACGCAGTACAGTTTCAGCCGGCACGGTCCGACGGTTTCTTCGGTGATTTTCATTGATCCCGACGGGCTGGCCACGATACTCCGGCGGGACAGCGCGGGTCAAGGCCGTTTCAGATCGGTCGAAAAGCGCGCGGCGGCGCCAGCACGGCCTGAAGGATGAACGCATCCTTCAGGCGGCGAGGCGTGGCGAGCCGGTCCCGGACCGACCAAGGCTTACGACCGCCTTGGCCGGCCGGCAAAGACGGCGTCCGCAACCCGCGAAGCACGATGGACGGGAGGAGGGTGCGGGGCGCGGCCCGGAATACAAAAACCTGCATGGGCGGCGCGACCGCCGCAGACGCAGGAGGTGTCGCGTGCGCAGGAACCGTCCTGCCCGCTCCGGCGGCTAGCGCTGGCGCCTTGCGCCGAGCCGGGGGCTGGACGGGTGGTGCCGACACCGGCCGGGCAGGCGGCGGTGCGGGCGGCGGCGGCCGGCGGATCGGCGGCGGCACGGCCGATGGCCGGCCGACCGTCTGGAGAGGCGGGGCCGCGGGCGACGGCGCGCCGCCGGCGCCCAATTCCTCCAGAAACCGGCGCAGTTCCTCCTCCGGGCTGGCGGGTGGGATCGGAGGGGACGCCGGCGGGCTACCTTGGCGCTTCTCCGGCGACGCTGCGCGGGCCCGCGCAGCGAACCACTTGCCCAGGGCCCACAACACGAGCACGACGAGCGCGACGATGTTTTCTGCGCCGTCGGCCCGTACGATACCGGAAGCCATGGCCACGCCGTCCGCCCCCATGGCCCGTCAGCCTTCCTTCGGACCGGATTTGTCGTCCGGCCCCCCGGCGATGGATTCGCGCATGGCGGTGTCGGCCATGATGTTCTGCAGCCGGTAGTAGTCGAAGACGCCGAGCTTGCCTTCGCGGAAGGCCTGCGCGATCGCCAGCGGAATCTCGGCCTGCGCCTCGATGACCTTTGCCTGCATCTCCTGCACCCGAGCGCGCATTTCCTGTTCCGCCGCAATCGCGGTCGCTCGGCGTCCTTCCGCCTCGGCTTGGCGCAGCTTCTTGTCCGCCTCGGCGCGTTCCGTTTCCAGGAGCGCGCCGACGTTGGCCACCTCCCGGGCGCCGCTGACGCCCGCGACGCTGACGTCCGCGATGTCGATCGACACGATTTCAAACGCCGTCTGCGAATCGAGCCCGCTGTTCAACACCTTCCGGCTGATGTGGTCCGGGTTCTCGAGCACGTCCTTGTAGGTGGCCGACGAGCCGATGGCGCTGACGATCCCCTGGCCGACGCGAGCGATGATGGTGTCCTCCGTCGCGCCGCCGACGAGGCGCTCGAGGTTGGCGCGGACGGTCACACGGGCCTTGACCAAAAGACGGATGCCGTCCTTCGCCACGGCGTCGAGCATCGTCGTGCCCTTGCTCGGGTCGGGGCAGTCGATGACCTTCGGGTTGACGCTGGTGCGCACCGCGTCGTAAACGTCGCGGCCGGCCAGATCGATGGCCGCGGCGCGTTTGAACGTCAGATCGATCGCCGCCTTGTCCGCGGCGATCAGCGCCTGCACGACGTTGATCACGTTGCCCCCGGCCAGGTAGTGAGCCTCCAGCTCCTCGGTGCTGATGTCGAGTCCGGCCTTCACGGCGCGGATGCGCGCGTCCACGATCAGGGTGGGCGGCACGCCGCGCAGCTTCATGCCAAGCAGATTGAAGAGGCTGACGCGGGCGCCGGACATCCACGCCCGGACCCAGACCTTCAGGAAATAGAAGAACACCCCGACAAGTATGAGCGCCAGGATGACCAGCGGGATGATCAAGAGCATGATCGGCTGCATGGCGGCAGTTCCTTCCGTGGGCGCCACTCTAGGCGCGGTCCGTGGGCATTGCAAACCGGCGTGCCGGTGACGGAGGTGCCGCGTCGCCTGTGGCATCGGCGCTGGGCGGCGCAAACGCCGACGCGATTCCACCGTCGGGCGGCGTTCGCGGTCCGTACCCTGGGCGGCTGATTTGACACACGGCGGAGGCGTGGTCATCGTGCGGCGCGTTCCCGCCCGGGCGGACCGGGCGCCAGGAGTGCGTGTTCATGCGAGGCATTCGCCCCTTGGTCGCGGCGACGACGGCGCTGGCCGTCGCGGCCGGCGCGCAACGGGCCGCGATCCCTCAGCGGGTCCGCGACCCCTATGTCGGCGCTATCGTTCTCGATGCGGCCGACGGCCGCGTGTTGTTCGAGGACCGCGCCGACGAACCCGCCTATCCCGCCAGCATCCTGAAGTTGATGGATCTCTTGTTGATCCTGGAGGACGTGGACGCGGGGCGTTTGCGGTTGAGCGACCTGGTGACCGTCACCGCCGAGGCGGCCGGAATCGGCGGGTCGCAGGTGTGGTTGAAGGAAAGGGAAACCTTTTCGGTCGAGGAGTTGTTGCACGCGCTGGTGATCCAGTCGGCGAACGATGCCGCCGTGGCCCTCGCGCTTCATGCGGCCGGCACGCGCGCGGCGTTTGTGGCCCGCATGAACGAGCGCGCGCGGTCGTTGGGGATGACGTCGACCGTTTTCCATTCCGTTCACGGGCTTCCACCCGCGCGGGGGCAGGAGCCGGACATCACCACCGCCCGCGACCTCGCGCGGTTGTGTCTCCATCTGGCGCGGAGGCCGGAGGTGTTCCGGTACACGTCCGTCGCCCGGCGGGAATTCCGCGGCGGGCGCACGATCATGGAGACGCACAATCCCCTTCTCACGACCTTTCCCGGCTGCGACGGTTTCAAGACCGGCTATTTCGCCGCGGGCGGGTATTCCATCGCCGTCACCGCCCAACGGGACGGCGCCCGGGCGATTGCGGTCGTCCTGGGATCGCCGAGCCGCGAGGTGCGGAATCGCCACGCGAGGGACTTGCTGGCGAGCGGACTCGCCGCGGCTGCACGCCCCGCTCCGAAGCCCATCTTGGCCGCATCGCCGCCAGCCCCCGTCCCTGCGCTATCCACGGCGGCAGCCCCAGCGGCCGCAGCGTCAGCCACCTCGGTTGCGCGAAGACGTTTCCCATGGAGATGGACGCTCGGCGCCGTCGTGGTGGCGGTTCTGTTCGTCGTCTACCGGCGGCAGCAGTGGGGGCGGTGATAGCTCTCCCGTTGGCCGCCAGCCAAAGGCGAGGCGCGGAAAGGTCAGCAGCGGCGGTTTTGGAGTGAACGCGCGAGCATCTCCTCGGCCGCCTCGAGCACGGTCGCGAGCTGAATGCCGGTCAGGCACGCGAGGTCCTTGCGCGAGCACCGGCTGCCGAAGCATGGTCGGCAGGGGAGGGGACCACAGGTCAACGTGCGGGCGTGCGGGCCGTACGGGCCGGTCCGCACCGGATCCGTGGGGCCGAACAGGGCGAGGACCGGCACCCCCAGCGCGGCGGCCAGGTGCATGGGACCGGTATCCACGGTCACGGCCAGATCACACGCCGACAGCATCCCCCCCAGCTGCGCGAGGGTGGTGCGCCCGCTCCAGTCGAGGACGCGGCCGCCGCCTCGGGCTCGGGCGGCGATTTCTTCACACACGGGGCGGTCGGCCAGCGAGCCGACGAGCACCACCGTTGCTCCACGCGCGGCCAGCCCGGCGGCCAGCGCCGCGAATCGGTCCACGGGCCAGTTTTTGGTCGGCCAGCGCGACGACGCGGCGATCGCCACGCGAGGTGGGGGGCCCGGGGCGGGGTGAGGCGGAAAGCGCAAGGCGAATTCAGGCAGGCCGACAGGCCAGCCGAGATGGCGAAGGGCGTCGAGGTTTTCGTCCACCGCGTGGCGGTTCTTGTCGCGCGGAGCGGCCACCGCGTCATAGAAGAGCGCCGCGCCCTCGCGGTGGAAGGAGGGACCGAGACGGTAGGCGGCGCGGGTGATACGCATCGGCAGCGCGCTTTTGAGCAGACCCTGGAAATCGACGGCCAAGTCGTAGTGTTCCCTCCGGAGATCCGCCCACCAGGCCGGTAACCGGTAGAGCCATCCCCGACGGGGGAGGCGGATGACGCGGTCCACGTCGGGGCACGCCGCGGGGATGTCGGCGTATTCGGGATGGACCAACCAGTCGATCGCGGCCCCGGAGGCCGCTTTGAGGGCGCGGACGGCGGGCAGGGCGTGGATCGTGTCGCCCAACGAGCTGAGCTTGACCACGAGGATCCGGCGGCATCCGGCCGGCTGGGGTCGGGATCGTCGCATGTCTAGCCGCGGTGCGATGGCCGGACCAGCATACGGACCAAGGAGACATCTTTGCAACCCCGGGCGCGGGATTTGCCGAAATTCCACCGCGCCGCCATAATCGCCCGACCGTGAAGGGCGGAATGCGACGGGCAATTGGCGCGCTGGCTGCAGCGGTGATTTTCGCGCCGGCGGCGGATCCTGCGACGGCGTCGGCGCGGCGCCGGTCGCCGATCGTCGAGGCGGTCGAGGCAGTTCTTCCCGCCGTGGTCAACATCGGCACGGAGGAACTGGTTCGCGTCGTGCCCGCCGATCCGCTTCAGCAGTTTCGCGGCGAACTGTTCGACCGGCTGTTCGGGGATTTCTTCCGCCAGCCGCCGTCGCCGGGCTACCAGGTACGTCACTCGCTGGGCTCTGGGGTCATCGTGGACTCCCTCGGGTTCATCCTGACGAATTTTCATGTGATCGAGCGGGCGACCACCGTCCGGGTGACGCTGGTGGACGGGCGGACGTTCCCGGCGCAGCTGATCGCCGGCGACGAGTTGAGCGACCTGGCGTTGATCCGGATCGATGCGCCCGAGCCGCTGCCCGAGGTCCGGTTCGCCCGGGACGGCGACGTGATGCTCGGCGAGCCCGCGATCGCGGTGGGCCATCCGTTCGGCCTCTCGCACACCGTCACTGTCGGCGTCATCTCCTCGCGCAACCGGGAGGCGCGGTATCGCGGCCAGGTGATTTTTCGGGACATCCTTCAGACGGACGCCGCGGTGAACCCGGGCAGTTCCGGGGGGCCGCTGCTGAACGCCGACGGCGAACTGATGGGGATCAACGTCGCCATCCACCAGGAGGGGCAGAACATCGGATTCGCGGTGCCGGTTCACCGCGCGCGGGCGTTGTTGACGCAATGGCTGTCGCCTCGCCTGTTGCGGCACCTGTCCGTGCGCCTCGACCTCGAGGAGCGCGACGGCCGCCTCCTGGTGGCAGCCGGCGACGGCCCGCCGGCGCCGTTGCGGGCCGGCGACCGCATCGGGGGGATCAACGGGCGGGCCGTCGCATCGCTGTTGGATTACCACCGCCTTCTGCTTCGCGTCCGACCGGGGGACCGGCTGCGCATTGCGGCCGAACGCGACGGTCGGCCGGTGCTGGCTGAGGTCGAGGTGGGCCCGTACGAGTTCCCCGACGGCGTCCGGCTGGCGATGGCGCGCCTCGGGTTGGTGCTGGAGCCGCCGGCGGCGGAGGATCCGGTGCGCGGGGGACTGAGGATCTCCGGCGTGCGCGAGGGTGGACCGGCGGCGCGGGCAGGCCTGCGACCGGGTCTCCGCGTGACCCGCATTGGCGGCCGGGCCGTGGGGCGCCTGGAGGAGGTTGGCGCGACCCTGGAGACGGTCCGGCCGGGCGACACGGTTGCGCTGTCGGTGGCGGCGGTGGAACGCGCGGAGGGCCTGATTGTGGCCCGGACTCACACGCTGGCGGTGGTGGCGGAGTAGCGCGGCATGGTTGCGGTCGAACAGTTGACCCGCCGGTTCGGGCCGGTCACCGCCGTTCAGAACCTGACCTTTGAGATCGGCCGGGGGGAAATCGTCGGAATGCTCGGCCCCAACGGGGCCGGCAAGACGACGACCCTGCGGATGATCGCCGGCTACCTCTGCCCCTCGGCCGGCTCCATCCGGGTCGCGGGCCTTTCGGTGCTCGATGACCCGGTCGGCGTGCGGCGGCGCATCGGTTATCTTCCGGAACACGCCGCGCTATATCCCGAGATGCGGGTGGAGGAGTACCTCCGCTACCGGGCGGCGCTGAAGGGGGTTACGTCCCGGCGCGTGGCCGCGCGCGTGGCCGAGGCGGCGGAAATGTGCGGGGTGGCCGATGTCCGCCGGCGGATCATCGGCCAGTTGTCGAAGGGGTACCGCCAGCGGGTGGCGTTGGCCGACGCCCTCGTTCACGAGCCGCAGTTGCTGATCTTGGACGAGCCGACGCTGGGGCTTGACCCGAACCAGATCCGGCAGGCGCGCGAACTGATCCGGACGTTGGCGGCCCGACACACGATCCTGTTGTCCAGCCACATCCTCCCCGAGGTCGAAATGACGTGCCATCGGGTGCTGATCCTCCACTGCGGCCGGCTTCTTGCCCAGGGACCGGTGGAGACGCTGGCGGCCTCGTTGCGCGGGCGCCGCAGGGTTGTCGTTCAGCTTCGCGCGCCGGCAGAGGAGGCATGCGCGGCGCTGGCCCGGCTGGCCGACGGCGCCGGCGTGCGGTGGGAGGATGCTGGTGGGGGCTGGGGCGAGGCCCGTTTCGAGGCGGCTGGCGAGGGCGATCCGCGGCCCGAGGTTGCGGCGTTGGCGGCGTCGAGGGGATGGGCCCTACGGGAACTGCGCAGCGAGGAGTTGTCGCTGGAACAGGTCTTCGTCGCCCTCACCGGCGCAGGGGAGAGGGCGCCGTGAGGCAGTGGCTGGTGCTCTGCCGGCGCGAGCTGGCCGCCCATGTTCTCTCGCCCACGACCTACGTGGTGGCGGTCCTTTTCCTCGTCGTGGTCGGGACAGGGTTCTGGATCCTCGTCACCTCGATGTCCTCGGGGGCGCCGTCGTCGGCCGGTCTAGTCGAGGTCTCCGGTTGGGGCTTTGTGCTGACGATGACGGCCGCCGCGCCGCTGCTGACGATGCGCCTGTTTGCGGAGGAGCGGCGCAGCGGCACCCTGGAGACGCTGTTAACCGCTCCGGTGACGCCGGGGGCCGTCGTGGGCGCCAAATATGCGGCCACGCTGGCCTTGTTCGCGGCGACGCTGGCCCCGACGCTGGCCTACGGCCCGCTGCTGCGCGCGTTTGCGGCCGCCCCGCCGACCGTCGATCCGGCGGCGGCATGGGGGCTGGGGGTGGGAGCGCTGCTCATCGGAGGGTTCTTCCTCTCCCTCGGCCTGTTCGCTTCCGCCCTGACGAGGTCCCAAATCTCGGCCGGACTTCTCGCCTTTACCTTCATCGCGCTGTTCCTCTCCTCCGGCCTGGTCGCGTGGTTGTGGCCGGACGGAGGGGGTGACGCACTGGCGACGTGGCTGTCGCCGATCGCCCACATGGCGGACTTTGCGCGGGGCGTGTTCGATAGCCGTGTGGCGGCCTTCTACCTGATCAACACGGCGTTCGTGTTGTTTGGCGCGGAGCGGGTGGTGGAATGGGAGCGATGGCGGTGAGCGGCGGCCGCGTCCACGGGTCCGACCTTCGACGCCGGCTGCGCCGGATGCGGCGCCGACGCATGGGGGTGGGCGCGTCGCTGCTGCTGTCCGTGGTCCTCGCCGCGACGTGCGCCGGTCTGGCCCACGCGCTGGCGCGTCGCCACTATGCCCGCCTCGACCTTAGCCGCGACCGAAGACATTCCCTCTCCGAGGCCACGCTGGACCTTTTGGGCCGGCTGACCAACACGGTCGAGGTGGTCGTGTTGTTGCGGCCGGGACCGGAGTTGGACGACGCGCTCGACCTTTTGGCCAACTACCAGGCGGCAACGCCGCGGGTCCGCGTGCGGCGGTTGGACCCCGATCGCGAGGTGGCGGCCGTCAACGGGATGGCGCGGCGTTGGCCGCTGGCGTCGGTCGAGTGCCTCGTCGTGGCCGCCGGCGACCGCGTGCGTGTGCTGGACCCGGGCGACCTGTACGAGGAGGCGCCCTCCGGGGCCGGCCCGGGATCGTCGCGGGTTCGAACGGCGTTCCGCGGCGAGGCGGCGATCAGTTCGGCGATCCACGAGGTAACGCGGACCAAAGCGCCGGTCGTCTATGCCCTGACGGGCCACGGCGAGCGATCTCCCGACGACACCGAACGCCTCCGCGGGCTGGCCGCCGCGGCGCGGCTCATCCGGCGCGAGGGCATCGAGGTTCGGCCGCTGGTCCTCAGCGAGGACGCCGGCATCCCGGCCGACTGCTCCGTGCTGCTGATCGCCGGGCCGCGTTCGCGCCTACCGCAGCCGGTGCTCGACATGGTTCACGCGCATCTGGAGCGCAACGGCCGTGCGATGATCCTGCTGGAGGGCGGGACCCGGACGGGCCTCGAATCCTGGCTCCGTCGCTGGGGCGTCGAGGTCGGGGACGACCGGGTCGTGGACGAGGGACGAACGCTGGGCGGAGGCCTGCTGATCACGCGCTTCCTCCGCCATGGCGCGACGGAACGGATGCGCGACTTAGCGTGCGTGTTCTACAACCCTCGCTCCGTCGAGCCGGCCGAGGTCACCGCGGGTCCGGTCGCCGGCGCCGACCGGCCGCGAGTGGTTCGTCTCGCGCTGACCAGCGACCACGGATGGGCCGAGGCCGAATACTCGACCCTACCGTGGGTCTTCCACGAGGGAAGGGACCGGCGCGGGCCGGTCTCGGTGGCCGTCGCCGTGGAGCGCGGTGATCCGGAGGAATGGGCATTCGGCATCCGGCCGGCGCGGCTGGTGGTCGTCGGCGATTGCGCCTTCGTGGCGAACGGCGCAATGGTCAGCGGCAACGGTGATTTTTTCATCGGGGCGTTGAATTGGCTGCTCGAACGCCGGGAGAGGGTGGACGTGCCCCCCCGCCGAATCAGTCCGACGCGGATCGACATCAGCCGCGTCGGACTGCGATGGCTCGGACTGGCCGTGGTCGGGGGGGTGCCCGGCGCGGTCGCCCTCGCTGGCCTGGCGGTGTGGTGGAGACGGCGCGCATGAATCCCTTCGACAGCCGAGCCAACCGTGTTCTCGCCGGCCTGACGGTTCTGTTGGCGGGCGCGTGGTTCGCCTCGGTCCGATGGGAGACGCGCCGGGCAGACCGCGCCGACCAGGCCGCCCGCGCCATCCGCTTCGAGCCGGACGAAGTGTCGGCGCTGGGTGTCGAACGCCCCAATTTCCGTGCGCGGCTGACGCGGGAGGGCCCCGTTTGGAGGCTGGCCGAGCCGCTGGCGACGGCGGCGGATGCGTCCGTCGTGTCCCGCCTGCTTCACGCCCTCTCGTCCGAGTTGACCGTCTCCCTGCCGTCCGTGCCCGAAGCCGCTTTGCGTGATTACGGGTTGGCCCCCCCGCTGGCGATCGTGCGCGTCGTCCGGCCGGGAGGCAATCTCGAGTTCCAGATTGGCGAACCCATGCCCGGCCGACGGGTGTTCGTCCGGGTAGGTCCGTACGGCGCCCTCGCCACCGCGTCGACGAACCTCGTGGCCGCAGTGCCGTCCTTCGTCGGCGACCTCCGGGATCGAACCCTTTTTCCTGGCCTCGCCGACGTCAGCCAGATCCGCATCCGTCGGCCTGACGGGTACCTCCACATCGTCCGCGGTGACGCGCAAGGTTGGCGTATTCGCCAGCCGTTTCTCGCCCGTGCCGACCGCACCGTCGTGGTCCGGCTAATCGAGATGTTGCTCGGCGCCCGGATCGAGGAGTTCGTACGCGACGACGTCGCGGTCGGCGCGCCTTACGGCCTTGACGACGGGGCCGTGGAGGTCACGCTGGAACCGGGCGCGGGCGGAGGGGGGCCGATCTCACTGCGAATCGGCCATCGCATGGAGACGTCCCCGACTCGCGTATACGCGGCCTGGCCCGGCCGCCCCTCTGTGTTCACCATCCCCTCGGTGATCCCGATCGCACTGGGATTGCCCGTAGATGAGCTCCGGGATCGCCGGCTGGTGCCGTTGTCGCCGGACGACATCTCCGCTTGGAGCCTGGTGCGCGGTGACCGCCGCCTGAAGGTCGTTCGGAACGGCGACGCATGGTCCCTGCTGGAACCCGCTACGGTCGAGGGCGACAGCCAGCGAATCCGCACCTTCCTTCAGGAATGGACCGCCACGCGGATCGAGGAGTTCGCCGTTCCCGAGGCGCGCCCGGCTGCCGATCGGGCCGTCCGTATCGAATTCCACCGCGTGGCGGACGCTCCGCCCGACGCGACGGTCGTGGTGACGGAGACACCGGGCGAAACTGTGCCGGCCGTCGTCATCGATGCCGACGGCACCAACACGGTGCGGATCCGCTCCAAGGTGCCGGGGTTTCTGTCGGCCGATCCCCTTCGGTACCGCAGTCGCGTGTTGCTGTCGATCCCGCCCGAGTCAGTCTCCGGCTGGATTCTTTCCAAGGGCGGCGTCGAAGAGCGGGCGACCCGCACGGCCACCAACGGGTTTGCGCTGAGCACGGGCGAGGCAGTCCCGCCGGCCGCGGTCCAAGCCCGCCTGCAGGCGTTGGCCCAGTTGCGCGCGACTCACCTGGTGGCGGAGAATCCGCGGGAACTGGTGTCGTGTGGTCTGGACCCGCCCATGGCCACGCTGACCGTTTTGGTGGCCGGTGAGGCCGGCGTGGCGCCCGCCATTCTGATGGGTGCCACCGTGGGCGAGGGCGTCTATATGCTGGTCCGCGGCCGCGACGTGGTGGGCATCGTGGACCAGGCCACGGCGATGGCGTTGATGGCCGAGACCGCCGCGGCCGCGCCCGCGCGCGGGAGCGGCGCGCCATGACTCCGGGCCGGCGCGTCGCGCGCCGGCGGGCCGCCCGTCGCGTGGCGGTTGCGCTCATGATCGCCCTGCTCTTCGCGGCATTGGCTTTGACGCGATGGGGGGCGCCGGCGCCGTTGATCCGCGGGGTGGAGCGCGCCCTGGCCCGGCGCGGGGCGACGATGACGCTGGCCACCCTCCGCTGGCGATGGCCACTTGGCGTCGTTGCGGAGAAGGTCGCTTGGACGTCGCGTGCCGGCGGCGGGAGCATCCATCTGCGGGCTGGGACTCTGGCGGCGGCGTGGACGCTCCAGACCCTCCTATCGGGTCGATGGGAGCCCGCCGTGGTGGAATGGCGCGACACGGAGGTGGAGTGGCGGAGTGCGGGCGCCGATCCGCTGGGCCGCCTGACGGCGCTGGCCGGGCGCGCCATTGCGGAATCAGGCGCTTGGTGGCGGATCGTTGGTCGCGGGACATGGGCGGGCGCCGACCTTGACGTGGACCTTCACGTCAGGCGGACGGGGCCGTGGGCCCGAGCCGCGGCTCCGCGACCGCCGCCCGGCCCGCCTGTCGTCGCGCCGCCCCGTTGGCCGCAGCCATGGCAGCGCGTCGAGTTTCGGGGCGGATGTTTGCGCCTGGCCGGCCGGATCGATCTGGACGACCCCGGGGGCGCCGATGTGCAGCTTGTGGGATCCGGCGGGGCCGCGACATGGGCCGGCCTGCCGTGGGAGCGATGGGACATCTCGGCGCGGTGGTCGGAGCGGACGCTGTCGGTGCTGCGTCTTGCGTTGGACGGCGTCGGGAGCCGGCTTTCGATCGCTGGTGCCTGGCGGCCGGGCCATCCGCCGGAGGTGTCCCTTGCCGCTCGTCTGTCGCCCCTGTTGGCGATGGCATTTCCGCTTCCGCCGGCGGCCGACCGGTATCGGGCGTCCGCGGCGCTACGCGTGGAAGGGCCGCTGCGCTTGGAGGGCACGGTGTTGCCGGATCCAGCACATCCCGGAGGCGTGCGCGGGAAGGGATGGGTGGCCGCCTCGCGATTCGAGCTGGGCGGTGTCTGGGTCGAGCAGGCCCGTGCGGAACTGGTGGCGTCATCCCGTCAGATCGAGGTGAAGCGTCTTCTGGCCATCGTGGGCGAGGGTTCCGGCGCGGGACCGTTGGTTGCGCAGGGGACGGTGGATCTGGCCGCCTGCGTCGTCACGGGCGGGCTTGCCGCCGCATTCGATCCGATGGCGTTGGCGGCGTGGATGACGCCGGCCCAGTTGCTCAACGCGTCTGCCGCCCGGTGGTTTGGTCCGCCGCCCTCAATCCGGATGGTCTTTCGCGTCCCATGGGACGATCCGGGTAGCTTGGAGATCGAAGGGACCGGAGAGGCGTCCAACTTTGCCTGGAACGGCGCCCTTCTCCGAAGGGCCTCGGCCCGCTTTGCCGTGCGCGACAGCGTAGTTCGGCTGGAGGACGTATATGCCGAGGCCCCTCACGGATGGATCGCCGGCCGGGCGGAACACGACCCGACGCGACGCAGCGTCTTCGTGGATGCGGTTGCTACCGTCCCACCCCCGGTGGTGGCGCGGCTGGCGGGCCCGCGACCGCACCTGTTCATGTCGCAATTCGGCTTTGGCGATTCCTGCCGCCTCGCGGTGCGCGGAACGGTGGATTACGGCGAGCGCACAAATCACCAGGGTGAACTAGTCTTCGAAGGGGGGACGGTCTCCTTCGCGTGGTTCACGGCCGACCGCCTTTCCGTGGCTGCTGCCGTCGAAGGGCGGCGCGTGGACATCCGCTCGTTCGGCGGCCAGGCATTCGGCGGCTCGTTCGGCGGGAGGGCCGGCCTGATTCTGCCCGCCGGACCGGCGGAGCGGACGCAGTACGCCGTCACGATGTCTGTCACCAACGCCGCCCTGGCCGAGGTGTTGCGGGCGGTGACCGATCGGAACGATCTTCCCCAGATCGGGCGACTATATGGAGAGCTGTCGCTGACCGGCCGGGTAGGCCGTGGCCAGGGGGCGGGAGTCGTGGGCGTGGGCACCGTTCGCGTGCGACGAGGCCATCTCCTGGAAATTCCGCTGTTCGGCGGCCTGTCGCGCCATCTCTCCTCGGTCGTGCCCGGCCTTGGATTCGTGTCGCAGGGCGATTTTCGGGCGTCGTTTCGGGTCGCGGATGGATGGATCTGGACCGACCTGGCGGAGCTGCGGGGCGACGTTCTTTCACTCGAGGGGCGGGGGGCGTACGCGTTGGATCGCCGGCTTGACTTCGTCGTGGGGGCTAAGCTGCTGCGCAGCGGCGCGGCTGCGGACGTGCTCCGGCTGCTGACCCTACCGGTCACGCGGCTCCTGGAATTCGAACTGAGAGGCACCCTCGAAAACCCGGTGTGGACGCCCCGCAACCTCCCCGGCGCGAGGCGTTGAAGGCGCAGCGGCGAAAGATCCGCGTTCCTTCTGCAGGCCGACCCACCTCGGTGGGTTCGATACCGCTGGCAACCCCGGCCGAAAAACCACGGCGCGCAGAGTTGGGACTGGGCCTCTCCGGGAGATGTTTAGCCGTCGGTGGCGGAGGCAATTGCGATGCTTTCAACCTCGAGGCCGCGGTCGGGGCCGGGGTCGATCACGCGGATTCTGCAGGTCCACTCCACGCCGGCAGGCGGCGTGGCCGGCCCGATGTCGAGTTCGTGAAATCGTCGGTCCATTCGAACGGCCAGTTCCCACTCGTTGCCGGCCATCCCCACCGCAAAGCGGAGGACGGATCCAGTCGCCGGCTCGGTCGCGCGTACGCGGAGACGCACGCGGCGAGGCCCCGGGTTGCCCGGCAACGCGGTGGGCAGCCGGATATCGCCGGTGCGTTCCACCACCGGCGCGGCAAGGCCGTAGGGGGGAATGCGAAAGCCATCCGCCAGCCACGCCAGGCAAGGAACATCGGCCGAGACATCGAAGTCGAGCAGGAGGGGTTCGTCGGGAGCAAGGATTCGCACGGGCAGGCGGGGGACCGGCACGGTCGAATGGAGCCGGACTCGGAAATCGCCCACGCGGGGCAGTGCGACAAAGTTTGCGCCGGGACGGGCCACCATCGGCGGCGCGCCGTCCACCTGCAGCTCAGCCGGTTCGTCGAGCGGGCCGGCGTCGATTTGCAACACGCAATTCGAGAGGGGCGAATAGACCGTCCATTCCTGCTGGGTCGCGGTCCAGGGTTCGAGCCGCCAGAAGGTCACGCGCTGGCGACCCAGACCGTAGGGCTCGAGGTCGAGCGATTCGAGTCGATGGGAGGAAAATGCTCGTCGGAGCGCTGAAAATTCGATGTCGCGGCGTCCGGCGAGCCGGAGTTCACCGGCCAGAACGGGCCGATCGCCGTCGAACGACGCCGCCAGCCGGCGGCGCAGGCTGCGCGACGGATCCGCGACGCCCGGCTCCCACAACCACGAGGCCGGCCATGCGTCGAGCCGGTTGAACCATCGGACGATCTCGCAAAACGGACGTGGCGCGAGGAAGTGCGCGTTGGCGGGAACGATGCGTTCGACAGCGGTCGCAAGGCGGCGAGCGTGGTGTATTGTGAAGCGCTCAGAGGGCGTCGGGATCCGCGCCAGCCATGCCGCCAGCGCGCCACAGGCGGAGACGGCGACCAGGACGGGCAGGGCGGCGGCCAGCCAGGCAGAGCGCCGTCGGGTTAGGCGGTCCGCGACATGGCCCACGAGCCAGCCGGCGGTCGCAGCGCCGAACACGAGGGCGATCCAAAAATAGCGGGGCACAAAGGTCCAGTAGAAGGAATAAAACGCCGAGTAGAGCCCGGCGGGAATGGCCAAAAGGCACAACGCTCTCCGCCGGCGGGCGAGTGCGGAACCGACCAGTCCGATGGCCCAGAGGATCGGGATCAAGGGCCGCACGCCGGAGAAGGTGGAGAAATACGCCGTGGCCAGACGGCCGGTCTGGGCGAGTGCCGCCCAGTGCAACCCCGGCATCAGGCGACCTTCGGCGATGGATTGGGGAGGCAGGGGAGCCGAGCCGCCGGCGCGGACCATGCCTTGCACGACGAGGGGCGCGGCGCCCAGCGCGGCGCCGGCCGCCGCCCAGCCGATCCAGCGCGGCAGGGCGAACTCTGGCCGGCTGCGCTGGACCCACAGCAGGAGCACCCCGATCGGCAACGCCGTGATCAACGCGGGTTCGCGGACCGTGAAAGCGAGGCCGAAAACCAGGCCGGCGACGAACGAAGCGGCGGGGGAGGGGCGCTGACCATCGGCCCGTTTGGCGACCATCAGGAGCGACGCCAAAAGGAGGGCGTGGGACAGCGGGTCGCGGTACGGATTCGCCATCGTCAGCAAGACGTGGGCATCGGCGGCGGCCAGCAGGGCGACGGTCACCGCGGCCGCGGCCGCGCGGACCGCGGGACGCGCGTCGGGCAACGCCCGCGCCGCGAGCCAGCCGGCCTGGACCATCACTAGGAGCACCAGCGGCAGATTGCTCAGGAAGACCCCAAACGGCCCCGTCAGAGGCAGGATCAGGCGCAGGAAGATCGGATAGCCGCAGGCGAACCGGCTGCTCCTGAATTCTGCGGCAAAATCGCGGGCGAACGTCAGCCAGTTGACGGGATCGGACCAGGCCTTGATCGAATGGTGCCGAAGGATGAACGCGGCGACGGCGGCCAGCGCCACCACGGCGGCACCGAGGGCGGCCGCGACCCATGGCCACTCGCGCATCCGTTGGGTGGCCGGCTCCGGCGTCATGTCCAATCCGACGGTCCGTCCGCGACGGCCGCGGTCAAGGCGGAACGAAGCCATTCGGTGCAGTGTCTCGCGACGCGGCCAGTGCCGTGCGCGATCTGCTGCCGGCAACTTGCGCCATCGGCGCAGATGGCCGCCTCGGGCCGCGCCCGGATGGCGGGAAAAAGGACCAACTCGCCCATGCGCATCGAGAGCTCGTAATGCTCCGCCTCGTAGCCGAACGAGCCGGCCATGCCGCAGCAGGCGGTCGGCAACTCGATCACGCGCAGGCCGGGGATGAGCTGAAGGGCGCGTCGCACGGCCTCGGTTCCGCCGAGGGCCTTCTGATGGCAGTGGCCGTGAAGCAGCATGTCGGAACAGGGCAGGGGGTGCAGACGCAAGCCGGCGAGGCGGCCGGCCTCGGCCTGCTCGGCCACCCACTCGGGAAACAGCCGTGCGGCGTCGCGGACGGCCTCGGCCTCCGAGCGAAGCCCGTTGGGCAATAAGTCGAGCGCCTCGTCGCGGAGTCCGAGGAGCGCGGAGGGTTCCAAACCGACGATCGGCAGGCCCCGCCGGGCGTAGGGCGCCAGTTGCCAGACCGTATTGGCCAGGGCGCGACGGGCGGAACGGAGAAAACCCTTGGAAATTTGCGCGCGACCCGATTCCAGGCCACCGACGGAGTGGACCCGCCAGCCGGCGGTCTCCATGAACTCGACCGCCGCGATGCCGACGGCCGGCTCGAGGTACTCGACGAATTCATCCGCGAACAACACCACCTCGCCCTTCGGACCGTCATTCGGCCGCCGGCGGCGGAACCATTCCGAAAAGGTGGTCGACGCCCACGCCGGCAGCGATCGCTGTGCCGCGATGCCCAGCAGTCGTTTCACCCGCGGATCCGCGGCCAACCGGGAGGCCAGGGCGGGAGCCAGCCGCGCGAGGCGGGCGAGGCGCGACATGTGGCCGAAGACCAGCGAACGCAACGGAGGCAGGCCGGAGGCATTGCGCCTCGCCGCCCATTCGGCCTTCATCCGGGCCATGTCTACGCCGGACGGGCATTCGGCGCGGCAGCCCTTGCAAGCGATGCAGGTGTCCATCACGGATGCCAGCTCGGGGTCCCGCCACCATCCGCGGCTGCCGTCGTTCGCCGTCAACGTCTGCCGGAGCAGGTTAGCGCGGGCGCGGGTGGTGTGGGCCTCGTCGCCGGTGGCCATATAGGTGGGACACATCAGGCCACGACCCGGCCCCTGCCGGCAGACGGCCGCCCCGTTGCACGCCTCGGCGGCGCGGAGGAACCCCTCGGTGCGGGACCAGTCGAACTCGGTCTCGAGGTCGGGCGTGGGCGTCGCCGGCGAGGTGCGCAGGTCGGCGGTCACCGGCGGCGCGTCCACAATCTTGCCGGGGTTCAAGACGCCCGCGGGGTCGAAGAGTCGCTTCACCTGAACGCATAGGTCGTACAGCTCCGCGCCCAGCGCCGCCCGAAGGTACGGGGCGCGCAGCCGCCCGTCGCCATGCTCGCCGGACAGGCTGCCGCCGTAGCGGCGGACCAGCGGGATGACTTCCTCCATCAGCCGCACGAACCGCTCGAGGTCACGCGGATCCCTCAGGTTCAACATCGGCCGGTAGTGCAACAACCCGACGGAGGCGTGGCCGTAGTGAACGCAGGAGCAGCCGAGCCGGCCGAGCAATTCGTCCAGCTCGCGCACGAACGCGCCCAGGTCCTCCGGAGCGACGGCGATGTCCTCGATGGCGGTCACCGGCTTGGCGTCGCCGGGGATGCCGGTCAGCAGGCCCAACCCCGCCTTGCGCAACGCCCAGACGCGCGCGATGCGGTCGGCCGGCACCACGGGCCACGCGTAGCCGACGTTCCGCGCGCGCAGGTCGGTTTCGAAGTTCGCCAGCCGCCGATCGAGCGCGGCCTCGTCGTCGTCCCAGAATTCGACGGCCAGCACGGCGCCTGGATGCCCAACGACCCAGAAGCGGTCGCGCGCGTACTGGGGATGATGGCCGGTCGCCTCCAGCAGCGCGCCGTCCATCAGTTCCACCGCGACTGGGTCGTGACGCAGCACGTCGGGCGTCGCGTCGCAAGCGGCGGTGACCGAATCGAAGTGGACGCACATCAACCGCCGTCCGCGCGGACGCGGGACCAGACGGACGGCCGCCGAGGCGACCAGGGCGAGGGTCCCCTCGCTGCCGCAGACGAGGCGCCCGAGGTTGAAAGGCGGACCACCAGGGTTCCACGGCTGGCCCGTCGCCAGGGCATCGAGCGCGTAGCCGGCGTTCCGCCGCCGGACGCCCGGCTTTGGCGCCGCGGCCAGGATCGCATCGCGGTGCCGGTCCACCAGGCCCAGCACCCCGTCGATCAGTCGTCCTTCGAACGTGTCCGCGCGGCGGCGCGCCTCGAGTTCCGCGAGCGGGATCGGGCCGAACTCGGCGGTCGAGCCGTCGGACAGGACGACCTCGACAGATTCGACGTGGTCCCGCGTTGTGCCGAATCGGACGGAGAACGCGCCGCAGGAGTTGTTGCCGATCATGCCGCCGACGGTCGCCTGGCGCGACGTCGACGTGTCCGGCGCGAACATAAGGCCGTGGACGGCGGCGTCGTCGTTGAGGTCGTCCTGGATCACGCCGGCCTGAACCCGCGCCCGCCGGCCGGCCGGGTCGAGTTCGAGGATGCGGTTCATGTGGCGGGTGAACTCGACGACGAGACCCGCGCCGACGCACTGGCCGGCCAGGCTGGTGCCGCCGCCGCGGGCGATCAGGCTAAATCGCTCCGCCACGGCGCGGCGGACGAGGGTTTGGCAATCTCGCAGGTTTCGGGGGCGCGCAACGCCGAGGGGATACTGCTCGTAGATCGAGGCGTCCTGGCCGTACAGGCGGCGGGCCAGCGCCGAACAATCCAGTTCACCCTCTAGCTCGCCGGCCAGGGGGGTGGCCCAGAAAGGGGGGCGCGTGTCGTCGAACCGCATCGAAGTCACGCGGACGGAGCATATCAAAAACGCCTGAAGATTGCCCGACGTCGGCCGGGCGGCTAAGCCGGAACCAGGAGGAGGCGCGGAGTGAACCGGCGGCGGTTTCTGGCAGGAAGTGCGGCGGCGCTGGCGGCGGGCGCGAGCGGTGCGGCGGCGCCGTCGGCCCCGGCGGCGGTGCGTCGGGCGGGCATCCCGCGGTTCAGGGACCGGCGCGACTGGTTTTTCGAAGCGCGGTTCGGCCTGTTCATCCACTGGGGTCGCCATTCGGGGGGTTCACGAGCAGGAACAATGGCGGGGGCGGGCGCCGCTAGCAGAATACGTGAGGCTGGCCCGGCAGTGGAAGCCGCGGCACTACGATCTCGACCAATGGCTGGACCTCGCCGCCGAGGCCGGTATGCGGTACGTGTGTTTCACGACCAAGCACCACGACGGCTTCTGCTTGTGGGACACCCGGCAGACGGCGTTCAACACAATGAACACGCCGTACGGGAGGGACGTGCTGGCGATGCTCGCCGACGCCGGCCACCGGCGCCGCATGCCGTTGTGCCTTTCGATCGCCGACTGGACCCACCCCTGCTATCCCAACCAGGGCCGGCATCACGAGCTGCCGCCGCAGCCGGGGGACACGCCGGACTGGGATCGCTACATGGACTTCTTGCGCGAGCAGGTGCGGGAACTGTGCACGAACTACGGTCGGATCCACGGGTTCTGGTGGGACATGAATGTGCCGCAACACCGCGACCCGTCGGTGAACGCGATGATCCGCGAGCTGCAGCCCGGGATCGTCATCAACAACCGTGGGTTCGACGAGGGGGACTTCGGGACGCCGGAGCGCGAGTACGACGCGAAAGCGGCCGAGGCGTCGGCTTTGCAACGCCGTGAAGCTGAACCCGATGCGGACGGCGCCGGCGAGGGCGGTTCTCCTCAACACGGGCGAGGCGGTGCGGCGGTCGGTCGAGATGCTGCCGAGCGACCACCGGGAGCAGACGGCGTACCTGCGGCTGTGGCGTCTGCCTGTGAACGAGCGGGCCAATGAGGTGCTCGTGATCCGGTTGGAGTTCGACGCGGACATCGTCGCGGCCGGGTGATCGATCGATGCGCGGGATCAAGGAGGACGGTCATGGCCAACGGCATCGCGCGATGGCGTAACGGACTTGGGCGGCGACAGTTTTTGGCGCGCGCGGCGACCGCGGCCGGCGCCGGTTGGGCGGGGCGGATGGTCCGGGCGGCTGACACAGACCGGCCGAACATCGTCGTCGTCATCCCGGACGACCAAGGCTATGGCGACCTGGCCTGCCACGGCAACCCGTTGCTCCGCACGCCGCACCTCGACCGGCTCCACGCGGAGAGCGTGAGGTTCACCGACTTCCACGTCGGCCCCACCTGCGCGCCAACGAGGTGTGCGATCATGACCGGCCGCCACGAGTTCCGCTTCGGCGTGACGCACACGATCCTGGAGCGCGAACGGATGAGCCTGGAGGCCGTCACGCTGCCTCAGGTGCTCCGGGCGGCGGGTTACGCGACCGGTGCGTTCGGCAAATGGCATCTGGGCGACGAGGCGCCCTACCAGCCCGCGCGCCGCGGCTTCGACGAGGTCTTCATTCACGGTGGCGGCGGGATCGGACAGACCTACGAGGGCAGTTGCGGCGACGTGCCGGGCAACACGTACTTCGATCCGGTGGTGCGTCACAACGGCCGCTTCGTCCGCACGAAGGGGTTCTGCACCGATGCTCTTTTTGCGCAAGCGATCCGCTGGATCGGCTCGCGCCGCGGGCGCGGCCCATTCTTCGCGTAGATCGCGCCGAACGCACCCTATGTGCTGCACCACGCTCCGGAGACCTACCGCCGGGGATTTGCGGGCCGCGTGCCGGAGAAGATCGAGGGCTTCTACGGGATGATCGAAAACATCGACGACAACGTCGGCCGGCCTCGAGAGGCGCCGGCCCAGTGGGGGTGAGTGGAGAACACGTTGCGGCTCTATCTCACGGACAACGGCAGCGCCGGCGCCCAGGTGTTCAACGCGGGGATGCGCGGGGCCAAGGGCACGCCGTGGCTGGGCGGCACGAGGGTGCCGCTGTTCGCGCACTGGCCCAGCCGCATCCGGCCTGCCGATTGCGAGCGTCTGGCGGCGCACGTTGACCTGTTCGCCACGCTGACCGACATCGCCCGCGTCCCCGTGCCCGACGCGGTGCGCGCCGGATGGGAGGGACGCAGCTTGGCGCCGCTTCTGGCCGATCCGACGGCGGACTGGCCGCAGCGGACGCTGTTCAGCCACCTCGGCCGTTGGCCGCGGTGCGCCAATTTCGATGAGTACAAGTTCATCCAGTGCACGGTCCGTCGCGGCCGCCACCACCTGGTGTCCGTCTCGCCGCCCCACCGACCTGCGGCGTGGCAGCTGTTCGACCTCGAGACGGACCCTGCCGAATCTCGCGATATCGCGGCTGCCCGCCCCGGACTCGTGGCAGAGCTGGCCGGCGCGCACGACGAGTGGTGGCGTTCGGTCCGGTCCTGCATGTGCAACGAGGACGTGCCCCTGGCGACCGCCAACCCCTACAAAGTGTGGTTCCACGAGCAGTTTGGTCCCTCGGCCTCGGCGGAGCCCGGCCATCCGCTGCCATCCGTGTGGGACGGCGACGCATCGCATCCGCTCGGCGGCGCATGAGGTCCGGCGCAGGGGAAGACGGAGTGGGAAGCCGACTCGCGATGACGGCTCCGAGGGGGGCTGTGGTTCGTCGCACATCGGCGATCGTTGGTTCGCCGCCGGAGTGCGGAGGATGGCCGTAGGGCGGCGCGGCCGCCATCGGTCACGATGCCGGCAGGGCGCGGAACGGTGGTGTTTGACGCGGCGGGGGGGCTTGCCTATGCTGCCCGGCCCGACCCCGGACAGGACCCAAAGTCATGATGCGGACCCATACCTGCGGAGATCTGCGGATCGGCGACGCCGGCCGGCGCGTGGCGTTGTGCGGGTGGGTGGACACCGTCCGCGACCACGGTGGGTTGGTGTTCATCGACCTGCGCGACCGCTACGGCATCACGCAGGTGGTGTACGACCCCCGCGATTCGCAGTCGGCTTGGGAGCAGGCCCAGCGGGCCCGGCCGGAATACGTCGTACGGGTCGAAGGCGTGGTCGAGCCGCGACCGGCGGACATGGTCAACCCGAACCTTGCGACCGGCGCCATCGAGGTTCGCGGATCGGCGATCCAATTGCTCAACCGAAGCCGCACGCCGCCGTTTCCGTTGGACGACGCCGGGGCCGCCAGAGTTGCGGAAGACCTGCGACTGACCCACCGCCACCTCGACCTGCGCCGACCCCGTATGCAGGCCAACCTCGCGCAGCGCCACGCCATCGTGATGGCCGCGCGCCGGTATTTCGATCGCCTCGGATTCCTCGAGATCGAGACGCCGATCCTCACCAAGAGCACGCCGGAGGGGGCGCGGGACTACCTGGTGCCCAGCCGGGTCAACCCGGGCATGTTCTATGCGCTGCCGCAGGCGCCGCAGCAGTACAAACAACTGCTGATGATGGCCGGCATGGATCGCTACATGCAGATCGCGCGCTGCTTCCGGGACGAGGACCTTCGCGCGGATCGCCAGCCGGAGTTCACGCAGATCGACATCGAAATGTCGTTCATCGAGCCGGAGGACATCTACACCCTCGTCGACGGCCTGCTCGCGGACGTCTGCCGCGCCGCCGGCCGGCCCGAACCCCCATCGCCGATTCCGAGGATGCCCTACGCCGAGGCGATGAGCCGGTACGGCAGCGACAAGCCCGATCTGCGGTTCGGCTTGGCGATCACCGACCTGACCGACATCTTCCGGGGCAGCTCCTTCAAGCTGTTCGCCCAGGCGGTGGAGCGCGGGCATGTCGTGAAAGCCATCAACGCCACCGGCCTGGCCGAGGTGCCGTTGAGGGTCACCGACGAATGGACGGAACTGGCCAAACAGTCGGGTTTCGGCGGCCTCGCCCATATCCGCGTCCAGCCGGACGGCTCCTGGAAATCCCCGATCGTGAAGTTTCTCAGCGAGGGGGAGAAAGCCGAGCTGGCCTCGCGCCTCGACATCCGGGCCGGGGATCTGGTGCTCTTCGCCGCAGACGAGGCGGACAAGGTCCACCCCTTCCTGGGCCGCCTGCGGCTGATGTGCGGAGAGCTGGCCGGCGCCCTCGCGGGCGATGCGATGGCGTTCGTCTGGATCACAGAATTTCCCCTGTTCGAGCGCGGCGAGGACAACCGCCTTCAGGCCATGCACCATCCGTTCACGGCGCCGCACCCCGAGGACCTCGATCGGCTCGACTCCGATCCGCTCTCCGTGCGCGCGCTGGCTTACGACATCGTGCTCAACGGTGTGGAGCTGGGCGGCGGCAGCATCCGGATCCACGATCCCGAGCTGCAGCAGCGGATGTTCCGCCGGCTCGGCCTCCCAGACGAAGAGATCGCCGATCGCTTCGGCCACCTGATCCAGGCGCTCGGCTACGGGGCGCCGCCGCACGGGGGCATTGCCCTCGGGCTCGACCGCCTCGTGATGCTGATGGTCGGCGCCGCCTCGATCCGGGACGTGATCGCCTTCCCGAAGACGCAGAAGGCCGTGGACCTGATGATGAACGCCCCGTCGCGGGTGGATCCGCGCCAGCTTCGGGAAGTTCACATCCGCACGCTGGTCGAGGAATAGTCGTCCTGGCCGGTCACGGCCGACGGGCGACGGCATCCCATCCTTGGAGGCCGGCCGGCGAGGTGTGTCCAATGGTTGGACACTTCGCGGCGAAGTGCGCCCAATCTTTGGAAACCTGACGCCGTTCGGTGTCCGAGACCGGGAAGCGGCGGACCGGCGGCCCGGTCAGGGCGCCACGGGCGTGTCGCCGAGGATCCGCGACACCCACGGCTCGATGGCGGCGGCCCAGATTGCATAGCCTTGTTCCTTCGGGTGAAGGAAGTCGGGCATGATCTCTGTCGGGAGCGAGCCGTCGGGCGCCAGGAACTTCGCATTGATGTCCACGAAGATCACCCGTTCGCCATCCGCCAATGCCTTGAGCCGCTCGTTGAGTGCGTCGTTGATGCGGCGCAGCTCTCCATCGGGGCGCGCCTCCCTGGGAAAGACCGCCAGCAAGAGGACCTTGGCCTGAGGCAGCCGGCGGGTCAGGCGATCGAGTATCAGCTTCATGCCTTCGGTCGTGTGGTCGGGCGGATCCTTCCGGTGACCGGTGTTGTTCGTGCCGAGCATTAGGATGACCAACTCCGGCGACATGCCGTCGATTTCGCCGTGGTCCAGGCGCCAGAGGACATGCTCGGTCCGGTCGCCGCTGAACCCGAGGTTGAACGGGGCGCGGTGGGCGTAGTAGCGGTCCCACACGGCCTTCCCCGGCCCCTCCCATCCCTGGGTGATCGAGTCGCCGAGGAACAGCAGCCGGCAGCCGGCGCGGGCCGGGTCGGCCAGTTTGGCCTCGTGGCGTTTCGCCCACCATTCGTTGGTCATCCGATCGGTCGGGACCGCGGCTGGATTCAGGTCGGCCGCTGCCACCCTGATCGCCGCCGATGCGGCCGCCAGCGCGATCGCGCGATGCATGTTCATCGAATCCTCCTCGCTTTGCTATAGTGCCGCCGGACCGGCGGCGAAGCGAGGAAAAGGTAAGTCATGACGAGCCGCCGGACAAACCGAAGTCGGAGAGAACGGCATGCTCCGGACCCGATGGCGATTTTGCGCGGCCGTATGGGCGGCCGCCGCGGCCGGCGTTTTCGGCGGCGACGAACGCGGCGTGAACATCCATTTCACCGATCCGCGGCCGGGCGAGATGGAGACCCTTGCGGCGACGGGCGTCGGCTGGGTCCGGATGGACATGTTCTGGGCGGCGATCGAGCGGCGGCGCGGCGAGTACGATTTTTCGGCGTACGACCGGCTGGCGGCCACCCTCGCGGACCATCGGCTGCGGGCGCTTTGGATCCTTGACTACGGCAACCCCCATTACGACAACGGCGAGGCGCCGCGCACGGAAGAGGGACGGGCGGCTTTCGCGCGGTGGGCGGCGGCCGCGGACACCTCTGGGAACTTTGGAACGAGCCGAACCTGAGAAAGTTTTGGAAGCCGGCGCCCAACGTCACCGATTACATCGCGCTGGCGCGCGCCGTCGCGCGCGAGGTGCGCGCCGCCGCGCCGGAGGAGCGGCTCGTCGGCCCCGCCGTCTCGCAAATCGACTGGGCCTTTCTCGAGGAATGCTTCCGTGGCGGCCTGCTGGAGCACTGGCACGCCGTGACCGTGATCCCTACCGCCGGACTGACCCTGAAACCGTGGCGGCGGAGTACGGACGGCTGCGGGACCTGATCGCCCGATACGCGCCCTCGGGACGGTCCGTGCCCATCCTGTCGGGCGAGTGGGGCTATTCCGCCGTCTGGGAGGAATTTGATGCCGACCGCCAGGGGCGCCTGTTGCCGCGGGAATGGCTGGTCAACGCGGCTTGCGGCATTCCGCTGTCCATCTGGTACGACTGGCGCGACGACGGGTTGGACCCGAAGGACCCGGAACATCATTTCGGCGTGGTCGCCCATCGCTGGCGCACCAACGCCGTGCCGGCGTTCGCACCGAAGCCGGCCGATGTGGCCGCCGTGACGCTTCACCGGCACCTGGGCGACGCCCGGTTCGATCGCCGGTGTTCGCTGCCCCGGATCGACGGCGGATCGAGGCCCGCCGACTGGGTCCTCTTGTATCGCGAGACCCACGGCTGGCGGCTGGCCGCGTGGACGCTCGATCCTGGCGGCGCCGACCTGCGCCTGCCGGCATCCATGGTCGGTGCGCCTCTCGAGGGACACCTTGGCGCGCCGGCGCGCGTGGGCAACGACGCCGTGGTGCGGCTGACGGACGCACCGTGCTATATCGCGGTGCCCGCCGCCGCCGTGGGCGAATTGAAGCGCCCCACACAGTGGGACTGGTCCGACGGGCGCGTCACGTCGTTGGATGTCGCGCCCGGCCCCTCGGACGACAACATGGTGGCGATTGTCGAGAAAGGGTTCGGGCCGCCGCTTCGCGCCGCCCTGCGCATCGCCGGCGCTGACGGGACGGCGACCCGCCACGAGCTGGACCTCCCCTCCGGACGCGTCGTGGTGCGGCGGCCGGCGCCGGCCGCCGTGTCGCGGGCGGAGGTATGGCTCGAATCGGTCGTCATCGCGCAGGCCGATGCCCCCCGCTGGCGGCCGATCCAGCCGTTCGATCCGGCCCGGTATCGCGTTCGTATGAACTCCGACGGCCGCCCCGCACCCCGCCATGGGGCGAAAGCGCGGGCGATCGCAGCGGAAGGGCTTCTGCCCGGGTGGACGTGCCCGGCGCTGTGCGTCGCCGTGACCACCGACACCGGCTATGCCTATTTTCCGGTGCAGCCCTCCGCGCCCGACGCGGCGTCCGTCCAGGGCGTGCCGGAGGTGCTGGGCCTTTGGGCGCGCGCGGTCGGCGATCCGTGCCGGATCACCTGTCGCGTTGAGGACCGCAGCGGGGAGGTCTTCCAGGCGCGCGCCGCCGAACTGACGCGCGACGGCGAGTGGACGTGGATCCGGCTGAGCCTGTTCGCCGACGGGGCCCACTGGTGGGGCGGCGACCAAAACGGCCGCCCCGACCCGCCGTTAAAATGGCAGGCCATGTTCCTGTTGGACCGCCCCCACGACCGGCCCTGCGCGGTGGTCGTCGAGCTCGCCCGCCCCGCCCTTCACGGAGGGTAAGAGGTTTTTCAAGCCTCGGCGGCCTGACGGCGCATCGTCTCCAGCGCGCGACGAAGGTCGGCGGCGAGGTCCTTGCTCCATCTGCCCTCGATCGAGACCCCGCCGGCGTACCCGATCTTCTTGAGTGCGTGAAAAAATGGCCGAAAATCCTCGCCTGACGTGCCAGGCGCGGCCCGGTCCTTTTTTTCGGCGATGTGGCAGTGGCGCAACCGCGCGCCCGCCTTTTCGATCGACGCCGGCCCCTCGTCCTCCCTCAACATGTGGTAGAAGTCGGCCAGCAGCTGCACGTTGGGGTGGGCGATGGCGTCAACTACTCCGATGCCCTCTTCGACGGTGTGGAGGAAGTTGGTTTCGCCGCGGTTGAGCGGTTCCAATACGACCGTCACGCCGCAGGGCTCCGCCAGCGGGCCCAGCCGACGGCCGACCTCAATGAATTGCTCGCGGGCGCGGGCCGGATCGAAGCCGTCTGGGATCTTGCGCGAACCCCCGCTGCCGAGGACGATGAACGAGATGCCCAGTTGCCGGGCGCGGCGGAACGTGGTGGCCGCGTGCCGCTCGATCGCCGCCATGTCCACGCTGGGTCCCACCAGTGGAATCGAGTGGGGGAAAAAGCCGGTGCACGAGCGAATCGGAATGGGGAGGGGCAGAAACCGTGCGGTCTTCTGGTCGAACTCCTCGTCGGGCTTCGCCGGCATCAGAAGGCCGGCGACGTCGGCCTCGAGGAAGTCGTAGCCGGCCTCCTTGAGCAAGGCGAGACGGTCCGGCGCCTGACATGCGCCGAACAGGAAACGGCGCGGTTCGGCGGCGGTGCGTCCGGCTGGGGCGATGCCGGCCGCCGCGCTTGCGGCCAGAAATTGCCGGCGGCTGAGGAATAGGGGTGTCATCGGGCCTCCATGGCGCTGGCGGTAGAAGGCTAGGTCCGTCGGCGGGGTAGGTCAAGCAACGGGGCGCGCCGCGCGGCCGGGGAGGGGATCAACGACGGCGGCGATCGGAGACGGCGCTGGGACGGCACACCGGCAGCCGGGCCGGCTTGGCCGGTCGGACAGGGCACGTTAGACTGGACCGTATGGATCTTTTGGTCATCGGACTGGCGGGCGGTTCCATGTTGGTGCTGGCGGTGGGCGCTGGCTGGGTGTTGGGGTGGGCGAAGGACGCTCTGCACGTGGAGGTCGACCCGCGGGTCGAGGCGGTGCTGGGCGAGCTTCCGGGCGCCAACTGCGGCGGATGCGGCTACGTCGGGTGCGCCAGCTATGCAGAGGCGGTCGTGCTGAACGGCGAATTGCCGGACAAGTGTCCCGTCGGTGGCTCCTCGTGTGCGGCCGCGGTTGCGGCGATCATGGGGGTCGAGCTCAAGCCGTCGTGGCCGCGGCGTCCGGTGGTCCATTGCCGGGCCAGCCTGAACGAGCGGCTGCAGCGGGCGGAGTACCGCGGCGAGCCGAGCTGTGCGGCCGCCAATCTCGTCGCCGGCGTTCAGGGGTGTGTCTACGGATGCCTTGGCCTCGGCGACTGTGTGCGGGCCTGCGAGTTCGACGCCATCCACATCCGCGACGGACTGGCGGTGGTAAACTACGAGGCGTGCACCGGTTGTGGCGCCTGCGCCCGGGTGTGTCCACGCAATATCATCACGATGGTGCCCTTCAAGCGCGACCGGATGCTCGTGATCGCCTGCTCGAACAAGGATTTCGGTAAGGAGGTCAAGGACGTCTGCACCGTCGGGTGCATCGGCTGCCGTGCGTGCGGGAAGCGAAGCCCCGTGTTCCAGTTCACCGACGGACACCTGCCGGTGATCGACTACGATGCATACGACCCCGATCACATGGAGGGGGTGGACCAGGCCGTCGAGAAATGTCCGATGCACGGGCTGATCTACGTGGGCAAGCCCACGCCCAGCGACCTAGCGGCGACCGCCGGCGAAGAGGCTCCGGCAGTCGTCGTCGCGGACTTCCAGACCACGGTGGACAAGACCGAATGGCAGGGGTGACCGCCGCCGGCATTCCATCCGACGGCGCCGGCGCCGTGGTCGGCAGACGGGCGGGCATCGGTCATGCTCTTGCGGCCCGCGGCCGATGGCGGGACGAAATCAACCAATGAACAGCAACCCGGCGGACAACGGCGCGGAACTGCGGGCGCGGGCGGAGGCGCCAGCCCGCGAGGCGATGCGGCTGCATCCCTTTTACCGCGGCAAGGTCGAGACTGGCATCAAATGCCGCGTGGCCGGCTTCGACGACTTCGCGATCTGGTATTCGCCCGGCGTCGCCGCTCCCTGCCGCGACATCGCGGAAAGGCCGGAGCGGGTCTTTGACCACACGAATCGCGGCAACACGGTGGCCGTGGTCAGCGACGGCAGCCGTGTACTGGGCCTCGGGAATATCGGGCCGGCGGCGGGGCTTCCTGTGATGGAGGGGAAGGCATTGTTGTTCAAATACCTCGGGGGAGTGGACGCCGTGCCCCTTGTGGTCGATCTGCACGAGCCGCAGGCCCTCGTGGATTTCGTACTGGCGATCCAACCCTCGTTCGGCGGCATCAACCTGGAGGACATCGCCCAGCCGTCGTGCTTTGAGGTGTTGGACCGGTTGCGCGAGCAGGCCGAGATTCCCGTTTGGCACGACGACCAGCAGGGGACGGCGACAGTGATCCTCGCCGGACTGATCAATGCGCTGAAGGTGGTGGGCAAGGGGATCGGCGATGTCGCCATTGCGCTGATCGGGGCGGGCGCCTCCAACACGGCGGCCGCCCGGCTGCTCATGGCCTCCGGGGCCGATCCAGGCCGGTGTTACGTAGTGGACAGCCGCGGCCTGTTGGGGCGCGACCGGCGCGATGTGGAGGCGGTGCGGGATCGGTTCGCCGCCAAGTGGCGGCTCTGCCTCGAGACGAATGCGGAAGGACGGACGGGCGGCATTCCGGAGGCCATCCGGGACACCGACGTCGTCATCGCCTGTTCGACGCCCGGCCCCGGCACGATCCGGCCGGAGTGGCTGCGGACCATGCGGCGCGACGCGATCGTCTTTGCGTGCGCAAATCCCGTTCCCGAGATATGGCCCTGGGAGGCCGCGGAGGCCGGCGTGGCGGTCTTCGCGACCGGCCGCTCCGATTTTCCCAACCAGGTGAACAACTCGCTGTGTTTTCCCGGTCTTTTCCGAGGAGTCCTGGACGTGCGGGCACGCACCATCACCGACACGATGTGCCTGGCCGCGGCCCGTTCGCTGGCAGGATCCGTCGGCCCCCGTCTCTCGGTCGACCGGATTCTGCCGACGATGGACGATTGGGAGGTGTTTCCCCGCGAGGCGGCCGACGTCGGCACGCAGGCGGTGGTCGAGGGTGTGGCCCGGCGACCGTTGTCTTGGGCGGAGTTGCATGAATCGGCCGAGCGATCGATCCGCCGCGCGCGGCAAATGGCGGCGGACGCGATGGAACTGGGCCACGTTCCCAAGGCTCCGCCCGCGTAGGCCGCGTCGGTCCCCGGTTGGGTGCCGAAGCGACTAGGGATCGCGCACCCGGCCGACCCGTCTGTATACGACGAGAGCCGCGCGGGGGGCCGCGCGGCCAGGCAGAAGTGGATTATTCCTCCCGGACTTCGATGGTGCGTCGACGGGACTGAGCGTTTGGACGCTTTGGCAGGGTCACGGTTAGCACGCCGTTTTTGAATTTGGCGCCCGCGCGGTCGAGATCGAGCCCGCCCGGGAGCTCCACTTGCCGCTCGAAACGCCCGTAGGAGCGCTCGAGGAGATGATAGTTGCGCTTCTTTTCCTCTCGTTCCTGCTTCTTCTCGCCGCGGACGACCAACACGTCGTCGTCAATGCTGACTTCGACGTCCTTCTCGGTCAGGCCGGGGAGGTCCACGGCGATGTGGACCTCGTCGTCCGTCTCCGAGACATCCACCGCCGGTGCGAGCGCGGGTCCGCCGCCCCGGGCGAGGCCCGGCCAACCGCGGAACGCCTGTTCGAACTCGCGGAAGAAACCGTCGAACAACGACGTCATCTCGCGGTGCAGGACCTCGAACGGATTGTCCTCGACCCGCGCCGGCGCGGGCGCGCGTCGGCGCCACGGAATCAGACTGCGGCTCATCGTTTTCCTCCTTTCTACATCAATCCGACGTCACAGCGATCTGCTTCGGCCGGACTTCCGGCGCGAACGGCAGGGTCACCGTCAGGACCCCGTGCTTCATCCGCGCGCTGATCCGGTCACGGTCGATGGCGGCGCTGATCGAAAACGAGCGCTCGAAATCGCGATCCACGAACTCGCGGAACAGCGGTTCGCCCTGGACGGCGGGCGGCGCCGGCGCGTGACCGCGGACCGTGAGCACATCGTCCTGGTATTCGACCGTCACATTCGACTGATCGAGCCCGGGCAGGTCCGCCACCACCACGATCGCTTCGTCGGTTTCATAGATGTCCGTATCCGGACGGCAGACGGGGCGATTCCGCGTGGCATCCACCGGCCGGGGTTCTACCCTCTGCACCTGCAATTCCTTCGCATTGTTCATGGTGTCACCTCCAAACTCACTCTGCGGTCACCGCGATCGGCCGGGGCTTCGTCGATTCCCGCCGCGGCAGGGTGACCGTCAGCACGCCGTTCTTCTGCACGGCCTTCACCTGACCTTCCTCGACCTCCCAGGGGAGACGAAGAGACCGAGAGAAGGTCCTGGCAGCCCGCTCCTGACGATGCGCTTCCCGAAGGTTCGGCGGAGTCGCCTCCGACCGCTCCCCCTCCAGAGTCAAGACATCGCTGGCCACCGAGACCTTCAGCGAGGCCGGGTCCACCCCAGGCACTTCGGCGCGAACCACCACCGTGTTATCGTCCGCCCACGCATTGACGCGCGGGAACAGGTCGCTGGACTGGCAAAAGGCATCCATCAGCCGATTCATCTCCCGCTGGAACCTCGCCAGTTCCGCCATCGGATCCCACCATGCACTGTTCAGCATCATCCTGATCACCTCCGCGTTCTCTCTGGTTCGCCTTATGCGATCCATCAAGCTGGACAGCAACAGACATGCCACGCATGTATACATGGATAAATTATTGATGGTGAATTAAGAACAATTTGACTGTCACCAAGAGCAAGCCATAATGGCACTCTGGCGCAGTGACTCTACAGCCAAGAAGTGTCGTTGTGGCACTTACTCAAGGCGATGGTTTTTCGAGCAGCGACAACCAATGCAGCGCGGACCATCCGGCGAACACGAGGTCGAGATGGCCGGATGCTGGCGCTGAAGGGAACGGACCATTCCTTGGCATCGGAAACGGCCGTCATGCCCGTGGTCCCTGCTGGTTCAGCAGAAACCCTCAACATGAATCGCCAGGGGCCCGTGAGGACGCGAAACCGCCCCTTGGGAGCGATGCGGACGTGAGAGTCCGTTCCATGGGGTCCCTGGCCCACGGCCTCCGGCCGTCGGACGCGGCGGTCACGCCGACCAAACCAACCGTATCCGCGGCCGTCCTCGAACACCGTGGCCGCGGGCACGCTGACGACCTCGCGTTCGACGCCGATCCACCGAAACATGCGATGGGTTTCCGGACCAAAATTGAACACCCATCCTCTCCGGCGTCCAAGCTCCGCGTCCGCCATTTCGTTCCGCCGCCGGTCCTCCAAGGCGCGCGCCATAGCCCGGACCATCCCATCGGTCCGCACGTTCGGCCGGATGTAGAGAGGAAAGATCGACAGTTCGATCCCCGTCGCACAGGCGACCGTCATGCACCACCCGAACGCATCGCAGACGGCCGCCTCGCCGAGGTCGAGTTCCAGGCGTCTTGGATGGTCCTCGATGGTCCAGGCCGTGATCGGCGGCGCGGCGGTCCTGGACTCCCAGACCAGCGCCACCACATTGGAGTCGCCGACGGATAGCGGCACCGCATCTCCGCGTACTCCGTCCATCCTGCGCACCAGCGTTGCGTAGCTCAGAAAGGACAGTTTGATCGTGCCGTCGTTGCGGACCAATGCCGAGGCAGCGTGCTTGGCGGGCGTGGATCAGCTCTCGCGGTACACGAACACCTTGTCCGTTCCGTTAGCCAGCGCGAGCATGACCATCCGCGGGAGGCGGGCCGCTTGGGTGCGCTCGTCGGTTCCGAAGGGGCCGGCCGAGCCGTACCCTGTTTCCGTCAGCCAGATGGGCATCCCTGGCTTGTTCCGATCGCGCCACCTCGCGAGACGGCGGAATTGTTTCGGCGGGGGCAGCTCGCCGGCGCCGCCGGCGTTGAAATCCTCAAGGGCGGTCTCCGGAGCCTCGCGTCCGGTGTAACAACCGACGTTCAGGATGTCGATGAAATCGAGCGGACGGCGCCCGTCGGGATAGGAAAACGCGGAGGGGGTCGACGGTGTCCACGTCCACGCCCGCAAACCCGCCATTGGCGATTTTCGCGGCGGGATCGGCGCGGCGAACGGCCTCCGCCGCCGCGCGAGGCAACAGCAGATACCGGTCCAACGAACCGCCCATGCTCCTCATCGCGGATCTGACAGGTTCGGTTCGTTCCAGATTTCGTAAACGGTCAGCCATCCGAGGCCGGACTGCCCGTCCGGTGTCCGCAGCGCCCCCACCGGGTGTGGCCGCGTCCCGTATCGCGCCGCCGTCTGGAACGCGTATTCCGCAAACTCCGAGTCGTCGCTGGGCAGGTAAAACATCCGGCGCTGCCGGTTCGTGATGTCGGCGGGGGGCGAGCTGGCGTGGGGAGCGGTCATGAACAAAAACGGCAGCACGTCGAGACCGGCCTCCCGGTAGCATTGCAGAATGGCGTCATGGTGGACGCGCCACGGGGACCGACGGATCCGTCGAAGCGGAACTCGGCCGACCCCGGAGACACCATCGGCCACTTTAGGTTTTCAAACCTGACCCATCGAATCCCGGGTCGACGCAAAAGGGGCGCCATCTTGGTGTTGGAGCCGTTGATGCCAAACCGCGACGCCTCGGCCATCGTGGACGGCGGGTCTCCGGCCACCATCACCCATGTCCGGGCAGCATCCGCGACCGCCGGAACGCATCCGCACGGCCATTCGCCACAGGCCCGGCTCGGCTCGCCAGGCGGTTTTGCCCGAACACGAACCAAGCCCTGTTCGACGGGCGCCTCTTTCCAGGGCGGTGGGGCCGGCGGCGAGGCCACGTACACCCGCATTTCCGCCGGACAACGCACGACGTCCATGGGGCTGCCACCGCGGTGCACACGCCACTGGACATAGCGATCCGACACCGGTCCGAAAATCGGCAGCGCTACACGTCCCCACTTTTTGTGGGCGTCGAAATCTCGCATCAGCTCTGTCCATTGTCGGCCGTCCTCGGACGCTTGGACGTCCCTGCGCCAGATCCAGTTCGCGTCGCCGGCCAGATATTCGATGCGGACGATGGGGACCACTTTCCTATAGATTCACCGTTTGAACGGCTTTCGCGATATCCCTCGCGACGGAGCGACGGCTCGCGCGTCGTGTACGCACGGCCATCGGTCAACGAATTGCTCTCAGCAAGTTGTCCGTCGATTTCCGTCCAACTCGGCCGGCCGTATGCGAGATCCGGACCGAGAAGGGGGAGAGGAAAGGCGTCCAACAAGGGATCGTAGCGAATCTCCCATTCAGTCAGCGCCTCGATAGGGGCGACGCCAAGATTGGCAACCGCCCCGGTCGCGCAAATCTCGTCGCCCGGCGCTAGCAGCAGGAGCGGGACGAGGGACAGGCGGTGGTCGTCGGGCGATGGGAGCTGGATCGGATTGGCCGCCGCCCCGTGGAGCGCCATGAGCGCTGCGATCGCAGCACTCGTAGGGTTTGCCCAGATCCTGAAACTGGGCCGGCTTGTTCGGAGTGCTCATGGCACGTCGAATGGCCGCATGCATTCGACCCTGTTTGTCAATTGTGCCGGGGGCCCAGCCGCCTCCAGCCGGCCCCATCTTTCGGAGAACCGGAATCTTAAATGGTCGCCAATTCATGAACGATGGCTGCCCCGAATTTGTGACGTCCGTGCCGCATCTGCAACCTATCATTCCGGCCACTCGACGGAGACGGACCTCAGTTGCACGGCCCACGAAACAGATCTGCCGAGGCGGTTTTTTGTGACGATGCGCGGTTATTCGCGTCACTGCGTGGCATCTCTTGCCACCTGCATACGTTGACGGGCCGAACCGCGTGGATATATTGTCGCGTCTTCGGTTCATGGGAGCACAGCGCAAGATTTCGGGCAGTGAGCCCCTGTTCGTGATCCGTCGCGGACGCGACGTGCCGTTGTCTGGCGCGCCCGAAGCCTCCGTCGCGGCGGAGCCCGTTTCGGGTCCGGTTGCGGTTCAGCCGCTCTGGGTGAGGGGCATGAAGCCGCGCCCGATGGTGGCGGTAGGCGACCGGATCCGGCGGGGAACGCCGCTGGTGTACGACAAGCGTGACCCTGACTTCCGGCTGTGTTCGCCGGTGGCGGGCTGGGTGCGTTCGATCGACTTTGGGCCGCGCAGGATCCTCCAGCGGGTGGTTGTGGAACCGGACGGAGCCGATGAGGTCGAGCCTTTTGCAAAGGCGACGGCGGGGGAGTTGGAGCGGATGCCTGGCGATGAGATTCTCGGCCGGCTGCGCTCCTCCGGGATGCTTTCATTGATCGTCGAGCGGCCATTTTCGAGAATGCCCAGGCGTGACTCGAAGCCGAAGTCCATCTTCGTCAATGCGATGGCGACAGCCCCATTTCAGGCCGATCCGCTGCTGATCGCCTCGCAGGAAACCGACGCGATCGCGACGGGATTGGCGGCGCTGCGGCGTCTGACGGCCGGTCCGGTGTATTTGTGCGCCGGTTCGGGCCGGGATCTCCCGCAGCGGATCGCCGGGGCGGGGGGCGTGACGCTGGCCAGGTTTTCGGGGCCGCATCCTTCGGGAAACTCGGGGGTGCATATTCATCACCTCGATCCCATCCGGCCGGGGGAGCATGTGTGGACGGTTCGGCTGGCGGATCTGGCCTTGATCGGCAAGTTTCTGCTGGAGGGGGCGATGCCGGGCTGGCGACTGGTTGCGCTGGGCGGGCCGGGGGTGGCGGAGGGCCGGGCGTGTCACTATCGGGTGCCGTGGGGCGTGGCCTTGTCCGCCTGGTTACCGGCGCGGCTGGCTGCGGGGGAGATGAGAGTGGTCGCTGGAGATGCGCTGTCAGGCACGGCGGTGGCGCCGGATGGTTTTTTGCCGCCATGGGCCTCGTCGGTGACGGTGCTGCCGGAGGACCGGGAGCGGCACCTGTTGGCCTGGGCCAATCCCCTCGATGGGCGCTTCAGTTTTTCTCAGACGTTTGTGTCGGCGTGGCGGCGAGGTGGGGCGTGGCCGCTGGGTACGAGCCTTCAGGGGGCGCCCCGGGCGATGGTCGCCACGGGACTGTACGACCGGTATCTGCCGATGCGCATCCGCCTCGATTTTCTGATCCGGGCGGTGTTGGCGCGCGACTGGGAGGAGGCGATTCAACTGGGGATACTGGAGCTGGAGCCGGAGGATGTGGCGCTGGCGGCCTTCGCGTGTCCTTCCAAGATGGACCTCGTCGGGATCATCCGCGAAGGGTTGGCGATGGCCGAGGCGGAGGGGCTCTGATCCATGCACCCGCTGCTGCGAAGCTTCGAGAAGCTCCGCCCGAAGTTCGAGGAGGGCGGGCCGTTGCGGCCGCTGTGGCCGGTGTACGAGGCGCTGGAGACCTTTGTCTTCACGCCCGCGACGACGACTTCCGGTCCTCCGCACGTGCGGGATGCACTGGACATGAAGCGGTACATGATCACCGTCTTCTACGCGCTAATCCCGTGCATCCTGTTCGGCATGTACAACGCGGGTTTCCAGTACCACCGGGCGGCGGGGATGGCGGAGGCGCCGTTGTGGGCGCACCTGCTGCGAGGTGCCCGGCTGGTGGTGCCGATCATCGTGACCTCCTACGCGGTCGGCGGCTTCTGGGAGGTGCTGTTCGCCGCCGTGCGGAAGCACGAGATCAACGAGGGCTTCCTGATTACGGGGATCCTCTTTCCGCTGACGCTGCCGCCGACGATTCCCTTGTGGCAGGTGGCCGCGGGCATCACGTTCGGGGTGGTCGTTGCGAAGGAGATTTTCGGCGGGGTCGGGTTCAACGTCCTCAACCCGGCGCTGGCCTCGCGGGCCTTCCTCTATTTTGCCTATCCGGCACAGATGTCCGGCGACGCCGTATGGATCGCGGCCCCGGCCGGGCATGGGCTGGCCGAGGGGGTCAGCGGGGCGACGGCCTTGGCGGTGGCCAAGAGCGCGCCGGCGGGGGTGGACATCGTCGCCCACCTCGCCGAAGCGGGGCACACGCTGCGGTCGATGACGTTGGGGCTGGAACCGGGCAGTCTCGGGGAGACGTCGGCGGTGGCGGTGCTGCTCGGCATGGCGGTGCTGCTCGTCACCGGCGTCGGCTCGTGGCGGATCATCGTCGGCGGCCTGCTGGGGCTGGCGCTGACCGCGGGGTCGATCAACCTCCTGCCCGCCGGAACCCTGCAGGCCTATCCCATCCTCGCGCTGCCGTTCTGGTACGAGATGGTGATGGGAGGCGCGCTGTTCGGCATAGTGTTCATGGCCACTGATCCGGTGTCCGCCGCAGCGACGAACGAGGGCAAGTGGATCTACGGGTTCCTGATCGGGGCGCTGACGGTGGTGGTGCGCCTCTTCAACCCTGCCTATACGGCGGGGAACATGCTGGCGATCCTTTTCATGAATGCGATGGCCCCGCTGATCGACTACGCGGTCCTGCGCGCGCATGTCGCGAACCGAGCGCGTTACCTGGAGAGGGGGCGCCGTGCCTAGGTCGGGCGAGGGGTATGTGCTGGCGTATGCCGGCGCGGTCTGCCTGGCGGCCAGCGCCCTGCTGGCCGGCGCCAGCGCCGGCCTCCGAGCCCGCCAGGAGCGGATGTCCGAACTGGACCGGCGGTTCAACGTCTTGAAGGCGTTGGGGGCGGCCGTAACGGACGGACGCGGCCGGCGTCTGCCCGCGGCGCAGGTAAACGCCCTGTATGCGCACAGCGTCCGGGAGGTCTGGTTCGACCCGGCCGCTGGCACGGTCACGACCTCCGCGCCCGCGGCCGGCTCGCCGGCGTTGCCGGTGTTCCAGTGGATCGAGGACGGACGACCCGCCCGCCATGCGTTCCCGGTCTCGGGCAAAGGGCTCTGGTCCACGATCTACGGCTACCTGGCGCTGGACGCGACGCTCTCGGAGATCGTCGGGTTAACGTTCTACCGGCACGGCGAGACGCCGGGGCTGGGCGGCGAGATCGAGCAGCCGTGGTTTCAGGAGCAGTTCCGGGGCCGACGCATCCGCGACGGCGACCATCTCCGGCCGATCGTCATCGCGAAGGGCGCCGCGTCGCCTGGGGCGGCCGACGACGCGTCGCGGGTGGTGGTGGACGGCATCAGCGGAGCGACGCTGACCGGCCGCGGGGTGATGTCGTTTCTGAACCGTTCGCTCGAGGCCTATGCGCCGTACCTTCGGGCGATGGGCAAGGGGGGATGAGGGCCATGGCCACGTTCTGGAAACCCCTCAAAGATCCGCTGTCCGAATCCAACCCAATCACGATCCAGATCCTCGGCATCTGTTCGGCGCTGGCGGTGACGGTGAAGCTCGAGACCGCGGTCGTGATGGCGCTGGCGCTGACCGTGGTGACGACCGGCTCGAACCTGGTGATCTCGCTGATCCGCAACTCGGTGCCCTCCCGCATTCGGATGATCGTCGAGATGGTCGTGGTCTCGACCCTGGTCATCCTCGCCGACCAGTTTCTACGGGCGTACCTGTTCGACATCAGCCGCCAGCTCAGCGTGTTCGTGGGGCTGATCATCACCAACTGCATCGTGATGGGGCGGCTGGAGGCGTTCGCGCTGAAAAACCCGCCGATCCCATCGGTCCTCGACGGGCTCGGCAACGGCCTAGGGTACGGCGCTGTGCTGGTGGCCGTCGCGACGGTGCGGGAGCTTCTGGGGTCGGGTCGGCTGTTCGGCCACGCCGTCGTTCCGGCGGCGCTCTACCGGCACGGCTACGTCAACAACGGGCTTCTGTTGCTGGCGCCCGGCGCGTTCATCGTGCTGGGGCTCCTGATCTGGGCCCAGCGGACGTTGATCCGCCATTACGAGACGGCCTGAGGAGACCCGAGCCATGGAGCTGCTCAGCCTCGCGATCAAGTCCATCTTCATCGAAAACATCCTGCTCTCCTCCTTCCTCGGGATGTGCTCGTTTCTGGCGATCTCGAAGCGGATGGAGACCGCGATCGGGCTGGGGGTGGCCGTGATCTTCGTCCAGTCCATTACCGTGCCGGTCAACTGGGCGCTGCGCCGCGTCTTTCTGGCGCCGGGGGCTCTGGCCTGGACGGGCGTGCCGGCCTTGGCGGCGCTGGACTTGTCCTTCCTGACGTTCATCGTCTTCATCGCGACGATCGCCTCGATGGTCCAGTTGGTGGAGATGACGCTGGACCGGTTCTTTCCGAGGCTTTATCAGTCGCTGGGGATTTTCCTGCCGCTGATCACGGTGAACTGCGCGATCCTCGGCGGGTCGCTGTTCATGGTCGAGCGCAACTACGGCGCGGCGCAGGCCGCGGTGTTCGGCGTGGCGTCGGGGGCGGGGTGGGCGCTGGCGATCGTCGCGATGGGGGCGATCCGGCGCAAGCTCCGGTACTCGAACGTGCCGCCGGGGCTGCGCGGCCTCGGCATCACCATGATCATGACCGGCCTGATGGCGATGACGTTTATGATCTTCTCGGGCATCCAGCTCTAGGGCGGAACGGCGATGGGCGAATTGATTCTGCTGATGGCCGTCAGCGCGGCCGTGTTCACCGGCCTCATTCTCTTGTTCGTCGCCGGACTCAACGCCGCCTCGCGCCGTCTGGTGCCCTCGGGGCCGGTGACGATTGACGTCAACGACGGCCAGAAGCGTCTGACGGTGGACTCCGGGCCGACGCTGCTGTCCGCGCTGGCCGCGCAGAAGATTTTCCTTCCCTCCGCCTGCGGCGGCGGCGGCACCTGCGCGATGTGCAAGTGCATCGTCACCGAGGGCGGGGGTGAGCTGCTGCCGACCGAGGCCGGCCACATCTCGCGCGCGATGGCCCGCGAGGGGTGGCGGCTCGCCTGCCAGTTGAGGGTCAAACGCGACCTGCGCATCCGGGTGCCGGCCGAGGTCCTCGAGATCCGGAAGTTCGAGGCGACCGTCCGCTCCAACCGGAACGTCGCCACGTTCATCAAGGAGCTGGTCCTCGATCTGCCACCGGGCATGACACTGAACTTCCGGGCCGGCGGCTACATCCAGATCGACATCCCCCCCTACCGCGACCTCTCGTTCCGATCGTTCGACATTGACGAGCGCTTCCGCGACGCGTGGGACAAGTACGGCCTCTGGGCTCTTACGGCGACCAATCCGGAGCCGATTTTCCGCGCCTATTCGATGGCCAACCACCCCGCCGAGTCCGGGATCGTCATGCTGAACGTCCGGATCGCGACCCCGCCCCCTGGGATGCCCGGCGTTCAGCCTGGCCTGGCCTCGACGTACATGTTCAGCCTCAAACCCGGTGACAAGGTCATGCTCAGCGGTCCCTACGGGGAGTTCTTCGCGAAGGAGACGGAGCGGGAGATGCTCTACATCGGCGGCGGCGCGGGCATGGCGCCGATGCGCAGCCACATCTTCGACCTGTTCCTGACCCGCCGTACCGCGCGGAAGGTCAGCTTCTGGTACGGCGCCCGGTCCCGCCGCGAGATGTTCTACGACGAGGATTTCCGCGCGATCGCCGCGCAGTTTCCCAACTTCCGCTACACGGTCGCACTGAGCGAGCCGCTGCCGGAGGACCGCTGGGACGGGCCGACCGGGTTCATCCACAAGGTCGTCTACGATCTTTATCTGAAGGACCACCCCGACCCGACGGAGATCGAGTACTATCTTTGCGGCCCGCCGATGATGATCGCGGCGGTCAACCGGATGCTGTTCGACCTCGGCGTCGAAAAGGACATGATCGCCTACGACGAGTTCGGGTGAGGCGGTCCGGATGCCCGACGCCCGCCCGCGCCTTGTCCAGCCGCGCCGATTCGACCTCTGGCGCACGCTCCTGGTGGCGTCCACCGTGCTCGGCGCGACCGTGTGGTCCCTTCGCCGGCACGCCCCCACCGGCGGGATGGCGGAGTGGAGCGGCGAGGCTCAGGGCACGTGGTACCACGTGCGGGTTCGGGTGCCGCCCCGCGTCGCCGGCGGAGCCGTGGAGGAGGGCGTTCACCAAGCCCTTGCGGAGGCGGACGGCGCGTTTTCGCTATGGAACACCAACAGCGAAATCGCCCGGTTCAACCGCACCCCGGCCGGGGAACGATTCGAAAGCTCGCCCGGCTTCCACCGTGTGGCGACGCTGGCCCGGGATCTCGCCGCCCGCACGAGCGGGGCCTTCGACCCTACCCTGGGGACCGTTTTGCGCCGTTGGGGATTCGGACCCGACACGCCCGCGCGCCCTCCCGACGACGTCGAACTCTCGCGTGCCCTCGAGGCGGTCGGATGGCGCGACTGGATTCTCGACGAGGGACCGCCGCCGGCGATGATCAAGCGCCGCGAGGGGATGGAGCTGGACCTGAACGCCGTTGCGCAGGGATGGACCGTGGACCGGATCGCCGCGCGGCTGCGCGCCCTCGGCGCACGGGATTTCATGGTCGAGGTCGGCGGCGAGTTGTACGCGGCTGGGCGCAACGCCGCGGGCCGGCGGTGGCGCATCGGCATCGACCAGCCGCGCGCCGAGACCCTGCCCGGCGAGCGGCTGGCCGGCGTGCTGCAGGTGTCCGACCTGGCCGTGGCCACCTCGGGCGGCTACCGGCGCCAGCGGCGGGATGCCGCGGGCCGGCCGGTCACCCACGTCTTTGACGGCCGGACCGGCCGTGCGGTCCCACGTGCGGGAATGAGCGTCACGGTGATCGCCGACGACTGCGTCACCGCCGACGGGTTGTCCACCGTGCTCCTGATCCTCGGCCCCGACGAGGGATTGCGCTGGCTGGAGCGGGAGTTTCCCGACGCCGACGCGCTCTTCCTCGAGGCGCCGCCGGAGGATGCGGTGCTTCGAGCCCGCCGTAGCCGCCGGTTCGACGAGCGAACGTCGTTCGAGCCGCTGGCCCCCATGTCGCCGCTCTGATCGCCCCGGCCGCTTCGCCCCGGCCCCGGCAGGGGCGCAGGCGCGGAACGCCCGGGCATCGGCGCCCATCTGGCGAGTGCGGCGGCCTGCTCGCGCTAGAGAATCGGCGAAAGCAGCGCGCAAGCTCGCTCCAGGAGCTGGTGGCGCGCCGGACGGGCCGCCCAGTCCGCCGGCCGGATCTCGTGTGCGCGCCGGAATTCCTCTCCGATCGCCGCGTCCAGCCGCGACGTGAAGCGGGCGTCCATCGCCACGAGATTCGTCTCGTAGTTCAGCCGCAGGCTGCGCGAATCGAGATTGGCAGTGCCGACCATGGCGACGCCGTCGTCGATCAACAGCGCCTTGGTGTGCATGAACGGCGGGGCTCGCTCGAAAATACGACCGCCCGCGGCGAGGACGGCGCCGTAGTACGACCGGCCCGCCAAGCCGGCGTAGACGTGGTTGTTGACCTGGGGCACCAGCAACCGGACATCGACGCCGCGGAGCGAGGCGGCGCGCAGGCCGCGAAGAATGTCCGGCGGCGGCACGAAATAGGGGGTTACCAGCACGATCCGCCGACGGGCGGCGGCGAGCAGTAGGAACACGACGTCGGACATCACCTCGCCATCGAGCGTCGGTCCGCCGTTGACGATCCGGAGTGGCGTGCTGCCCTCCGGCACCAGCGAGGGAAACAGTTCGGCCCGGAGAAGGCGGTCCACCGGTTCGGCCGTCATAAAATGCCAGTCGCTCAAAAACGAGAACTGCAGCTCGTGCACGGCCGGGCCGCGGACCTCGAAGTGAACATCGCGGTCGGGCGGGCGGCCGTCGGCCGTCGCGTTGACCCCGGAGAGATTGAGGCCCCCGGTGAACGCGATGCGCCCATCCACGACGAGGATCTTGCGGTGGTTGCGCAGGTTCACCTGAAACTGCCGTCGGAGCGGTTGGGCCAGGGTCCATCCGGCGAGCCGCAAGTTCGGATGGCGTCCGCGGTAGCGCCGGAGGAAGCCGGTGACGATCGCGGGCGTGGAGCCAAACCGGTCGTACAGGAGCCGCACCTCGACGCCCTCGGAGGCCTTGTCGACCAGCAGATCCATGAACCGCCGCCCGACCGGATCGTTGGCGAGAATGAAGGTCTGGAGGTGGACGTGGTGCCGCGCCGCGCGGATGGCGTCCAACATTCGGGGGTAGGCCTCCTCGCCGGTGACCAAAAGGTCGATCCGGTTGCCGCCAAGGAGGGGAAAGTCCGGAAGCAGGGCATCCATGGCACGGTGGAGCGCCGCGGCCTCCTCCGAGCTCGGCGCTATGGCCTGTTCCTCGCGGACGCGTCGCCAGTAGGCCATCGCGAGCGGGTCCTCGGCGCGCGCGCCCCGCTCGCCACAAAAGGCGCCGTGCGCGGCCGCGCGGCGCATGGCGTGGTCGGCAATGCGGTCGATCCCGAACACGACGTACACCGCCGCGCCCGCGAAGGGAAAGGACCAGATGAGGAACAGCCACAGCAGCGCCGAGCTGGCCTCTCGCTTGAGCCGGATCGCGTGGATCGAGGCGGCCGCCGCGGCCAGGAAATGGGCCACCGTGCCCAGCTCGAACCAGAACGCTGCGGTCATGGCGCCGGCGGGCTGCGGGGCGGGCTCATCCCGTCGCCCGCAGCTCGGCAAGGACCGCGGTCGCCGCGGCGGCCGGGTCGGGCGCGTCGAGGATCGGCCGGCCAACGACGACGAAGTCGGCGCCCGCCCGGGCCGCTGCCGCCGGGGTGGCCACGCGCTTCTGATCGCCCGCCTCTCCGCATGGCAGGCGGATCCCCGGAGTGATCAGGAGGGCCGACGGCCCCAGCCGTGCCCGCAGGCGCGCGGCCTCGAGCGCCGAACAGACGACACCGTCCGCGCCGGCCTCCACGGCCATCGCCGCCAGTTCCTCGGCCTGGTCCGCGGGCGGCCGAGCGACGCCGATGCGCGCCAGGTCGGCCGCATCGAGGCTGGTCAACACCGTCACGGCGACGATGCGCGGTCGCTCGGGACCGAGTTCGCGGGCGGCCCGCGCGGCCGCGGCGATCATGGCCGGGCCGCCCGAGGCATGTAGGGTCAGCAGCCCGACTCCGTGGCCCGCTGCAGACCGGACCGCCCGTTCGACCGTTCGCGGAATGTCGTGAAGCTTGAGGTCGAGAAACACGCGCCGGCCGCGCTCGCGCAACGGATCCAACGCCGCGGGGCCGGCTGCGGCGAACAACTCGAGGCCGACCTTGTACCAGCGCACCCCGTCCGGAAGTCGGTCCACAAGCGGTCCGATCGCGGCGAGGTCGGGCAGATCCAGCGCGACGATCAGCTCGGGGGGCATGCGTGGTACCTCATTTGGCGGCGGGCTGGATGACGCCCCACTCGATCAGCCGATGGCGCGCGTGGTTGGCCTCGTCCCCCTGCGCGCCGGATTGGAGGAACTCGAGATAACGCCGCGCGGCCTCTTGCCGGCGGCCCATTCGCTCCAGCGCAAGGCCGTCGAGAAAGACCGTCGCCGGGTTGCCGGGCAGCCGCCGCTCGTACTCCACGAAGTGTTCGTGGGCCTGGTCCGGCTGGCGCGTCAAGAGGGCGATCATCCCGAGGACGTGCAGGGCCTGCGGTTCGTCGGGATGGGCGGCGCGGGCGCGCTGAGCGTAGGGACGCCCTTCGCCGGGGCGGCCCAGCGCGATGCAGCAGGCGGCCATTTTCAGCAGCGCCTCGTAGTCCTCCGGACCGGCGGCCAGCGCGGCGGCGTAGGCGGGCTTGGCCTCGCCGGGGTTGCCGCGGGCCATGGACTCGTCGCCCCGCTGCACCGCAGCCACGATCGGCTTCATCGGCCGCAGAGGGGCGGTCGCGTCCATGAAACGCTCCCGTCCGAGCGGCAGCCCGGCGCCGGCCGCCCACGTCGTGCGCGCGCGCTCCGCGGCCGTGTCGCGCCGCTCGCGACTAAGCGGATGAGTGGCGAACATCATCTCGAGCGCAGATGGTTTGTGCTTCTCCTGACGCAGCAGGATGTCCATCAGGCCGACCATGCCCTCGGCGTTGTGGCCGGCCTTGACCATGTACTCCATGCCGAGGGCGTCGGCCTGCCGCTCGTCGTCGCGGCTGTAGCGGGCCAGCAGCGCACCGCCCGCCACCGCCCCAAGGCCGGCGACGACGGCGGCGGTGTTCCCGTGCCCCTTGGCCTCGATCGCCGCCGCGATGCCGGCCACGGCCAGCTGCGTCACGATCGCCGATGTCATCCGTTTGGCGGTGTGGCGCGCGCAGACGTGCCCGATCTCGTGGCCCAACAGCCCGGCCAGTTGGGCCTCGTTTTCAAGCTCCAGCAGGATGCCCCGCGAGGCCACGATGGTGCCGCCGGGGAACGCGTACGCGTTGATGTAGGAGGCGTAGACCGGACGAAAGGAGTAGGGCATGCCGGGACGGTGGCACACGGCGACCAAACTCTGCCCCACCGACTCGACGTACGACCGAACGGCGGGATGGAGGAGCACGCCGTAATCGGCCGAAATCTGATGCGGCGCGTTGGTGCGATCCATCCGCACCTCGTCGTCGGGGCCAATGAGGGAAAACTCCGATTTTCCCGTCACCGGATTGGTCACGCAGCCGGTCGCCCCCGCCGCGGCGGCCGTGGCGCCCATCGTGAGAAAACGGCGGCGGTCCATCCGCGCGGGGCCGAGGTCTGTGGTTTTCAATGATTGGAACTCCTGACCGTCACACTATCCAAGGGTTGGAACGTTGCCAAGTTAGCTTCCACTCGGCGGCAGATTGCGCAAGCAGCCCCCTTGCACCGAGAGTGGGCGAACCGCTCGGCGCTTCGGGGGCGAACAGGGGCGCAAATGCCGGACCAGCAGGTTGGACGTGACGCGCGGCTCGATCTCCGACCGGTGCGCGTCGAGGGCCGAGAGAAACTCGGCGCTCATCCGGGCCGCCACCGGGTACGCCACGTGCAGAAACTGGCGAAGGTCGGGCTGGAACGCGGGGTTGGTGGGATCGTGGACGACCGCGGCGACAAATTCGGCCGCCGACCACCGCCGGATCTCATCCGGCGACGGGAGCCGTTCGCGGCGGATGTCGACCACGGCGGCGTAGGGCGCGACGAGTTCCTCGTATGCCGGCCAGGCCTGCCGGTACACCTCCTTGGCCAGCGCGAGCGCGCCGCCGCCGGCGGCCGCCGGCCCCGCGAATTCCTCCAGCCATGTCGTGCCTGCGGCCTTCACGTGGAGGCCGGCGCCGGTCCGGCGCAGGATGTCGCGAATGGCCGGATAAAGCGCGAATTTGTCGCTGCCCGAGTGGAGGCTCAACCGCAAATCGGCCGGAAGTCCGAAGACCTCGCGGCCCGTCCGGAGAACCTGGACGCAGGCGGTGAAATGGCGGGCAAACTCCTCGATATCCCCCTGGTAGTCCACGCCCTTGTGAAACGCTCCGGGAAATCGCGGCGCCAGGGTCCGAACCGGAACCCCGAACCGGGCAAGCGCGGCGAGAATGACGAACAGGTGCTCGGGCAACTGTGGGCGGTCGGTCTCGTCCATCGAGACCTCGATGTGAACCGCGCGGTCACCGGCCCCCTCACGGATCAGCGCACATGTGGCGGCCGCCTCGCGGGCGGCCTCCAGACATGCGCTCGCCGCGACGGCCACGCGGGCGGGGTCGAGCGCGCGCGTCCCGTCGGGCAGCTCGACCGTCGCCGGCAGGTGCGCGCGAAGGAACTCCTCGAATGCGCCCAGCTCCCCGGCTGGCGGTTCGCGGCCGATCGCGCCGGCGACATCGATCGTGAAAACATCGCTCCACTCGACGAAGGCATGGACGTTTGAGGGTCAGATGTGATCAACATCCACGTGCTACGAGCCGGTCCAGCCGAGCGCGGCGACGGCGGCTTCGGCCTCGCGACGGACGTCAATCGGCGCCGTCCCGGTCAGACGGTGCTCGCGGTGCGACTTGTTCCAGACCGGGGTCGCCTCAATCCCCTCGCCTCGCGCCGCGGCGAAGGCGGCCAGTTGAGCGCGGCCTTCGCGGCCGAAGCGGTCGCCGATCCCCATCGAAAAGCGTTCCATCGCGTCCCCTCCGGGGTCACGGTAGCTGCCGCCCGGTGGAGGCGCCGGCTACGGATACGGCCTTGATCCCCTTCAGCGCCGACATCCGCTCGACGAGCCGCCGGATTTCCTCGGGCCGTCCGCGGACAGCGAGAATCTCCAAACATCGGTGGTGGTCGAGGTGAAAGTGCTGCACCGCGAGGATATGGCGATGGTGGTCGTGCTGGATCCGGTTGAGCCGGCGGACGAGGTCGCTGCGGTGGCGGTCATAGAGGACGGTAACGGCGCCAGCGACTTCCCGGCCTTCCGCCCATTCGCGTTCGACCAGATGTCGCCGGATCAGGTCGGCGAAGGCCTTGGAACGGCTGGGCGCGCCTTCGCGTCGGACGTGCTGGTCGAACGCGGCCGCTAGGGCGTGGTCAAGCGACAGGCTGATCCGGGTCGTACCGGTCATCGGCGGTCTCCGTTGGGCGCATGTTCTCCGCGACAGGGTTGGTGGGCGAGGGGGGACTCGAACCCCCACGGATGACTCCACAAGATCCTAAGTCTTGCGCGTCTGCCGATTCCGCCACTCGCCCACCCATGGCGATCTTAGTCGCGCCGGCGTTTGGCGACAACGCGGCACGACGGGGTCGGAACCGGATGATCTCGAAGGCAAGGTCGCGGCTGGGCAAGGGGAGGTTGAGGTGGTGCCGCAGGAAATCCCCGAGCAGATCGGCAATCCGCCGCACGGTCTCGGGCGGAACGCCGGAGGCGTCCAGCCGGCGGGGACGTTCCGCCGCCTGCCACGAGCGCAGGACGGCCAGGTCGGCGGGCCCGAGGCGAAATGTGCGAGAGCCAGCCGGGCCGGTGTCGCAGCGGCCGCAGAGGAACCCGCCCCGGCCCGTGACAAACCGCGCGGGCCGGCCGGCGTCGAGCGCCGCGCCGCAGGCGACGCAACCCTGGAGGCGCGGGGCCAGTCCTTCCGCCGCAAGGTACGCTAGCTCGAACCAGCACAGATCCGGCTCCACCGGACGCGGCGAACCGAGGGTGTCGAGCCAGTCGGAGACCACGTTATAAAGGCGGGGGTGCGGCTCCTCGCGAGGGAGACTGCGCTGCAGCAAGTCGGAGGCGTACGACGCGGCCGCGGCGGCGCGCCAGTCGCGGCGCAGGACGGGCCGCGCCCGGACGAGCGCGCATTCCCGTGCCAGGTGCACCGGGTGGCGGGGATGGCGGTAGAAGACGATGTCGCTGGTGGCGAAGAGGTCACATTGGCCGAGAAAAAAACTTTTTGGCCGCTGGGCGCCCCGGATCAGGGTTACGAAGCGGCCCTGCTCCCGCCCGAACCACACGACGAACCGCGAGGAGTTGGAGTGGGGCGCAAAGCGCAACGCGATGGCCGTGTCCCGGACGAGGTTGCTCATCGCTGGCGGGCGGAGATAAGCGGCAACGCCTCCGGCGAAAGGCCGCGCCGGCGGGCGGCGGCCAGCCACCGGTGCTCGCGGCGGAGCATGCGAACCCGGTCGCCGCGCCGCTCGTCGCGCCCCCCGCACAGGTGATCGCAGCCGTGCGCGATGTAAAGGGCCAGCTCGCGCCGGGCGGCGGCCGGCGGACCGGCCTGCAGCGCCAGCGAGGGATTGACCAGGATCTCGCCGGTCCAGCCCTCGCCGGGCACGGACGGCCGGTAGGCAAGGCTGATGACGTCCGTGTCGCGTTCGGAGCCGAAACATCGGGCGTGGGCGCGGCGCATGGCGGAGGGGCCGAGGAGGATGACGCTGACCTCATCCCATCGTCTGCGCGGCCTCCGCCGCGCGGCGAGAGTCATCAGAAATTCCGTCAGCCGCCGAAGCGGCGCCGCGGGCACCCGCGTTGCCGACCGGTTGACGATCCGAATCCTCGGGCGATCCATAGGCGATCCGTCCGTGATACATGCTGTTCAGCGTGAAGGCGAACGCGCGTGCGATCCGGCGAAGGTCGACGAACGTCAATGGCGAGTCGTCGAGTTCGCCGTCGAGCAGCCGCTGATGGAGCAGGTCGTTCACCAGGCGTTCGATGCGGGAAGGCGACGGGTTGGCCAGCGAGCGGCTGGCCGCCTCGACGGAGTCCGCCAGTGCGATCAGGGCGACCTCGCGGCTGGCGGGGCGGGGGCCGGGGTAGCGGTATTCGTCCTCCTGAGGCGGGGTGGCGATGAGGGGGGCGAGTCGGGCGGCCGCGTGATAGGCATCCAGTGCGCGGGAATAGAAGAAAGAGACGGTGGTGGAGCCGTGGTGTTGGCTGATCGCCTCGCGGATCGGAGCAGGGAGGCGGTACTGGCGGGCGAGGGTCAATCCCTCCCGGACATGGGAGAGGATGACCAGGGTGCTCATGTGGGGGGCCAAATCCGCATGCGGGTTGGCGCCCGATGGGACATTCTCGATGAAGTACCTGGGGTTGGCGAGCTTGCCGATGTCGTGGTACAGCGCCCCGACCCGCGCCAACAGGCTGTTGGCGCCGATCTCATCGGCCGCGGCCTGAGCCAGGTTGGCCACCATGAGGCTGTGGTGGTAGGTGCCCGGGGCCTCCGTCGCCAGACGCTGGAGCAGCGGATGGGCGGGGTCGGACAACTCCAACAGGTGGATGTCGCTGGTCAGCCCGAACGCGGTCTCCAGCAGGGGCAACAAGGCAAGCGTCGCGGTGGCCACGACAATGTTCGTCGCCATGACGGAGGCGGCCTGCGCCGCGGCAACGCGGACGGGGTTGCGGATCAACAGGGCCTCGAACACGACGAACGCCACGGCGACCGCGCCCATCCAAACACCGGCCCGGTAGATGCGGGATCGACGCCGCGCGTGCCGCCCCGCCAGGATCGCGGCCGTGGCTACCACGGCGCCGCGGTAGAGGCTATGAAATGGGTCGGTGGCGAACAGCGGGGCGGCCAGCGCGCTACCCGCGCCGACCGCGATCGCCATCGGCCGGCCTCCGAGGAGCGCCGCCAGCAACGCGCCCAAACCAGTCGGCAGAAAGAAGTCCACGTAGGGACGTGGCAGCAGCCCGACGCTGGCCAGCGCCGGAACGGCGCGCGCCGACGCGATGCTCAGCAGCACCAGGACCACGTAGAGTGCCGACGGCTTCCAGCCGTGCCGCGCGGTCGGGTCGAGCATCGGCAACATGGCCAAGCTGCACAAAATGGCGACGGCCAGAAAGGCCGATCGGCCCAGCCGTTGCAGCCACTCGTCGGCGGGGCGCATCCGTTCGCGGAGTCGGCGTTCATGCGCGGCGAGCATCTCGACGGTCTGGGCCGTGGCGGCGTCGCCGGCCTCGATCAACGTGGTGCCCGCACGTACAACCATCGGAATGACCTGCGCCCGCTCGGCCGCCTGGCGCCGCCGTTCGGCCGTCATCGGGGGGGAGTAGGCAAGGTTGGGTTGCATCCAGCCCAGACCCATGCGGACCAATGCCTCGTGCGGGGCGCGGAGCGGGGCCTCCGAGGCGGCTACCAGATCTGCGAACGCCACCGCGGCCTCTGCCGGCGTCCGCAGGGACTCGACGTCTGTGATCCGCAGGGGGCCGCTGGGACCGGCGTCGAGGACCACCTTGCCGTTGCGGGCAAGCTCGGCGATCACCCCGTCGCGATCGGCGGGGGACACGATGCCGGCCATCCACACTGTGGCTAGCGCGTTGGTGAGGCGTTCGGCGACGGGAGCCCCGGCCTCCCGCTCGGGGACCAGAAGCTGCGCCTCCTCAGGCGTTAGATCTGCGCCCAACAGATGCAGCGAGCGGGCGAGATCCGCCCGGACGACGTCGGCGGGGGCGTCGCGCTGGCGTAGGTCCGCCAGCATCCCTGCCAGGCGGACCATCGCGCCGGCCGCCGAGACCAACGGCGAGAGGCTGACCGTGAAAACCGGCGGAACGGCATCAGCCGCCCGCTGGCGCGCCGACTCGGTGCGGGCCAGATCGGCGCATTCAAAATCAGTCAGCGCCACGAGGGTGGCTGGGGCCCGCTGGCCGATGGCCAGTTGCCCGTGGACGGTCGGCCAGGTGCCGAACAGCAGCGCCGAGCCGCCGACCCAGGCCGCCGCGGCCGCGGCCAGCAGTTGCACGGGGAAACCGTCGCGGCGCCCGCGCGGACGGCAGCGGCCGCGGTTCGGACGATGGCGACCACGCGTTGGCGCGGAGGATTCGCTCATGCCCGGCCCCGCCCCGTCCGCCTCGTCCGGCTGCGGCGGTATGCCTGAATGATCTTCTGGACCAGCTCGTGGCGCACGACGTCCGAGTCGTCCAGTTCGCAAATCCGAATGCCCTCGATGCCGTCCAATGTCCGGCGGGCTTCGAAGAGGCCGGACATTGTGCGCCCGGGAAGGTCGATCTGCGTCAGATCGCCCGTAACGACACACTTAGAGTCGAAGCCCAGCCGCGTAAGAAACATCAGCATCTGCTCGGGGGTCGTGTTCTGGGCCTCGTCGAGGATTACGAAAGCGTGGTTGAGCGTCCGTCCCCGCATGTAGGCCAACGGCGCGACCTCGATCACGCCGCGCGACGTGCACCGCTCGATCTCCTCGGCGGGCATCATGTCGTAGAGGGCGTCCCGCAGCGGCCGCAGGTACGGAAGGACCTTCTGCTCGACGTCGCCGGGCAGAAACCCGAGGGCCTCGCCCGCCTCGACCGCAGGCCGGGTCAGGATGATGCGGCCGACCTCGCCGCGCAGCAGCGTGGACACGGCCATCGCCATCGCCAGGTAGGTCTTGCCGGTGCCCGCCGGGCCGATGCCGAAGGTGCAATCGCAGGCGGCGATGGCTTCGACGTATCGAAGTTGCCCAAAGGTGCGTGGAAAGACGGGCGGCATCCCGGCGGCCACGGCGATCCGGGTGGCGTGGAGGCGCTCCAGCTCGGCCTCGCGGCCCTCGAGCACGGCGCGGACGGCGAACATGACGCCCTGCTCCCGAGGCACGGCACCGCGGTTGCGGGCGGCGCGCAGCAGGCGGAACAGCCGGGCGGCCCGTTCGACCGCGTCGTCGGGTCCTTCGATCTTCAGCCACGCCTCGCGCGCCGTCAGGCGCACGCCGAGCGCTCCGCCTACTCGCTCGAGCCACCGGCCGGCCGGGCCGGTCAAGTCCTGCGCTTCGCGCGCGTTGTCAAACTGGAGGATGGTTTCCAAGACCAGTCTCCAGTTTCCCGCGTTCGCCGCGCTCGGTCAACGCCCGCCTTGCGTACGGGCAGGCCGCTCCGTAGGCTGGGCTGGCGTGGTTCGGACGATGACGGGGTACGCGGCGAATTGGATGGCGTCGATGCTCAGCCGGCGGCTTCCGCTGGCGTTCTCCTACTGGCTGGGGCAGCGGGTGGCGGACGTATACTACATGACCGACCCCGCCGGCCGCCAAGGCGTTGCCTCCAACCTTCGGCGAATCCTCGCCTACCGCGGCGTGCATCCCCCGGGCGGCGATGTACGCAGCCTCGTGCGCAAGACCTACCAACAATTTGGCAAATACATCGTAGACTTTTACCGTTATTCCCGCTCTTCCTATGCGGAGCTCGAGCCGCGGATCGGATTCGAACGGCGGGATTACTTCGATGCTGTCGCCGGAAAGGGGAAACCGGCCATCCTCGTCACCGGCCACATCGGCAACTGGGAGATGGGCGGTTTGGTGCTCGGTTGCCTCGGCCGGCCCGTCACCGCCGTCTACCGGCCCACCGGCGTGCCCCACGTGGACCGGCTCTGGCGATATCACCGGCTGCGGCGCGGGATCCACCTGCTGTCCCTCGGCTCCGCCGTCGGCGGCCTGCTTCGGGCGCTCGCCAACGGACAGCTCGTCTCGCTCCTGGTGGACCGCGATTTCACCCACCGGGGCCGGCCGATTCGTTTTTTCGGCGCCGAGGTTCCCATGCCCGTGGGGGCGGCCGTCCTGTCGCTGCGCACGGGCGCGCCCATCCTGCCCGCCTTTTTGATTCGTCAGATCGACGACCGCTTCCTGCTGCGGTTTTACGAACCCGTCGAGCCGTCGGCGGCCGGTGGCGTGGGCGACATCCAGCAGCGGGTCGTGGCGGCCCTTGAGGATGTCATCGGCGAGGTGCCCGTTCAGTGGTTTGTTTTCCGCGACTTCTGGGGCTCCGTCGAGGCCGGGCCCCCTCGCCAGGGAGATGGGGCATGAACGAGGATGGCACAGAGGATGGCGGGCCGACATTGTCGCCGCGCGCTCGTTTCTGCGCGGTCATCCCGGCCTTCAATGAAAGCGGTCGGATTGGGCCGGTCGTGGCCGAGGCGCGACGCCACGGCTTGGCCGTGATCGTGGTCGACGACGGCTCGTCCGACAACACGGCGTCCGTCGCCGCCGCCGCCGGGGCCGAGGTCATCCGGCATGCCGAGAACGCAGGGAAGGGGGCCGCGTTGCGGACGGGATTCCGACGGGCGCTGGAGGCCAGCTACGAGGGGGTCGTCACGCTCGACGCCGACGGCCAGCATGACCCCGAGGAGATCCCCAAATTCATCGAGGCCTACGAGCGGACCGGCATTCCCGTGCTGATCGGCAACCGACTGTGGAACCCCGCCGGCATGCCGCTGGTCCGCCGCCTCACAAACCGTTTTATGAGCTGGTTGCTGAGCCGGGAGATGGGCCGCTACGTTCCCGACACCCAGTGCGGCTTCCGGTTCATTCGAACGGACCTGCTGCCGTATCTCGAGACCCACTCCGAGCGCTTCGCCGCGGAATCGGAGGTTCTGCTCGAGATGGCGGCGCGGGGAATCCGGATGGATTCGGTGCGCATCCGGACCATTTACGGCGGCGAGCGCAGCAAGATCCGCCCCTGCGCAGACACGATCCGCTTCTGGCGAATGCTCCGACGGTGGCGCGCCCGCCATTCGGCGGCCAGACAGGCCTGACGTGCCTCAGGGGCCGGCCGCCGCGGGGAGGACGACCTTCGCGGATTCGCGCAACTTCCTCACGTACTCCTGCTCGGCCTGTGCGCGGCCATTTCGGGAGAGGAATTCACGAATCCGCGGCGCGGCCTCCTCCAGCCCCACCGTGCGCGCAGGCGAGCGGTTGGTGGTCTGGATGATGTGAAAGCCGTACACGGTTTCGACCAGCGGCCCGATTTCCCCGATTTTCTGGGTGAAGGCGGCCTGTTCGAACGGCGCGACCATCTGGCCCCGGCCGAAGGTGTACACCCCGCCGCGGTCCCGGCTGCCGGGATCGTCGGAATACTTCCGGGCCAGTTCCGCAAAATCCGCACCCGCCTGAAGCTCGGCCCGGACCTTTTCCGCGGCGGCGCGTTTTTCGCTCCGAACCGCCTCGGTCGCATTCGAGGGCACGGCGATCAGGATGTGCCGGGCCGTCACCGACTCCGGCAGGTTGAAGTTGCCGTAGTTCTGCTCGTAGAAGGCCTTGACTTCCGCGTCGGTCGGCTCCGCGACCTGCACGTTCTTGTCCAACAAGGCGCGGATGCGTAGGGCGCGGCGGAGGTCCTCGTCGAGCTGGGCGGCCGTCATGCCCTGCGCCGCGAGCACGCTGTCCAGGGTCTGTCCCGGTGGCAGCGGCAGGGCCTCGCGCGCCTTGCGCACCTCCTCCTCGGTCACTTGGATCTTTTGCCGCTCCGCCTCGGCCACAAGAACCGCCTGCGTGATCATCTCCTCCCGGGCGCGCAGCGCCAGTTGCTGCCGCACTACGTTCATCTGGCCGGCCGGGATGCGTCCCTGCTGGATGGCCAGGGCGCGTTCGACCACTCGGTCGACGTCGGCTTGGAGGATCGGGCGCCCCTCGACGACGGCCACCACCGAGGTGGGGGCAACGGCGGCCGGCGCCGGCGCGAAAAGGTTGTCGGGAATGGCCAGCCCTCCGCCTTTCGGCTCCGGCGCGGCTAGGGCCGCCGCACATCCGCACAGGATCCCGATTGCTTGCGTGCGCATCGAAATATCCTTTCCATCGGGGAGCGAGGAATCGCCTCCCAAACCGAAGCAGAGTGCGGCAGGAGGGCGCCCGTGTCAAACCCGGTGCCGCCCTCAGGAGGTCGACACCTGCCGCCGGTAGGACTCCGCCTCCCATTTCTCGATGAACCGACGGGCCGCGTCGGACAGATAGCGGGGGCCACCAAACGCCATGGCCAGCCGGCGGACCTGGGAGCCGTTCTGAGCGAATTCGAGAGCCAACTCCGCGTCACGGCGGCTGGCGCCGACCCCGGCGACCGCCTCTGGCGTGGCGACGACCTTCGGCCAGACGCCATGCCGCCGGCGGTACCCCTCCAACTCCTTATTGCCGGCCGGACCGATCAGGGGAAATGACCGCGCGTACACGATGTGGTCCGGCGAAAGCGGCCCCTCCGCCACGTCGAACGGACCTGCAATTGCCGCATGGGCTGCCTCGGCCCCCATGACGGCCCGCAGCTCGTCGGCCAGCCGGGCCGCCACGGCCGGATCGGCCTCCGCCGGCAGGGAGGGGTCGGGCGAAACGCCGCGGCGGACATACTCCGCCCGCAAGCCGGCCATGATCCTCCAATAGGCGGAGCGGACCGCGTCGGGCGTGTCGCCGGCTACGAAAAGGCCATGGTTCTGCAGCATGACGACGGCGGGGTCGGTGCCCGTCGCAGCGCGGTGGCGTGCCGTCGCCGTCCGGACCTCCATGCACAGCGTGTAGCCCGGCTCCACGTACGGCATCCGCAGCACGTCGGGAAACAGGCGCCGGCAAACCTCCTCGCCATCCCGGGAGCAGGTCAGGCCGTTGACCAGGGCGGGGTGGGTATGGATCACGAAACGGGCGCCGAAACTGCCGTGCAGCGGGGCCTCCACCGAGGGCCGTCCTGGGGTGGCGGGCCGCACCGCCGCGGCCATCGCCTCCTTCACCATCGCCTCGCGCGCTGCGGGTTCGGGGGGGCGGCGTCATGGCGTACAGCCGCCTGAGACGGGCGCGGTCCATCGCCACCAACCGGTCCCGTGTCAGTCTGGCCAGTGTGGTCCCGGAGGGCTTGATCCACAATGTGTCCATCGTCTTGGCGGAGGTGTTTCCGCCTCCGCCACGAACGTAGTCCGGCGACCCGAATTCGCGCGACAGGACGATCAATTCCTTTGACAGCCTGGGCTCGTCGTGCATGCGTGCCTACGTGACCATCATCGTCGGGCGGGCCGGACAAGGCAAGTGGACAACCCTGGCCGGCGGCGACCTCGTCCACGGCGTGAGCGCGCGTGCGAGGTTTTGGCACCGGTATTTGCCGCTGGCCGACGAGACGCGGCGGGGATGCCTGTTTGTGATCGGCTGCGGCTTCGCCAGCGTTCCGGCCCGGCATCCCTATCCGCCGACGCAGCACCCGAGCGATCACCACTTCACGTGGCGGCAAGGGCGGGTGCTCGATGAGTTTCAGCTCGTCTACATCACGCGGGGAGGCGGCTGGTTCGAATCGCGCGCGACGGGGCGCCGCCGGGTGCGCGCGGGCGACGTCATTTCGCTCTATCCCGGCGTCTGGCACCGGGACATGCCCGCGCCCAGCATTGGTTGGGACGAGTACCGGCTGGCCTTTGCTGGGCGCGAGGCGGCGGAGCTGATGGCCGAACACAACTTCCGGCCGCAGCGGCCGCTCCGGCGCCCCAGCGAGACGCGGTCGCTTGTGGACGTCTACGAGAAGATCCTCGACGAACTTCGCACCGAGCGGCACGGCGGCGGCCCTTTGCTGGCCGCCTGGGCGATGGAGGCGATGGCTCGCGTCGCGACGGAGGAGACGCGGCGGGCGCTGGCGGGCGAGCAGATCGCCGAGGCGGTGCTCAGGGCGCGGCCGCTGATGGCCGAGCGGCTAAAGCACGACCTCGACATGCGCGAGCTGGCCCGCGAACTGCACGTCGGCCATTCCTGGTTCCGCAAGAAGTTTCGCGAGACCACTGGCTTTTCGCCCCCCAATACCATCTTCAATTGCGAATCAACCGCGCCGGCGAGCTTCTTCGAGCGACCTCGCTGCCCGCCCGGGAGGTTGCCGCGCGGGTGGGCATGAACTCGATCCATTATTTCTCACGCCTTTTTCACGCGAAGACGGGCTTGCCGCCGGTCCGTTACCGCGAGCGCAGCCACGGCGGCCGCGGGTGAGCGGCGCCGCACCACCGCTTGCCGCGCCGGCACGTCGTCGCCTATAGTCCCGAGCGTTGCGCCGGCGACGGCCGGCCGGGAGTACGGTTATGGGCGCGCTCGATGTCGTCGTCTTCTTCGCGTTCATCGCGGCGGTGCTGTCGCTCGGGATGCTCAAATCTCGGCACGAGTCGGACAGCGAGTCCTATTTCCTCGCCGGCCGCGGGTTGACGTGGTGGCTGATCGGCGTCTCGCTGATCGCCGCGAACATCTCCGCCGAGCAGTTCGTCGGAATGTCGGGCAGCGCCGCGAACTACCTCGGACTGGCGATTTCCAGCTACGAGTGGATGGCGGCCGTCACCCTGGTGGTGGTCGCGTTCGCGTTCCTGCCCTATTTTCTGCGCGCCGGCATCTTCACGATTCCCGAGTTTCTCGAGCACCGCTACAACCACTGGGCCCGCCTGATCATGGCCGTCTTCATGATGGTGATCCTCGTCGGCGTCAGCCTGTCGGGAGTGATCTACGCGGGGGCGCTGACGATGCGCGATCTGTTGGCCGACAACGGCTACCGGCTCAGCCTCGAGGCCGCCTGCTGGCTTATGGGCCTGATGGCGGCCGCCTACGTCGCCTTCGGCGGGCTCAAGGCCTGCGCGTGGGCCGACCTGATCCAGGGCACCGCCCTGATCGCCGGCGGGGCCATCATCCTCGCCTTTGCGCTGCAGCGACTCGGCGCGGCCAGCCCCGCGGAGCTGGTCGATGGCGCCGGCCGCCCCGCCGCCGACCTGATCGCCGAGGGCATGGGCGGCTGGGGCCGGATGATGGCCCTCAACGGCGGCAAGCTCCACATGGTATTGCCGCGCAACGATCTCAACATCCCCTGGACCGCCCTCGTCGTCGGTCTGTGGATCCCGAACTTCTACTACTGGGGCCTTAACCAGTACATCACGCAGCGCGTCCTCGGCTCCGCCTCTCTGCGCGAGGGACAAAAGGGCATCGTGTTCGCCGCCGCGCTGAAGCTGCTAATCCCCTTCATTATCGTGTTCCCGGGCATGATTGCGTTCAACCTGTTCAGCCGCGACATGGCCGCCCGGGCCGAACAGGACTACGTCGCGCTGTTTGAACGGGCCTCGGCCTCGACCGCGTCGACCGACGTCTTCGCGGTGCCGGACGATGCGGTGGCGCGATGGCCCAGGGTCGCTGCGCTCGCCGACCGCATCCGCGCCCACAACGAGACCGCCCGGGCCCGGGCCGAAGCCGCCGGCCGTCCACCGACCGAACGTCGCCCGCAAGACTTCAAGCACGACTCGGCCCTCGCGCTGCTGATCGGCAAGTTGATCCCCAAGAACCGCGGGCTGATGGGGTTTGTGCTGGCCGCGATGCTGGGGGCGATCGTCAGCTCCCTGGCCGCGATCCTCAACGCCGCCTCGACCATCTTCACGATGGACGTCTTCGCGAAGTACCTGAAGCGCGACGCGTCCCAGCGGCTGTTGGTCGCCGTCGGCCGCGTCTGCGTGGCGGCGTTTGTCGTGGTCGGCGGCATCGTTTCCCCCTTGCTGGACAACCCCCGCTTCGGCGGCATTTTCAAGTACATCCAGGAATTTCAGGGGTACGTGTCGCCCGGCATCCTTGCCGTCTTCGTGTTTGGCCTGCTGAACCGCACCGCGCCCGGCGCCGCCGGCGTGGCGGGGCTGCTGCTCAACCCCGCGCTGTACTTCCTGATCGCGCGCGTTTGGCCGGGAATCGCGTTCCTGGACCGGATGGCCATCTGTTTCTTTGCAGACCTCGCCGTGATGCAGCTGATCGGCCTGGTGCGGCCTCTGCCCGAACCGGTCGTTTTTCGTTCGCAGGGCCGGGTCGCCGTCGAGTCGTCCCGCGGCGCGGCCATCTTCGGCGCTTTGGTCGTCGCGGCCACGCTGGCCCTGTACATCCGCTTCTGGTGACGGCCTTGGCCGCCTTACGTCCGCCATCGACGGACCGCGAGGCCGTGGTGCTGCTGCGCCGGCTCGCCGCGTGGGCGGGGCTCGACATCGCCGGCGGGCGCCTGCGGCGATCCTCCTCGCGCTTCTGCTTCGGTGTCGAGCATGGCGACTACAACGGCACCGAGCTCTTCGGCATCGGGACCGACCGCTTCATCTGGCTGGCCTGGAAGCCGAACACCTCGGGCCGCGTCAGGTTCTTCAGCGGCAATTTCCCCGGCGACGGCGTCGTCGAGTTCCGGCCCGGGGAAGTCCCGCCGCCGCGCTCGATCCGGGATTCGTGGGCGCGTTTTCCCTGCGGCGCCGACTTCATCCTGCGCCGAGAGGGGTTTTCTCCGCCGGCCGGGTTCGACGCGGTCCTGGTGGGCAACATCCCCGGCGGCGGCATGTCGCGCTCTGCGTCGCTGACGCTGAACCTGCTGATGACGATGCTCGATGCCGCCCACGCCCGGCCGCGACACCCGCTCGACCTCGTGGACATGGCCCAGGCGGTGGAAAACGTGTACATCGGCTCGCCCTGCGGGCAGTTGGACCAGATCATGATCCTGTTCGCCCGGGCAGGGATGGGCACGCACTACCGGCCTTCCGATCGGCGCATCCGCCATGTGCCGCTGGGGAGCGGTGCGCCGGACTTTCGGATCGTCAGCCTGGACACCGGTACGGTCCGCCCCGGGCTCGAAAAGTCGACCTACCGCATCCGCCGGGCCGAGTGCGAGGAACTGGTGGCGCTGGCGGGGCCGGAGTTCGGCATCCGGCAATTGGCCGACGTGCGGAGCGCCGATCTCTACCGCCGGATCCTGGCGCGGTTCCAGACGACGCATCCCCATCACTGCGAACGGCTGACCTATCTCTACCACGCCCAACGACGGTTCCGCGGGATGCTTCGGGCTTGGCGGGAAGGCGACATCGCGCGGCTGGGCGCGCTGTTCCGGGCCGACGGGATCGGCCTGCGAGACCAATACCAGATTTCCGGACCGGAGCTCGAGACGATGTGCGACATCGCCCGAACGGTGCCCGGCGTGTTGGGAGAGCGAATGCTGGGCGGCGGCGACAAGGGCGCGGCCGGCGCCATTGTGCTGGCCCGCGCTCTGCCGGCGCTGCGCCGCGCCGTGGCAAGGGCCTATCCCATAAGCCACCCCGAATTTGCGAAGGCGTGGGCGATCCACGAGTGCCGCCCCGTGGACGGCATCGTCGAGTCTTCGCTGCCCCGCTGAAGTGGGCGGCCGTCCTTATTCGAACTCGATGGTGACCGGCCGGGTGACGTCCGTCACCTGCAGTCCGTCAATTTTCAGACCCGCCAGAAGCCGTGCCTTTTCGGCGTCCCCAATCGACTTGTCCATCATCAGCTTCATGGCCTCGGCATGGCCCAGCAGCTTGTCGACCGGCACATCGAGCAGCGTGACCGACTTGCCGTCGGAGGCGACGTAGCCACCGTCGTTGCGGGTGATTCGCCCGTCCACAGCGATCGCCAGAGAGACCCGCATGCCCGCGAACATGGGGGCCATCATCGCGGCCATCTGCGGATTCGCCTCCGGCGGGGGAGAGGCCGGCGCGGCGGAGACACCGGATGGTTGGTCCACGTCGGCCGCCGGTACGAGCCGGAGGACGGCTTTTTGTCCGGGCGTGAACTCGACCTTCATTCGGTCCGAGGGCTTCTCCTCGTCGCCCTCGGCGCTGGTTCCGAGCGGGAGCAGAACCTGGCGGACGTCGTCAAAGGCGTAGGTCAGGCGAAATCCCTTCCATCCGGCAGCGTTGGCCGCCGGTTCCCTCTTCTCCAGCCGCGCCTTGCCGCCAAACTCCCGGTTTTTCTTCTCGATCTGGTCGGCAAACATCGCGAGGGGATCGGCGGCTGTAGCGGGCTTGTTGGTTGCGCCGGGGGCGATCGTGTCCTTGAACTGGTCCATCATCGCCGTCAGTTGCGGCGACATGTATTCCTCCACCACGATCCGGCCACTTCCGTCGTTCTTAACCGTCACCACGGTTCGGCTTTCGATGCAGCCGGCGGCCAGCGCGGCGGCGCCCACAACGATCCAATTCATCTTCATCATCGGTCCCCTTTCACCTGCGACTCGATCGCGATTGGGCAGCGTACTCCCGCTGTCCGACCCGTGCAAGCCAACGGAGAGGATGCGCCCCTCCGCACCTGCGCGTCTTCTTCTTGGCAACTCGCGCGCGAATTGGGGACAGACACTTTTTCGCATCTTACAAGCTACTGGAAATCAATGCATAAAATGGGGACAGGCACTGGTGATGCGCGCGGCCGAGCGTCTCCGAGCAGGCACTTAAAACCGCCCTGACCGGTCTGCAGTCGGCCAACTGGAAGGGGGCGGGAAGCGGGCCGAAGCGGCAAAATTCCAATCCTTGGAAGCCCGCAGTGCCAAGTCTTCCAATGCTTGGAAAACCCTGGCACCCGGCGATTGGAGGGCCGCACCGCGTGCAGGCTGCGCCCAGGCCCTCGGCCGCCGTCGGAATGGGGCGTCGCTATGCGCCGACGATCGGCAGGGGCGGCACGCGCTGCCATTCGCCCCGCGTGAAGTCCGGCACCTCGATGGGCGCGCCTCCGCGGGCCACGGACCACTCGCTGAGTGGCGCGATCGCGCTCCACGCGGCGGCGTCATAGACGCTCTGGTCCAACGGTTCGCCGTTGCGCAGACACTGGATCAGCCGCCAGTCCATCACAAAATCCATTCCACCATGGCCGCCCACCTTCTTTGCCTCCTCGCCGACCTTGTGCCAGAGGGGATGCGTATACCTGGTCAGATACTCTTTCAGTGCCTCGCCTTCGATCCACTGGTGGGCATCCGGCTCTAGTGCCAGGCGCGGGGGATAGTCCGCGAAGCAGCCCTTCGTGCCGGAGATCAGGTTGATCCGGCTGTAGGGCCGAGGGCTGACGACGTCGTGCTGGACAAGGATGGTGCGGCCCAGGGCCGTGCGGATGATGGAGGTGTTCATGTCCCCGCGGCGGATCGTTTTCCGCCGCGGATCTTCGGGCGGGAACCGCGTCTCGGCGTACAGGCTGAGGCTACGCTCTCGCGAGCTCATCGAGACCATGCTCTCGAACCGATCGCCGCGGTTGATCCCCATGTATTGCGCAATCGGCCCAAGCCCGTGGGTCGGGTACAGGTTCCCGTTTCGTTTCTGCTGGTGTTCCAGGCGCCACATCCTGAAATACCCCTTCTCGTTCATCAGCAAGGCGCGCAAATCGTGGATGTAGGCCCCTTCGCCATAGATGAGCTCGCCCAGCAGCCCCTCGCGGCACATCCGAAGGACCGTCAGCTCCGTGTAGCCGTAGCAGCAGTTTTCGAGCATCATGCAGTGCCGGCGGGTCGCCTCGGCCGTCTCGACCAACTGCCAGCATTCTTCCAGGGTGATGGCGGCGGGAACCTCCACGGCCGTGTGCTTGCCCTCCTGCATCGCGCGAACGGAGATGGGCGCGTGAAGGTCCCAGTGGGTGCAGTTGTAGACCAGATCGACGTCGGCGTCGCCGCACAGCCGGTGCCATTCGTTCTCACCGCCGCTGTATTCCTTTGCCCTGGGTTGGCCGGCCTTCTCCAAAATATGCTGCCCCGCCGCCACCCGTTCCGGACGGATGTCGCACAGGGCCACGACCTCCGCCCCCTCGATCCGGCACAGGCGACGGACCGCCTCGTAGCCGCGCGAGCCGATGCCCACGACCCCGATCCTCACCTTTTCCATCTTCGGCAGGGCCAACTGCAGGACCGATTCGTGCCGTCGGCGCGGCGCGGCGACACCCCGAGCCCCGCGCACCGCCGCCAACGCCGCTCCCGCCGTGGCCGCCGCCAAAAAACCTCGCCGACCTACGCGCGAAACGCTCATTTGCATCGTTCTCCTTTCCGATCCGATTGATCTTAACGATTTGGTGATATCGGCGTCAAATCCGGACTTGGCCTCCCTCGTCGGGAAGCTTCATTGCCCAGATTTTCAATCAGATAGAGGCCGCTTTTGCCGGGGCAGATCAAATCGACATCGCCGTCGATATCGTCGGCCTTCGTGGAAATGCCGAAACCGACCGGGCCGCCATGGGCAAGGGTACGGCGTGCCCACGTGCCGCGATTGCGATCCCACGAGTAGGCGTGAACGCAGCGGGGGTCCTCGGCTCCGGGGTCCTTGCCGTTGTGCGCGTAGTACCGCTTGCCCGTGATCACTTCGGGCCGGCCGTCGCCGTCCACATCCCCGACGCCCAAGCCGTGGCTGCCGACCTGCCCCGGCAACGGATGCCGCGTCCACCGCACGCCGCCATCCGCCTCGGGATCCGGCCGCCACGAGTACCACGCCGGCGTCCCGACGACGTTGGGCAAAATGTCCGGTCGACCATCGCCATCGAGATCGGCGGCCAATACGGTCTCGATGTTCCCCGGCGTGTCCACCGTTCGCAGCTTCCACGGATCGCCCGCCCGGTCAGAGTTGTTCAGTCAGTAGACGTCCCGGTTGTGCCAGGTGGCGCCGACGATGTCGGTGTGCCCGTCCCCGTTGAGATCGAGCGGGATCGCGCCGAAATCGAGGTGGTAACCGTCGCGCGCCTCGACCTCGCGAACGAAATGCGGCGTCCACGAGGGGGCCTCGTACCAGAACCCGCCACAGAAAATGTCCGGCCGCCCATCTCCGTTGAGATCGGCCACCGCCGCCGCCTCGAACCTTGAACTGGGGCCAATGGGCACAACTCGAAAGCCCTCGCCGACCTCCATGGCCCGGGCCGCCCCCCACACCATCGCCATGCCCGCCATCCATGCCGCGGCCTTCATCGCCCGTCGTCGCCTCCGCTCACGGCCATGCCGTTGCCGGAAAGATACCGGGTTTTCCTTCGCGCGAAAACGGCGACGAGGCGGATGCCCGGCGGGAAAGGGGGTGTTTGCGGCGCCGGACTTCCGCCGCTAGAGTCGGCGCATGCGCACTCCGCTGTACAGTGAACACCTGCGCCTCGGGGCCCGGATGACGGAGTTCGCCGGTTGGGACATGCCGCTGAGCTACGCTGGCATTCTCGAGGAGCACCGCCGGACGCGCCAGTCATGCTCCGTATTCGACACCTGCCACATGGGCCAGATCGAATGCTCGGGGCCGGAGGCCGCGGTGGATCTCGAACGGCTCCTGACGCAGCGGGTGGGGGATCTTCCGGTCGGCCGCTGCCGCTACGGCTACCTCCTGCGCGAGGACGGCGGTGTGCTGGACGACCTCACATGCTACCGGCTCGGCCCCGAGCGCTTCCGACTGATCGTGAACGCCGGCACGCGGACGTCGGATTTCGAATGGGTGCGCAGCCATGTGTCGAGCGGCACGCTCGTGGAAGACCTGTCGGCCGGCATGGGCAAGCTCGACGTGCAGGGGCCGTCTTCCCACGCAGTTCTGGCGGCGGCGCTGGGCATGCCGGTGCCGCTGCTCGGCTATTTCCGCTTCGTCGAGATGGACAGTCCCTGCGGTCGAATGCTGATCAGCCGGACGGGCTACACGGGCGAATGGGGGTACGAGGTCTATGTGCCGTCCGATCGGACGCCTGAATTGTGGCGGCGGCTTTTGGCGTCCGGGGCGGCACCGGCAGGTCTGGGCGCACGGGACACGCTGCGGCTCGAGATGGGGTATCCGCTGTACGGCCATGAGCTGGGAGTGGACCGGTCTCCCGTGGCCGCGGCGCACGGGGCCTTCGTGGATCCGGGCAAGGCATTCATCGGCCGCCCGCGGGTGGAGCGGGACCTGCGCGAGGGGTGTGATCAGCATCTGGTTGGCATTGCGCTGGAGGGACGCCGCGCGGCCCGGGCCGGCGATGAAGTGCTGGCCGACGGCCGCGAAGTCGGCCGGGTGACCAGCGGCGCGTACGGCCCAAGCGTGGAGACGGCGATTGCGCTGGCGTACGTGAATCGGGGCTGGGATGCCGTGGGGACCCCCCTTTCGGTTCGCGGGCGAGGGGCCGTGTTGGCGGGCCGCGTCGTGGCCCTGCCGTTCTGGACGCGCGGGACGGCTCGCGCGGGGAGTCCGCCCGTATGAGCCGCCGGTCCGCTCGCGCACGGCCGCCCATTGCGGCCGTCCTGACGGCGGCCACGCTCGCCCTCGGCGGGGACAGCCCCCAGTGGGGCGCGCGCCATTCGCGCAACATGGTCTCGCCTGAAACGGGCCTGCCCGTCTCGTTCCACCCGTCCGTGCCCGGGCCGCCCTCGTGGACTGCGGAGATGGGCACGAAGACCTATGGCACGCCCGTCATCGCCGAAGGCCGAGTGATCATCGGTACCAATTACGGACGGCCGCGCGACGCCCGTCGCGGCGGCGACCGCGGCGTCCTGATGTGCTTCGCCGAGTCGGATGGCCGTCTGCTGTGGCAACTGGCGGTGCCGAAGCTCACGGGCGACATCTACCTCGACTGGCCGGGCGCCGGTCTCTGTTCTCCGCCAACCGTGGAGGAAGGCCGGCTGTACGTCCTCGGCAACCGCGGCGAGTTGCTGTGCCTCGGCGCCGACGGCCTGGCCGACGGCAACGACGGCCCCTTTTTCGATGAGGATCGGTTCCTGACGCCCTAAGGCGAAACCCCGGCCGGCCTGGGCCCGCTGGACGCCGACATCGTCTGGTCGCTGGACCTTCGCACGACACCCGGCATCCACACCCACGACGCTACCTATGCCTCGGTTCTCGTGGACGGGGATCTGCTCTACCTGAACACCTGCAACGGCGTGGACAACACCCACCGGCGAATCCGGCGGCCGGACGCCGCGACGCTCATCGCGGTCGACAAGCGGACGGGGCGTCTTCTAGCGCAGGACACGGAACGGATCGGTCCCCGGATCGTGCATTGCCAGTGGTCCTCGCCGGCCCTAGGGATGCTGGCGGGGCGTCCCCCGATTGTGCTGGGCGGCGCCGATGCCGTCGTGCGCGTATTCGAGCCGTTGGAGCGCTTATCCGCCGACCGCGAGGCGTCGGCGACGCTCAGATGCGTGGGCCGCCTGGACCTCGACCCGGGGACCGTGAAAGCGAACGCCTGCGAGTGGAACGGCCGCCGGGAAGCGGGCGGCCCTTCGACGATCAAGGGGATGGCGGTGCTCGTGGACGGCCGGATCTACGTGGCCGTCGGCGGCGACCGCTGGTGGGGTAAGCGAGAGGCCTGGGTCGTCTGCATAGATGCGGAGCCCGTGGGCGTGGAGGTGCGCCTGCGGGAGCGGTGGCGTCGGCCGCTGGTCCGCCATTGCATGTCCACGCCGGCGGTCCGCGACGGCCTCGTCTTCATCCCCGACAGTGGGGGAAAGCTTCACTGTTTTGACGCCGGCGACGGCACTCCGCGGTGGACCATGGAACTCTCGAGCGAGGTCTCGGGATCGCCGCTGTGCGCGGACGGCCGGGTCTTCATCGGCACTCACCGGAGGCGGCTTCACACGTTGCGCGCCGCCGCGGCGTTGGAGGTGCTCGGTGACGCGTTGCTGGAGGGCGGCGCGATCTGGGGCTCACCCGCCGCCGCCAACGGACGCCTCTATGTCGCCACTCACCGCCGCCTCTACGCGGTGGCGGGCGACCGGCGCGAATAGCGGGCCGCGCCGCGCATTCACCTCTCCGGCCAGACGAAGCGGATGTCGGCTTCCAGTGCGGGATGCAAGCTGCGCGCGACGGGGCAGGCCTTCGCGAGCGCTTCGACCTCGGCCCGGTCGGCCGGCGCCAGCGCGATGGGCATATTCAACCGTACTCCGATGCGCCGGATCTGACGCGGCGGGCCGCCCATCTCCTTTTCGATCTCGGCGGTCATGCCAGCCAGGTCCCAGCCGCGTTCCCGAGCGCGCAGGCCGAGGATCGTCATCATGCAACTGCCGAGCGCGGCGGCGACCAGGTCGGTCGGCGAGAAACGCTCGGCCCGGCCGCCGTTGTCCGCCGGGGCGTCCGTTTCGACGCGCGAGCCCGACGGGCCGTGAACCGCTTCGCAGCGCAAGTCACCGCGGTAGACAATGGACATTCGGACCATGGGGGCTCCTTTGGCCGATCAAAGCCTCAGAAAGTTTTCGAGGATCCTCCGCCCGTCCTGTGTGAGGATGGATTCGGGGTGAAACTGCACGCCGTAGACCGGAAGGTCGGCGTGCTGCACGGCCATGATCTCGCCTTCCGCGGTCTCCGCCGTGATTCGCAGGCTGGGGGGGACGGACGACCGTTCGATCAGTAGCGAATGGTAGCGGGTGGCTTCGAACGGATTGGGCATGCCCGCCAAAATCCCTTCACCGCGGTGCAGGATGGGCGAGGTCTTTCCGTGCATCAGGCGCGCCGCCCGGACGATCCGTCCCCCGTACACCTGGCCGATGCACTGATGACCGAGGCAGACGCCGAGGATCGGCGCCCGGCCTGCAAGGGTGCGGATCGCCTCGCACGAGACGCCCGCCTCCGAAGGGGTGCACGGCCCGGGGCTGACCACCAGCCGTTCGGGCGGCGCGGCGGCCAGCTCGGCGGGCGTGATCTGGTCGTTCCGGACGACGCGGACCTCGGCGCCCAGTTCGTACAGGTACTGCACGAGGTTGTAGGTGAACGAGTCGTAGTTGTCGATGACCAAGATCATGCGGGGGGAGGCCTTCCCGACCGGAAGGCGCGCGACATCGCCAGGGCATACAACAGCGCCCGGGCCTTGTTGCAGGTTTCCTCGTACTCACGGCCCGGATCGGAGTCGGCGACCACGCCGGCGCCGGCCTGCACGTAGGCCCGTCCCTCGTCGAGGATGAGGGTCCGGATCGTGATGCACGAGTCGAGGTTGCCGTCGAAGCTAAAATACGCCACTGCGCCCGCGTACGGCCCGCGACGCGAGGCCTCGAGCTCGGCGATGATCTGCATCGCGCGGATCTTCGGCGCTCCGCTCACGGTGCCGGCGGGGAACGTGGCCCGCATCAGGTCGTAGGCGTCCCGGCCCGGGGCGAGCTGGCCGACGACCTCGGAGACAATGTGCATCACGTGGCTGTAGCGCTCGATGACCATCAGCTCCGGCACCCTCACCGAACCGGAGGTGCAAACCCGTCCGAGGTCGTTCCGAGCCAGGTCCACCAGCATGATGTGTTCTGCGCGTTCCTTCGGGTCGCTCAACAACTCCCTCCCAAGGCGTTCATCCTCGAAGGGGTCTTCGGACCGCGGCCGCGTGCCGGCGATGGGGCGGATCTCGGCGTGGCCGTGATCGAGCCGCACGTGGGTCTCCGGCGAGCTGCCGACCATCGCGCTGTCGCCCAGGTCCAGCAGGAACATGTAGGGCGATGGGTTGACCCAGCGCAAGGCGCGGTAGACGTCTACTGAATCGCCGTAAAAATCCACCTCGACGCGCTGGGAGAGGACCACCTGAATCACGTCGCCGGCGCGGATGTAGTCCTGCGCGCGGCGCACCGCCGCCTCGAACTCTGCGCGCGCCATGGCCGAGCACGGGGTGAGCCCCTCGACCGGCGGATGGACATCGGTGAGTTCGTGCGGCAGCGGCGCCAGCAGCGCGGAGGCCATCGCCTCGATGGCGCGCACGGCCCCGTCGTAGGCTGCGTCGGGATCTTCGCCGTCTCGGATCCACGCGTTCGCGATGATCCTGAGGGTATGCCGTACACGGTCGAACACCAGCAGGGTGTCCGTGATCATGAACACCATGTCCGGCGCCCGTAACGCGCGGTCGTGGCGGACCGGCACGGTCGGTTCGAACACGGCGACCGCGTCGTAGCCGAGGAAACCGACCGCGCCGCCGATGAAGGGCGGCAGGCGGTCGTCCGGCACTGGCCGGTACCGGGACATGAAGGCGCGCAACGCATCGAGCGGATCGGCGTCGGGGATCGTCGAGCGGGAGCCATCTTCGTGTTGCACCACGACCCGCCGGCCCCAGGCTCGGAGGATCGCCCTCGGCTTGCCGCCGATGAACGAATACCGTCCCACCCGTTCGCCGCCCTCCACGCTTTCGAGAAGAAACGTGTGCGAGGCCCGATCCCTTTGGCGCAGCACGGCCCGAACGCGTTCGTAGGCGGAGACCGGCGTTTCCTGGTCGGCGAAAACCTCGACCCAGACGGGAATGAGGTTCCCCGCGTCCGCGCGGCGGCGAAACTCCGCCCGGTCGGGATGGATTCGAAATCGCGTTGCGTTGGTGGCCGTGCTCACGGTTCCACCATGTCTAGCGTGCCGGTGTCGAGGTTGAGGCGGCGGTAAAAGCACGTCGTCCGCGGCCGGCCGTCGGCGCCGCGGGTGTGGCAGATCCCGCCGCGCCGAGCGCGAACGCGGTAGAGAAGGGAATTTTGCTCACAGTTGACCCGCACCTCGACCAGGTCGAACGTATCGCCCGAGGTGCGTCCCTTCTCCCACAGTTCGTTCCGGGATGTGCTCCATAAGATGAGGCGCCGCGCGGCGAGGGCGGCGCGGAACGCGGCTTCGTTCGTGTAGGCGACCAGCAGCACTTGGCCGGAGTCGGCGTCCTGCACAGCGACGGGAATCAATCCGCCACAGGCCGCCGCCTGGCTCAATTTGCCGAAATCGAGACGAAGCGCGGAGCCTTCCTCCAAGTCGTTCATGATGCCCCCCCGGATGCGGTCACAGTCGGACCTCCACGCCGCGCGCTCGCAAATGGGCCTTGGCCACGGGAATGCTGAACTCGCCGAAGTGAAAAATCGAGGCTGCCAGCACGGCGTCCGCTCGGCCGATGGTCACCGCATCGACCAGATGCTCGAGGGTGCCGGCGCCGCCCGACGCGATGATCGGTACCGGGACCGCGTCGGCGATCGACCGCGTCAGTTCGAGATCGTATCCCGTGCGGGTTCCGTCGCAGTCCATGCTGGTCAGGAGGATCTCGCCGGCGCCACGGCGAACGCCTTCGCGCGCCCATTCCACGGCGTCCACACCCGTTGGCCGTCGTCCGCCATGGGTGAAGACCTCCCACTGGCCCGGACCGCGGCGACGGGCGTCGATCGCCAGCACAATGCACTGACTTCCGAACCGCCGCGCCCCTTCGGAGATGAGTTCTGGCCGCTCCACGGCGGCGGTGTTGACCGACACCTTGTCCGCTCCGGCCTGCAGCATGCGGCGGATGTCCGAGACGTTGCGGATCCCTCCTCCCACGGTCAGTGGCATGAAGACGCATTCGGCGACCGACTGCACGATCGCCACCATGGTGTCCCGTCCCTCGTGGGAGGCCGTGATGTCGAGGAAAGCAAGTTCGTCGGCGCCCTGTGCCTCGTAAGCGCGGGCGCATTCCACGGGATCGCCGGCGTCGCGAAGCTCCACGAACTTCACGCCCTTGACGACCCGTCCGCCCGTCACATCGAGGCACGGTATGATTCGCTTGGCCAGCATCCCGAAGCTCCGGCTCTTCTCCGGAAATGAAAAACCCCGGAGTAACCCGGGGAGTCGCGCAGCATAGGCTTCGGCCTACCGCGATCCCCCGTTCTCCCGGTGCCAGGCATGTGAATTATTCCGCGTGCTCATGGCCGTAGTGTACGCCGCTTCGGTGTGACGGCAAGCGCGCCCTCATCTATCTGCCCAGTGCCCGGCATGTGCCGTTCCAAGCGTCCGGCTCCGTCCATCGAGAATTTCAGCCATTTACCGCCTCTACGGAAAAACTCGCGGCTCGCGCCTTCTGGGTGGTGTGGGGCTGGCGCATGGGGCGTCGGCTCCGGGAGGCGGCGAGCCATGAGAACGCCGCGCATCAAGCCGGACGGCACGGCCACCTGGCACCATG
>CAKZPT010000078.1 GCA_937139365.1 uncultured bacterium | reverse complement strand
GAAGGCGAGGCCGCCGAGGCCAAGGCCCCGGCCCCCGCCAAGGAAGGGGCGGCGAAAGAGGCGGGGGCGGCCAAGGAGGCCGCCAAGGGCGGGAAAGAGAAGGGCGGCAAGTGACGCGACGGCCGCGGGAGGCCGGCGGAGGAATCGGAACCGGACGTGGTCAGGATGGTCGTGGGGTTGGGCAATCCGGGCGCGGAATACGCGCGGACGCGGCACAACGCCGGCTTTCGTGTCGTGGAGCGCGTGGCCGAGCGGGTCGGGGCGCGGTTCCGCGACAGCCGACAGGCGGCGGCGCGCTGCGCGGCGGCCGACTTGCCCGGCGGACGGCGGGTCGTGCTGGTCGAACCGATGACCTTCATGAACGAGAGCGGCACGGCCGTGGCCGCGCTGCTGCGCTGGCATCGATGGACGCTGGCCGAGCTGCTGCTGGTGTACGACGACGTGGACCTGCCCCTGGGGACGATCCGCATCCGGCCGCGCGGCGGCGCCGGAGGCCACCGAGGGACGCAGTCCGTCATCGACGCGGTCGGCGGCGACGAGTTTCCGCGCGTGCGGGTAGGCATCGGCCGGGACGCGGCGGGCCGCGACACCGTCGCCCATGTCCTGTCGATCTTCGACGCCGCCGAGGTCCCCGTGGCGGAGGCGGCGTTCGACCGGGCGGCGGACGCCGTGGTGGCCTGCGTGACCGAGGGCGTGGACCGGGCGATGAACCGGTTCAACGCCGAACCGAAGGAGATCCAGCAACCGTGAACCGATACGAGGGCATGTTCATCTTTCCGGACTCGCTGAAGGACGAGCAGCTCGACGCGGCCGTCGCCAGGGTGAAGGCCGACATCGAGAAGCTCGGCGGGACGGTCGAGACCATGACGCGCCTGGGCAAACGCACGTTCGCCCGGCGTCTGAAGCGCCGAACGGCCGGCCATTATGTCGTGATCATGTTCCGCCTCGACGGCGACAAGGTCCCCGCGTTGCGGGAACGGTGCCGGCTGTCCGAGGAGGTGTTCCGCGCCGAGTTCTACCAGGCCGACGACACGCCCGCTCCGGCGGAGGCCGCCAGCCATGGCGTCGCTGAATAAGGTCTTTCTGATCGGCAACCTCACGCGAGATCCGACGCTGCGCAAGCTGCCGTCGGGCGACCCCGTCGCCGGCTTTCGACTCGCCGTGAACCGCCGGTTTCGCGACCGCAACGGTCAAGACCGGGAAGAGACGTTGTTCATCGACGTGTCCGTGTTCGGACCGCGCGCCGAGGTGGTCTCGCGCTACCTGCGCGCCGGCTCCCCGTTGTTCGTCGAGGGCCGGCTGCGGCTGGAGGAGTGGACGGACAAGGCGGGCGGCCGCCAGAGCCGGATCAGCGTGGTGGCGGAGAATTTCGAGTTTCTGGGCGGCCGGGGCGCCGAGGAACGCCGGCGCTTTGAGGACGCGGCTCCGGAAGGCGAGGGGGATGCCGTCGAACCGACATCGGCGGAACCGCCGGCCGACGAACCCCCGACGGGCCGCGCGAACCGCGAGGCCGGCCGTCGCGACGCCGAGGACCTGCCGTTTTGAGCCCATCCCAACCGGAGGACGACCATGCCCAAACGAACCAAGGACAGCGGCCCCAAGCGCGGCACGCGCTACCTTCAAGGGGTCACCCGCATCGACTACAAGGACTGCGAACTCCTTAAGAAGTTCATGACCGAGCGGGGAAAGATCATGCCCAGGCGCCTGTCCGGCACGACGGCCCGACAGCAGCGGGCGATCCGCCAGGCGATTGGCCGGGCCCGTGTGCTCGGCCTGCTGCCCTGACGCGCCAGCGACGGAGACGAACCCATGGAAGTCATCCTGATGAAATCCGTCGAAGGGCTGGGCACCGATGGGGACGTGGTGCGCGTGGCCGACGGCTACGCCCGCAACTACCTGATCCCCCGCGGCCTGGCCGAGCCAGTCACCGTCGCGGCGCGGCGGCGCTGGGAACGCCAGCGCGCCACCCGCGCCGCCGAGGAGGCCGCGCGGCTGCAGGCGGCGAAAGATTTGGCCCGCCGCATCTCGGAGACGTCGGTGACCATCCGCGCCCGCGCGGGCGCCGAAAACAAGCTCTTCGGCTCGGTGATGCCCGCCCACATCGCCGATGCGCTGAAGCTGCAGGGAATTGAGGTGGATCGCCACGCCGTCGATCTCCCCGAGCCGATCCGCGAACTCGGCGTGTTCAAGGTGGCCGTCAAGCTCGCGCCCGACGTCGAGGCGCAGGTGAAGGTCTGGGTGGTCGAGGAGTAGCTTTCATGCCCTCCGACCGCCCACGCCCGTCGGCCGGACCGGAGGGTTCCGAGACCGCGGAGGGACGCGTTCCCCCCCACAGCGACGAGGCCGAGCTGGGACTGTTGGCCTGCGTGCTGATCGACTCGGAGCGCGTGCTCGACCTCTGCGCCAGCCGCCGGATCGATGCGGCCGCCTTCTACGACCCCGTCCGCCGCCGACTCTTCCAGGTCGCTTCCGAGATGCATCAGCGCCGCGTGGCGGTGGATCTGACCACGCTCTCGGCGCGATTGAAGGACCTCGGCGAGCTCGACGACCTCGGCGGGGAGGCGTTTCTACAAGGGCTGATCGAGCGGGTGCCGACCGCGGAGAGCGCGACCTATTACCTGGACATCCTGCAGCAGAAGTACCTGCTGCGGGAGTTGTTCTGGTGCAGCCAGCGGATCGCCGAGCGATGCCTGCGCAGCGGCCGGCAGGATGCCTGGGAGGTGCTGGGGCAGGCGGAGGAATCGCTGTTCGAGATCCGCAACCTCGACCGGCGGACGCTGTCGAGCTGGGCGGGCCACATCGACCATGCCTCGGAGGAGATCGCCCGGCTGATTTCGCGGCCCAGCGGGCGCCTCACCGGCCTGAGCACCGGGTTCCCCTCGCTCGACAAGGTGCTGTTCGGCCTGCACGACGGCGAGATGATCGTGCTGGCTGCCCGTCCCTCGATGGGAAAGACCTCGTTGGCGATGAACATCGCCGAGAGCGTCGCCACCGGATACAACCCCGTCTCCGGCTACGGCGCGGAGGACCGCCAGGGGCGGTCGGTGGCGGTCTTCAGCCTCGAGATGTCGGCCGGGGCGATCGTCCGCCGCATGCTTTGCTCGCGGGCCGGCGTCTCGTGGAGCCGTGTCGTCGAACGACTGTGCACCAGCGACGATTCCCGTCGGTTGGTCCGGGCGGCGAACGAGCTGAAACAGGTCCGGATGTTCGTCGACGACACGGCGGGACTGGACATCATGGAGCTCCGCGCCCGTGCCCGGCGCCTCAAGCGCTCGCACGACATCGGCCTTGTCGTCGTGGACTACCTTCAGCTGCTCCAGCACCGGGACGTGGACCCCAACAACCAGCAGCTGATGATCCAGCGGATCTCCGGCATGCTGAAGGCGATGGCGAAGGAATTGCGGGTGCCGGTGCTGGTGTTGAGCCAGCTCAACCGCCAGCCCGAGACCCGCGATCGCAGCGGGGTGCCGAAGCTCTCCGACCTGCGCGACTCCGGCTCGATCGAACAGGACGCCGACGTCGTCATGCTGCTGCGGTTGCCGGCGCGCAACAAGCTCGGCAACGACCCCCAGCGCAAACGAGCGGAAACGATCCCCGGGTTGGCGATCGTGGACATCGCCAAGCACCGCAACGGCAGGACCGGCGAGGTCGCGATGCTGTTCGAGGAGGAATACACGCGGTTCAGCGAGCTGGCGCCGGAGCACGCCGATTCGGGGCGGGGCATCCAACCCAGCGAGGGAGGGTTCGACTAATGAGGGCCGGTGCGGCGGCGGTGGCCTGGGCGCTCTGGACGACGGTGGCCGGCGGCCAGGTCGTGGGCGAGGTGCGCGTGGAAAGCGTCGGCCGTCATCCCGTGGACCCCGCCTCCGTGCTCACGGCGGTCGAGACGCGGACCGGTCAGCCGTTCGACGCGTCTCGCGTCATGCGCGATACGCGGGCCCTCGAACGCACCGGCCGGTTTAGCTCCGTCCGGATCCGCGCCTGTCCGCGGTCGGGCTCCGACGCGGTGGACATCGTGATCGAGGTGGATCCGCGCCCGCTGGTGGAAAGCATCGAGGTCCGCGGGGCGGACGAGGTCGGCAACCGGAAGGTGCGGGAATGGCTCGACGTGGGGGTGGGCAGCCCCGTGGACGATGCGATCCTGGCGGCTGGGGCCCGGCGGGTTCGCGAGGAGTACGACAAGCGGTTCTATCCGGAGGCCCGCGTCGCCTGGCGGTTCGAGCCGGGACGGGATCCCGGCGCCGTCCGGCTCTTCGTGACCGTGAAGGAAGGAAGACGGGCCCGCGTCGCGCAGATCCGTATCATCGGCGCCACCGCGGTGCCGGAGTCCGAACTGCGCTCCCGGATGAAGCAGACCCGGTTTCGCTGGTACAATCCCGTTCACTGGATCACCGGGGCCGGGCGCCTCGACGACGACCTGCAGCGGGCCGACGAGCATGCCCTCGCGCGCGCGCTGCGCGACCTCGGGTACCTCGATGCGGTCGTGCGCGGACCGGCCATCGTCCCCCTCGACGATGACCGCGTCGAGCTGAAGTACGCCGTCTCCGAGGGGCCGCGCTACCGGTGGGGAACGGTGTCGATCGAAGGCGTGACGCGTTTCCCGACGGCGGATGTCGCCCGGCTCGTCCGCCTCGTGCCCGGGGCCCCCGCTTCGCAGGCCGCGCTCGACGACACCCGGGACGCGATCCAGGACCATTACGGCAATCGAGGCTACGCGGACGCGCGTGTGCGGGTGTCGGTCCGCGCCGACGCCCAGCGCGGCGTCGGCGACGTGCGGCTCGAAGTGCACGAGGGGGAGATCTCGACCCTCCGCGACATCCTTATTCGCGGCAACGTGGTGACGAAGGAGTCCGTGATCCGGCGCGAGCTCGTCGTGGCGCCGGGCGAGCCCTACCACCGGGGGCGCGTGAAGATCAGCGAAAGCCGCGTGCGCAACCTGGGCTACTTTTCGCACGTGTCCGCGGTGACCGAGCCGAGCCCCGAGCCGGGCCGGCACGATCTGGTGATCGAGGTCACGGAAGACCGCATGGGCACGGCCGAGGCCGGCGTGGCGTTTTCCTCCATCGACCGCATCGTCGGCCGGCTCGAGATCGGGCATGGCAACGTGGACCTCGGCGCCTGGCCGCCGTTCGGCGGCGGGCAGAAACTACGGGTCGGCACGATGTACGGCACGCGCCGCCAGGACTACTACCTGACGTTCATCGAGCCGTACTTGCTCGACCGGAAACTGCGGTTGACGGTGGACCTCTACCACCGCGAGTCCAGCTACTTCAGCTCGTTGTACGACGTCGGGCGCTTGGGCGGACAGGCGACGCTCGAGCTTCCGATCGGGCGCTACTACTCGGCCGGCCTCGGCTACGGCCTGGAGCGGATCGAGATCTCTAACGTGGAGGACTCCGCCAGCGAGGTGATCCGCGCCGAGGAGGGCAGCCGGCTGAAGAGCTCGGTCGAGTTGTCGCTGGCGCGCGACACGCGGGACCGGACGCGGTTGCCGACGCGGGGCAATTACGCCCGCGCCAGCGCGGAGATCGCCGGCGGCCCGCTCGGCGGCGACACGCAGTGGTACCGCCTCGAGCTGCGGTCGACCCAGTACGTCCCCGTCTGGCGGGGACAGATCCTGATCCTCCGCGGGCAAGTAGGCATGATGGACGCCTGGGGCGACGAGGAGCGGGTGCCGCTGTTCGACCGGTTCTTCCTCGGCGGCCTCTACACGGTGCGCGCCTTCCGTTACCGTCACGTCGGCCCGGTGGACGATGGCGGCGAGCCGATCGGCGGCCGCTCGATGGGGTTCGCGTCGGCCGAGTACACGGTGCCGGTCTACAAGATGGTCCGGCTCGCGGCGTTCGTGGACGGCGGCATGGTCTGGGGGGACCCCTGGACGTTTGATCTGGAGTGGAATTCCGGCTACGGTGTCGGGGTGCGGTTGGACCTCCCGATGCTGCCGTTGCGGATCGACTACGCATGGCAGATCGATGCGGAGAGACACAACCGCGACGACAACGGTCGGTTCAACATCTCGTTCGGCTATCCGTTCTGAGGGCCGTGGAAAGGATCCGGTCAATGCGCATAGGTTTGCGGTGGGTGGTCGCGGCGGCGCTGGCGTGCGCCGCGGCCGCTGCGGCGCAGGAGCGTCGCGCGGGCATCGTGTTCGTCAACCTCGATCGCTGCTTCAACGAGTACTACAAGACCCGCGTGGCCGACGCGCAGTTGAAGGCGCAGGCGCGGGAGTTCGACGAGGAGCTGAAGGGCATCCTCGCCGAGGTCGAGAAGCTCCAAAAGGAGTTCAACGCGCTGCGCGAGGAGTCGCTGAACACGGCGCTGAGCGACGAGGTGCGTGCCGCCAAGCGCAACGCGGCCGAGGAGAAGGTCATGGCGATCCGCGAGCAGGAGGCCCGCGTGCAGGGCTTTCGCGAGCGGCGCACCAAGCAGCTCGAGGAGCAGAGTCGCCGGATGCGGCGCGGTCTGGTGGGCGAGATCAAGGAGGTCATTCAGAAATACGCCCGGGAGAAGGGCCTGCTGTCGGTGATCGACTCCTCCGGTGCGACATTGAACGGCATCGAGAGCGTGCTCTACGTGGATCCCCGCAACGACGTCACCGAGGAGATCCTCCGGGAGTTGAACAAGGGCGCGCCGGCCGACGTGCCGCCCGCTTCCGCGCCGCGAAAGGCCGAGGCCTCTGGCGACAACAAGGGTGGCGGCGACGGCCGGAAGTGAGGTCCCGATGAACCGGCCGGCGATGACGGTCGGAGAGCTGGCGCGCCGGATCGGCGGCCGGTGCGAGGGCGACGAGGGCGCGTGGGTCCACGCGGTGGCGGGCATCCGCGAGGCCCAGCCCGGCGACGTCACGTTCGTTGTGAACCGGCGGTATGCCGCCGATGTCGCCCGCACGCGAGCCACCGCCGTGATTGTCGCCGAGGCGTGGGACCGCCCCTCGTCCGCCACGCTGATCCGGGTCGAGAACCCCGATGCCGCCTTCGCGAAGGCGGCCGAGTTGTTCGCTCCTCCCCCGCCGCCCGATCCGGCGGGCGTGCATCCCACCGCGGTGATCGGCGAGGGGGTGGAGATGGGGGAGGGCGTCGGCGTCGGGCCGTACGCCGTGATCGAGGCCGGCGCCCGGATCGGCGCACGCACCGTGATCAGCGCGCACGTCTACGTCGGTCACGAGGCGGTCATCGGCTGCGACTGCCGGCTGTATCCCCATGTCTCGATCCGGGAGCGATGCCGCCTCGGCGATCGCGTGATCCTCCACAACGGCGTCGTGATCGGCAGCGACGGCTTCGGCTACGTCGCCGCCCCGAACGGTGTGCGAACGAAAATTCCCCAGCTGGGCATTGTCGTGGTCGGCGACGACGTCGAGATCGGCGCCAACACCACCGTGGACCGGGCCCGGTTCGGCCGGACCGTCATCGGCTGCGGCGTCAAGATCGACAACCTCGTGCAGATCGCCCACAACGTCGTCATCGGGGACCATTCGGTCATCGTCGCGCAGGTCGGGATCGCCGGGAGCACCACCGTCGGAGCGCGGGTGATCCTGGCGGGCCAGGTCGGGGTCTCGGGCCACCTCGAGATCGGCGACGGCGCGGTGGTCGGCGCGCAGTCGGGGGTGTCGAAGGACGTGCCGCCCGGCTCGGTGATGTTGGGGTCCCCCGCGATCCCGATGGACCGCTTCAAACGCATCCACGCCTACACGATGAGGATGCCGGAGTTCCGGGCGGAACTGGAGAACCTCGCGCGGCGCCTCGACGCGCTCGAGGCGCGCCTGCGCGGTACGGGCTGAGCGCATCTCACCTGAACGCGGGGCCGATCGAGAGCCCGTACCGGACCATTCGGTCACCGTCGAACCAGAACCGACCGGCGATCGTCCGCCCGGCCAGCACGTGCGGCAGCCAGACCCGGTCGTCGGTCCACATCCGCTCGTACGGAATGGCGTCCTCCGCCACCCAGAACGGCACGGCCTCCGGCGTCTCCACCTCGGCGCCTTCGGCGCGGGTGGCCAGGAACACCGTTGCGTGGATCGAATAGCCGTCGGCGAACTGGAAGCTCAGCGATCCGACGAGGGTCGGATCGAGCGGGCGCAGGCCGACCTCTTCCATCGCCTCCCGCACGGCGGCCGCGGCCGGAGTCTCGCCCTCGGCGATCCGGCCGCCGGGGGCATTGACCTTGCCGGCGCCGAACCCGCGCTTCTTTTCGATGAGCAGGAGCCGGCCGTCGCGGCGGAGAAACAACAGCGTGGCCCGCTCGCGCGGGGTCCACGAGGCCCAGGCGCGCGACCAGTCGCCGAATGCGGGCTCCACGGAGGACACGGCCGCACAACCTAGTCCGGAAGAGCGGTCGATGCCAGCGCGTCCGCAAGCCGGGCGTCAGGCCCCCAGGAGTTCCAGCACCGCGGCGCCGAACGTGAAGCCGCCCCCGAAGGCCGTCAGACCGATGCGTTCCCCCGCCGGCCGGCCCGGGATCAGGGCCTCCAGCGCCAGCGGGATCGTGTTCGAGGAGGTGTTACCGTAGTCCCGGATGTAGAAGAAGACCTTCTCCGTCGGAAATCGGATCGCCTTCTGGATCGCCTCGATGATCCGTTCGTTCGCCTGGTGGGGCACGATCATCGAGAGGTCCTGCACGGTCATGCCGCTCGCCGCGCAGGCACGGTCCAGCATCTCGATCATCTTGCGCACGGCGACGCGGAACACGTGACGGCCGTCCATCTGGATGTGCCCGCCGCTGTTCATCGCGGGGACGTACAGCACCCGTTCTTCCTCGCCGAGCGCCGAGAGGACCGGACGGTGGACGCGCAGGTTGATGCCGCCGGGATGCGGCCGGCTTGACACCATCGAGGCGGTGGCGGCGTCGCCGAACAGAAATAGGGTGCCGGGGTCGGCGGGGTCGAGCATCGGCGAAAGCGTCTCGGAGGTCACCAGCAGGATCCGGTGGTCCGGGTTTTGCTGGAGCATGTCCCACGCCTGCTGCAGCGCATAGAGGTAACCCGTGCAGGCGGCGTTGAGATCGTGCGCCTGCATCTCCACCGGAGCGCCAAGGCCGTTGAGCTCGCGCAGGATGCGGCAGGCGAGCGACGGGGTGGTGGAGAGGGGGGTGCCGGTGCTGCAGATGATCGCATCAACGTCGGCCAGCGTGGCGCCGAGCCGGTCGAACAGCTTCCGGCAGGCCGACACCGCGAGCGTCAAGGCGTTTTCGCCCGGTCCGATCCAGTAACGCTTTTCGATCCCTGTCCGCTGAACGACATCGCCGGAGTTCCACTCGGGATGCGCCCGGACGAGCTCCTCGTTGGTGATCTCGCGCGAACCGGTGGTGTGGCAGATGGCCGAAAGGATGACGTCCGTCGGGCTGCCGGACGCCGCCGCCCGGGCGCGTTTCGGCATCGGGCGGCGGCGGAGGACGGGGCGCTCGGCGGTCGGAGGCGCTGCGGCGGAGATCGCGACGACATCCCGCAGGCGCACCAGCGGCGCGCCGGCGGGCAGGACCTGGCCCTCTTCCGCGAGCAGCTCCGTAACGACCCCCGCCGCGGGGGCGGCGATCTCGTGCGGCGCCTTGTCGGCCTCGACGGACGCCAGCAGCGCGCCTGCGGCGACCGCGTCGCCCGGTTGTACGTGGAAACGGACGATCCGGATGTTCTCGTCCGAGGGGCTCGAGCCCGCCGCCGGCACCGTCAGCGTGCCGGGAACGTCCGCCGGCGGGCGCTCCCACGAGAGCTCGAGGTCCAACATGTCCGCCGCGGCTTCCAGGATCGAGCGGACCGACGGCAGCGAGCGAAGGTGCAGGCCGGCATGGAACGGCGGAAGCGAGTCCGGGCCGGTGACGCGCGCCATGCGGACAAAGTTCGCCGCCTCTTCGGCGACCGTCGCCATTACCTCCGCCCCGAGGCCGCAGAACGCCGGGGCCTCGTGGACGACGAGCAGGCGTCCGGTGCGGCGCACGGAGGCGAGCACGGCCTCCCGGTCCCAAGGGCAGAGGGATCGCAGATCGAGCACGTCCGATTCGATGCCGGCGGCGGCGAGCGCGGCGGCGGCCTCTTCGCACAGCCCCACGGTGTTGCCCCACGCGACCAGGGTCAGGTCGCGGCCCGTCCGCCTGCGGCGTGCACGGCCGATGGGAACGAACAGCCGCTCCAGCGTCGCCGGCGCGGCGAGGCGTCGGTCGTTCAACAGGGCTTTCGGATACAGGAACACCGTCGGCTGGCCCGACTCGAACGCGGCGCGCAACAACCCGGCCGCGTCCGTCGCGGTGGAGGGCATCAGAACGTTCAGGCCGGGCATCGCGGCCAGGGGGGCCTCGGGGCTTTGCGCATGGTAGGGGCCCAGCCCCGCGCGATAGCCCCCGCAGACGGCCAGGACGATCACGGGAACGGAGTACCGCCCCCCCGTGCGCCATTCGATCGCGGCCATCTCGGCCATCAACTGGTTGTAGGCCAGCGGAAAGAAGTCGGCGAACTGAAGGAAAGCGACCGGCCGGCCGCCCGCCAACGCCCGGCCCACCGCCATGCCGACGATCGTGCTCTCCG
>CAKZPT010000077.1 GCA_937139365.1 uncultured bacterium | reverse complement strand
GGGCGACAATGCCGCTCTCCCGCCGGTCCTCCTGGAGCTTGCGCCAGTAGCTGCGCTCGAGGGCAAGCCAGTCTTCGAATTCGTCGTCGCGGACGTCGATGCCTTCGAGGAACTCGCCGGCTTCGGTCTCGAGGCCGGCGCCGCCGCGATCTGAGTCTGTGAGCCCGCCGCTATACCCAGTTCTTCATCGATCCGGAGCAGATGGCCCGCGGTGCAACGCACTTCGAACGCTACGTAATGACGCCGAACCGCCGTCTGCGGGCGCGGATCGGCGACTACGGCGGCGAGCTGATCTTCCACAACTGCGGCGAGGTCACCGACAACATGATCTAAGCCTTCGGGGGCCTCGGCCCGGCCATCCTCATCCTCGGATCGTCCGTGGACCTGCCTTCGGTCGCCCCGCTCGTCTCGGGGAGGACTGTGTTATTCGGCAACCTGCCGACAAAAAAGTTCTACTCCGACGCCGAGATGCCGCTAGAGAAGGTCACGCGAATGGCCGAGGATCTCGCGAACCGGATGCGGGCCACGGGGCACCCGTTCATTCTCGGCAACGAGTGCGACGTGTTGCACGTGGATGCCGCCCACGCGACGATCGCGAGAAAGGTTAACGCGATGTGCCATCTATAACGGGGGCTTGGCGAGCGGAGCCGCCCTCCGCCGGCCCTACCGCGTCGCTGCGGCCGCCGATCTCGAAGCCTAGCAGCGATGGAACAACAGCGCCACGCCGGCGACGGCCAGGGCCGCGCCGGCGAGTGCACGCAATCCGATCTGCTCTCGGTGGATTGCCCGACTGAGAGGGATGATCAGAACGGGCGTGGTGGCGGCGAAGGTCTGCGCCAGGCCGGCCGGGATTCGCGTCAGCGCGAACAACATCAGCGTTACCCCACCGATCGGCCCCGCCAGGGCGCCGAGCGCGACCAGACCCAACGCCGGCGCGTCGCGAAGCGCCTGCCGCAGCCGTCCGCCCTCCCGGCGCACGGCGGCCAACACGAGGAACGCCGTGGCCCCGGCCGTCAGCCGCATCGCGGAGGCGACCCATGCCGAGGCCGTGTGCGCGACCCCCTCCTTCGCCAGTACCATGCCCACCGCCTGTCCGAGGCAGCCGCCGAACGCCAGCCACCAGCCCCGCCGCGTGGGCCGCCGGGGTTCGCCGGCCCCCACGCGCTCCGTCACCACCGTTGCGACGCCGGCCAGCGTCAGCCCCATCGCTATGTAGTGATGAGCGGCCAGCTGTTCCCCCAGCCAGGCCGCCGCGATCGCCACTGTAATCGGCGGCGCCAGCGACATCACTAGCAGGCTCCGCCGCGGCCCGATCTCGACCAAGGCGCGAAACAAGCAGAGATCCCCGAGGAAATAGCCGACGAAACCCGATAGCAGCAGCGGCCGCCAGGCCGCCGCCGAGGCGCCCAGCAGCGCCTCCGGACCGTGCAGCCAAGTGGCCACCGCCGCCACCGCGGGACACGCCATCGCCAGGCGCAGCACGTTGACGGGGATTGAGCCGATCCGCTCCCCGGCCAGCGAACTCGCCATCGCGCTGACGGTCCAGCAGACCGCCGTGGCCAGCGCCGCCCATCCGCCCGCATGAGACACAGCGCACCAGTATGCCTGCCGCCTGGACCTCCTTCAACCGGACGAACCGCGCGGTTGGAGATGCGCGGGCCGATTCCTGCGATTGTTAACGGCCGCAGCCAACTGAGGCCTCACGGCGCGCGGGTGTCGCAGGGTTCATCCGCGATTGGAAGGCTCGAGTTTGCTCGAGCCGGGACGAACACACGGTGTTTCAGCGCCGCGGCGGAACCGGTTCTTCAAAGCAGGGACAGGATGCGGCGGTCCAGCGCGGCCTGGTCGGCGGCGAAGCTCGCCAGTCCGGCCGCGTTCATCAGCGCATCGAGCCCAATGCGGCGAGAGCCCAGGTCCGCCCTCCACGACTCGAACTTCGGAATCTTGCCCTCTGCGGCGATCCGCCGGAGATCCCCGCCCGACCAATCGGGCAGCAGGTCGGCGAACCCTTCGCGGTAGAAGAACGCCGCCAGTTCGTCCGGCCCCGCCAGATCCACCGGCGAGGCGGCGAGGCGTTCCACGGCGCGTTGGAATCCCTCGGGGACGTCCCACAGCGTCGCGGCAGCGAACGCATCGAGCGACATCCCCTCCGCCAGCGCGACTGGCGGGTCGTCGTCACAGCGGGACCGCAGCACGTCCGCCGGATCGCGGGCATACTCGGCGGCGACCTTGGGCGGCATCGTGTACACGTCCAGTCCCGCCAACGCCGCCACCTGCGAGGCATCGCGCATGCTCGCGCCGATCAGCCGCGTTGGGCTGCCGGCGGCCCGTGCCCGGAAGATGACGCGCTGGCACGCGAGGCTGGCCTTTTCGCCGACGTTGCGGCCGTCGCCGAGCCGGTTGTCGGCGACGAACGCGTTGAGGCGGCCCATGAACACGTTGACCCATCCCGGCCGCGCGACCACGGCCGCGACGAGGTTCTGCCGGGCCGAGAATCCGAGCGTGAAATTGACGCGGACCCCCTCCACCGCCAGCCGCCGCGCCGCCAGGTAACCGGCCGGCGTCAACGGCACCTTCACGATGAACCGGTCAGGGCACAGCTCCCGGTACCGCAGGCCGTATTCCACCGACCGGCCGACGTCGTGCGCCAGATCGGTGTGCAGTTCCACGCTCACGTCGGCGGAAAACCGCCGCGCCAGCCGCAGGCCGTGGACGGCGTTCAACAGGAACGCGATCTCGAGGCGGAGGTCATCCGCCGCCAGCGACGGGGACGCACGCCGCAGCTCCGAGGCGGCGCGACGGATCGTCTCGTCGTACAGGCCTTTCTGAACCTCCGCGTTGAGCAGGGTGTTGTTCGTAGTCAATGCCTCGAACTCCGCCGTCCACAGGCGGTCGGCCGCCTCGATGTCGCCGGTATCGAGCCATAGCCGCGTGCCCAGCGCGCGCAGGGCCGACCAGGCCGGGGAGGCGGGCGCCGGAGGTCGGATCGGATCGGCGAACCGGGCGGCCTCGGCGACGGCAACTCGATGGACGGTGTCGGCGACAGAACTCATGGATGGGATCTCCTCCAAACAACATAGCCGCTCCACCGCCATTTGCCAGCCGCGGTCTCGGTCGAGGTGGACAAATCGGCGTCCCTGCCGTACATGGGCGGCATGAGAGGAAATGTGTTACTGGGGGCGCTGCTCGGAGGAATTGCCGCTGCGGGCGCGGCCGACGGCGGATGGATCCGGATGTTCGACGGCCGCACGCTGGAGGGCTGGCGGTCCAACGAGGAGACGCCCGGAGTCGTCTCGGCCGAGGACGGCGCGCTGAAGGTCTCGGGCGGCCGGGCGCATCTTTTCTACACGGGGCCGGACGGCCGCGCGTCGTTCACGAACTTCGAGTTCCGGTGCCAGGTGCGAACGGCACCCGGCGCGAACTCGGGCATCTATTTTCACACCGCCTTCCAGGAGAAGGGCTGGCCCGGGCGGGGCTACGAGTGCCAGGTAAACAACACCCATAAGGACCCGAGGAAGACGGGCGGACTGTACGCGATCTGCGACGTGCTCCACACATCGCCGGCCCGGGACGAGGAGTGGTTCGACTACCAGATCCGGGTGGAGGGCCGACGTATCCGGATCGCGATCAACGGAACGACGACGGCGGACTGGACGGAGCCGGAGCAATGGACCTCGCCGGCAAACATGCCGGGGCGGCGTCTGTCCTCTGGCACGATCGCGCTGCAAGCGCACGACCCGAAGAGCACGATCTGGTACCGCAACCTCGAGGTCCGCCATCTGCCGTCGCCCTGACTGCCGAGCGCCGCCGTGCCGGCCCCGGGGCTAGAAACGGCGGCTCCGACGAAAAGGTTCCGTATTCCGTGAGAACGCAAGGAGGGGATACACCGAGACTCGTGGGTCACCTGTCGGCCCTCCATCAAGGTCCCGGACTGCACGATCCGGCACGGCGGGCTGAGGAACGACCATCGATTCGGCGACGAGTTCGTCCGCGCCTGCTGCGAGGCGGGGGTGGATTACATGGAACTGGGGTATAAGGCCGACAAGGCGCTGTACTCGGTCGACGAGAACGGCCCCTGGCGGTTCTGCGACGAGGACGACTTGCGCCGCATCGTCGGCCACGAATCGCCTCCGCTGAAGCTGTCGGTCATGGCCGACGTCGGCCGCACGAATTCCAAGTGCGGTATCCTGCCGAAGAAGCAGACCGTCCTTGACTGCATCCGGGGCGTCTGCTACGTGGACCAGATCCCGGCAGCGATCGACCTGATCAAGGACGCCGCCGACATAAGGTTACGAGACGACGTTGAACCTGATGGCCCTCTTGACGATGCCGGAGTCCGAGCTGCGCACAGCGTTGGCCAAAGGGGTCGAGAAGACGCCCGTCCACGTGCTCTATGTGGTGGACAATTTTGGCGTGCTGTACTCGGAGCAGATCCGGGATTACGTGCGGCTGTTCCTCCGCTACGTCAGCGAGGACAGTGGGGTGGACATCCACGGGCACAACAACATGCAGATGGCCTACGCGAACACGATCGAGGCGCTGATCGCCGGCGCGAACCGGGTGGACGTCACGATCAACGGCCTGGGTCGCGGCACGGGCAACTGTCCGAGCGAGCTACTGCGGATGCTCCTGAAGAACCCCAAGTTCAATGTGCGGCCGCTGCTGGAGCGCATCGAGAAGCACTTTTTCCCGCTCCACAAAACGATCCCTTGGGGCTACAGCATCCCGCATGCGATCTCGGGTGCCCTGAACCAGCACCCGCGGGATTCGATCGCGTGGATGGAGAGCGATCGGGCCGACCACATCGTTGAGTTCTACGACAAGATGCTCGAATAGCGGTGGAGTCGGCGGTAGACTGGGTTTGGGGACCATTCTGCGATGAGATGTGATCCAGGCGCTCATCGACGGTCGGCCGCGGCGGCACTGCTCCTCGGCGCGGTGGCGCTGCGCGGTACTGAGGACGAGACGGCCGAGCTGGCGATCCTGCGCGACGCCGCGGAGCGCGGCGACGTCGCCGCACAGGTCGCCTACGCCGACCGGTTGGCGACGGGACGCGGCGTGGGCCGGGACCTCCCCGCCGCCCTCGAGTGGTGGGCGCGGGCGGCCCTACAGGGACGGCCCGACGCAATGGCTCGCGTGGCGGAGCATCTGGCCGCCGGCGAAGGCGTCGAACGGGACGAGGCCCGCGCCGTCGCCCTGTGGCGGCGGTCGGCCGACCTCGGGTACGCGCCGTCGATGTACCGCCTGGCCCGGGCGCTGGCCGAGGGCCGTGGCGGCGCGGCGGACGCGAAGGCGGCGATGCTCTGGCTGAGACGGGCGGCGGAGCGCGGTCATCCCGCGGCCCAGATGGACCTGGCCCGCCGACTGGAGGAGGGGCCTCCGCCCGACCCCGCTGCCGCGGCGGCGTGGTACGAACAGGCCGCCCGCGAGGGCGTGGTGGACGCCATGCTGGCCCTGGCACGTCTCCATGCCGAGGGCCGTGGCGTCGCCGCTGACCCGTATTTCGCTTACGTCTGGTGCCGGCTGGCCGCGCTCTGCGACGAACGGCGCGGCGCACCGGTCTGCGACCTGCTGGCCCGCACCCTCAGCCCAACCGCCCGCTTCCGCGCCGGCCGGGAGGCGGCCGCGCGCGCCCGCGAGTGGGGCCTCCGCTGATCCTATCCCCCGCGTCGCGATGAAGTTCCACATCTGGACCATTGGCTGCCAGATGAACGAGGCCGACTCTCGCCGGCTTAGCGAAGCGCTGGAAGCCGCCGGCCATTCGGCCTGTCCGGCCGCCGGCGAGGCGGACCTGCTGATCCTCAACACCTGTGTCGTCCGCCAGTCGGCGGAGGACCGGGCGCGGGCGCGCCTCGCGGAGGTCCTCGCCTGGAAACGCCGGCACCCCGGGGTGAAGATTGCGCTGATGGGGTGCCTTGTCGGCCATCGGCCCGCGACGCGACGGCCGGTCGAAGAGGAGTGGGCGGGTGTGGATTTCTTTCTTCCCCCGTCGGATCCCCGCCCGTTGCTCGAGGCGCTCGCGGGGTCGGATGACGACTCAGCGGGACGGAACGCCGAACGGCGGCTTCGGCTCGAGCGAGAGTCCGCGATGGCCGGCCGGCCGTCGCCGGGGGCCACGCCGGTGTCGGCCAACGTCCCGGTGGTGCTGGGCTGTTCGCGCGCGTGCACCTACTGCGTGATCCCCTACCGCCGCGGCCGGGAGCGCAGCCGTCCTCCCGCCGAGGTGCTGGAGGAGGTGCGTTCGCTGGTGGCGCAAGGCGCGCGGGAGGTCGTGCTGCTAGGGCAGATCGTAGATCGCTACGGACAGGATCTGCCCGACCGCCCGACCCTCGCCGGTCTGCTTCGGCAGGCCGCCCGAATCGACGGCCTGCGGCGCATCCGCTTTTTGACCAACCACCCCGCATTTCTCGACGACGACCTACTGAACGCGATCGCGGACGAGCCTCGCATCTGCCCCCATTTCGAAATCCCCGCGCAGGCCGGCAACGACGAGGTGCTCCGGCGGATGCGGCGGGGGTACACGGCATCCGAGTACCGAGCCGTCATCGAACGGATCCGCCGCCGTCTTCCCGAGTGCGCGATCCATTCCGATTTCATCGTCGGCTTTCCCGGCGAGACGGAGGCGGCGTTCGAGGAGACCGTGCGGCTTCTGCAGGACCTCCGCTTCGACAAGGTCCACATCGCCCGGTATTCCCCACGTCCCGAGACCCTGGCCGCCCGCCGGTGGCCGGACGAAGTATCGGAGGAGGAAAAGGAGCGCCGCCGCGCCCGGCTCGAGACCGTCCAGCGCCACATCCAGTCGGAACTGAACGCCCGTTTCCTGGGCCGCGTCGTGGAGGTGCTTGTGGACGGACGCGACGAACGACGGAACCGCTGGCGCGGACGCACCTCGCTCGACCGGATTGTCTTCTTTTCCGACATCCGGCCGCGCCTCGGTGATCTGGCGCAGGTCCGGATCGTCTGGACCGGCCCCTACTCGCTCATCGGCGAACCGGTTGGCGCACCGGAGGTCTGACGCCGGTGTCCGGTCGGGTCAGAACGCCAGTCGGAGCGCCGCGCCCAGGAACACCGTGTCGGTGTCAATGTCCGTGTCGTCGCCCTTGAGGTCCGCCGTGTCCTGGAAGCGATAGGTCGCATAGATGTCGAGGCGAAGCGAGGAGAGGATCTCTAGATCCACGCCGGCCCGAAGCGCGTAAAAGGGCTCCTCCGCGAACTCCCCGTCCACGTAGTTGATCCCGATGCCCGCGGCCGCGTAGATGCCCCGGCCCAGAATCACATAGGCCAGGCCGGAATACGCATCGTCCCCATACCGCTCGGGCATCATCTCGGCGTCCACGCCAAGGCCGGCCATCGGATTGCGCAACTGAAGCGACAGGACGTACGAAAAGCCGTCCTCCTCGATCTCGTCCAGGTCGATGTCCTCCAAGGCAACCCAGTAGTTCACGCCTCCGCCCAGCCGCAACTCGGCGCGATCCTGCGCGGCCGCCGCTCCCGCCGCCCACACCATCGTCGACACCGCCAGCGCGATCAGTCTTCTCATCGGACTTCTCCTTCCTTCCATGCCGCTACCTGACCCGCCACGGCGCTACCCGGCGGCCTTCAGCGCGACCAGACCACCGACATGCCCACCGTCCCCCATCCGGCCTCGATCTCCTCGTCAATGCTCCATCGTAGGCCGACCGGCACCTCGGGATCCTCACCTCCGTACACGACGTTTCGCGATTCGCCCTCCCCTGCGACAAGGAAATACCGCCCCAACATGCGCAGGCTCCAAGAGCCAGTGATCGAGACCGTCGCCGAAGCCTCAACCCAGACCGCCGACCCGTCCGCCCGCGTCTCGGCGAGGATGCCCCGCAGCAGGTGATCGTCGCGATCGCGGACCTCCGCCCACGGCGCCGCCGCGGCACGGGCTTCGACCGTCCATCGGCGGCCGCGCACTTCGATCCACGCGTCGCCAAAAGGCGCATCCATTTCGAGGTCATACCGGACGGCCGGCCCGGTCCATTCGTAATGGGCCACCCACGGTTCACAGGGATACCATTGACGTCCGTCCGAGGCTTCCCATCCCAGCGACCGACGCAGCCAGCCGAGGCCGATGCCCAGCGCCACGCGGGCGTCCGCCGGTCCGAACCGGAGCGCCGGCCAGCGCAGACCGCCTTCGAGACCCCAAGCCTCAAGGGACGAGTCGCTCTCCGAATAGATCGCCAGCCGGCCGATCCCCTCCACGTAATCCCAGTCCGAATCGCGCACCGTTCCCGCGTCGGACGACAGCCACTCGCCGCGCAGCCACACCTCCCAACGGTCGGAGGGGCGGGCCCGCAGGGCGGCATCGAGGCCGACGCCTTCGACCGGCCATTCGAGCCGGCTGATCGGAAACGGAACGACCTCGGTCGATTCCCTCATCCGAACCGTGCCTCCGATCTCATAGCGGGCCTCACCCCTCTCCATCGCCGGCCCGATGGAAACCTCCCACTCCCATCCCGCTCGCGCGAGCGCCGCGAGGGCGACGGCGGATCCGGCAAGCGTCCACGTCCGTCGAAGCGACATGGTCCAACTATCGCCATCGGCCGGCCGAACGCAACTCCCGCGCTTGCGCCGCCCGGTGCGGGAACGGATACTGCCGGCGCGATGACGGGATCCGCACCCCTCCCCCCGCCCCAGGCCGCGCCCAACAGCCGTGCGGTCGCCGCGCGGGTGTTGGCGCGGTGGATGCGCACCGGCGCGTTCCCCGACCGGCAGGTGGACGCGGTCGAGCGCGACCGGGCGTTCGTGATGGAGATGGTCTACGCGGCCGTGCGGCGTCGCGAGACGCTGGACTGGATGATCCGGCAGATCGCACCGCGTTCGCCCCCCGTCGAGGTTCGCGCGCTGCTTCACATCGGCCTAGTGCAGTTGTACTTCATGGACCGGGTGGAGGCGTTCGCCGCGGTGCACGAGACGGTTGACGCGGCGCGGCAGACCGGGGTCGGCTGGGCGGCGCGCATGGTCAACGCAGTCCTGCGCGAGGCGCAGCGGCGGCGCAACGACCTGCTGATGTGGCTGCGCCGGACCCCCCCGACGGTGCGGCTGTCGCATCCGTTGGAGCTGCTCGAGCGCTGGGAATCGGAGTACGGGCAGACGCGAGCTCACCGACTGTGCGAGTGGAACAACGAGCCGGCCGCAGTTTGCCTTCGCCTGCGGCCGGGCGCGCCTTCGGCCGACGACTACGCGCGGAGGCTCTCGGCGATCGGGGTCGAGGCTCATCCCCATCCCTTCGCGCCGTCGCGCTTTCTAAGGCTGGGGCGCGGAGCCCATCCGCCGGCGCTGCCGGGTTTCGCAGAAGGCTGGTTCTATGTGCAGGATCCATCGACCTGCATCGCGCCCGACATGCTGGCCCCGGCGCCGGGCGAGACGGTGCTCGACGCGTGCGCCGCGCCGGGCGGCAAGACGACGATTCTGTACGAGTCGATGGAGGGGCGCGGGGCATTGTTGGCCTGCGACCACCGCGCCGACCGGCTGGAACGGCTTCGCGAGAACCTCGCCCGGACGGGGTGCCATGCCATCCGGGTCATCGAGGCCGACGCCGACCGCCTCGACGCCGCCGGCCTCGCCGCCATGGATCCGCCGGCCCCGGCGGCCTTCGACGCCGTGCTGCTGGACGTTCCCTGCACGAACACCGGCGTGCTGCGCCGCAGGCCGGACGCGCGATGGGCCTTCGGTCGCGAGCGGCTGGCGGCGCTGGTGCGCGCCCAGGCCAGCCTCCTTCGGCGTGTGGCGGACTTGGTCCGGCCAGGCGGCCGGCTGGTCTACAGCACGTGCAGCCTCGAGCGCGAGGAGAATCAGGAGCAAACACGGGCCTTCCTGAAGGATCGCCCCGATTTTCGCTTGAAGGCCGAGCGGCTGCTGTTCCCGCCCGACAGCCACACCGACGGCGCCTACGCGGCGCTCCTGCTCCGGGAGGCCGCCCTGCCCTCCAGCCCGCCGCGCCGCGCGCTGCCGGTGGCCCGCCGGGTCTTGCCGCGCGCCGGCTCAAAACGCGCCAAGGAAGATGCTTGAAAACGTGGTGATCGGTGCAGTTTCGCGGAAGTCGTCGATGGTTGCCCGCAGCTCGCGCAGCCCTTGTTTGAGGTCCTCATAGACCTCGGTCTCGGTCAGCAGCCGGCCGAGCGTCCCCTCGCCCCGCCGCAGACCTTCGGCAACCGCCCGCACCGACGCGACGGTCGCCCGAAGGTCCTCCATCATCGCGTCTTCTCCGCTGATCAGCTTGCCAAGCAGTCCGCGCCCCTGGGCCAAATCGTCGGAGGCCTTCCGCAGGTTCGCAGCGGTCGCCTCGATGTCGCGATAGACCCTCCCGTCGTCCGTGAGCAGCCGCCCGAGCGATCCCTCGCCGCGCTCAATCCGATCGACCACTTTCCGCAGGCTGGCCGCGGCCGCACTGACGTCCGCATACAGCCCGTCCTCGCGCGTCAGGCGGCCGAGCGTCCCCTCGCCCCGCTCCACGCGCGCGACGATCGAGTTGGCGTTCGAGACGATCGACCGGATCTGGTCCAGCACGCCCCCCTCGAGCGTCTGCCGCACGGATGCCACCGTGCGCGTGGCCTCGTCCAGCAGCTCCTTCGGCGTAGTGCCGACCAGCGGGGTGCCGGGAGAGAGAAGGGGCCGGTCCTCATCCCCCTCCTCGATGTTCAGGTAACGGCCGCCCAGCAGCGACGAGGCCAAGATCTCGATCTTGTAGTTCTCGTGCAGCTCCAGCGGCCGGTTTAGGGCCAGCCGCAGCCGGACATGCCCGCGCTCGGCGACGATGTCGTCCACCTTCCCGACGATCACCCCGCGCAGGTAGACGTTTTCGCCCTCCCGCACCCCCATCACGGTTCGAAAGGTCACGTCGTAGTACAGCGTCGGCCGGAACAGCGACTGGCGACTGAGGATGATGGTGAACACACCCAGCGCAAGCAGCGCCATGAACAGGAACGCCCCGACGGTCACCTCCATCGAGGTCTCCCGGATCCGTTCGCGTCTCATCGCCCCATCTCCGTTTCCCACGCGCCGCGGCGCGTGATGTACTGCGCACTCAGAAACGCCCGGACCACCTCGTTGTCCGAGCGCAGAAAGTCCGCGGGCGTCCGGACCTCGATCAGCCGGCCCCGGTCGATCAGCGCGATCCGGTCGCCGATCGCCAGCGCGCTGTGCAGGTCATGGGTGACCACCACGCTGGTCAGGCCGTGCCGTTCGCGCATCTCGAGGATCATGTCGTCGATCCTGCGCGAGGTCACCGGGTCCAGTCCCGAGGTCGGCTCGTCGTAGAGGACGATCTCCGGCCCGAGGATCACCGCGCGGGCTAGACCAACGCGCTTTTGCATGCCGCCGGACAGGTCCGCCGGATGGCGGTCGGCGGCGTCGGCGACGCCCAGGGCCTCCAGTTGCGCCATCACGCGGGCCTCGATCTCCGTCTCCGAGAGGGTTGTCTTTTCCCGCAGCGGCAGCGCGACGTTGTCGTACACCGTCAGCCACTGCAGCAGCGCCGCACCCTGGAACAGGACGCCGAACCGGTCCCGCAGGCGGGCCAGCTCGCCGCCGCGCGCTTCGCTGATGCAATCGCACCCGACCCAGACCCGTCCCTCGTCGGGCGTCAGCAGGCGCACCATGTGCTTCAGCGTCACGCTCTTGCCGGAGCCGGACGCGCCGACGATCACGAAGATCTCGCCGCGCCGGACCTCGAAGCTGACCCCGTCGAGCACGGCGCGGCCGCCGAGCCGTTTGCCGACCCGCTCGAACCGGATGGCCGGCTCGCCGTTCATGTGTAGAACAGCCGGGTGATCATGTAGCCGACCGCCAGGATCGTCAGGAAAGAGATCACGACCGTCCGTCGCGTGGCCACGCCCACGCCGACGGCGCCCTCGCTGGCCTGGAAGCCCTGCTGGCAGGCGACGGTGACGATGATGACCCCGAACACCATGGCCTTGAACAGTCCGACGTAGAGGTCTTTGTTGCGCACGAACTGGATCGCGTTGTCGAAGTAGGCCGGCAGCGCGACGCCGAGCTGCGTCTTGCCCACCACCGCCCCCCCGAGCACGCCGAGCACGTTGGTGTAGACGGTGAGCAGCGGCATCATCACCAGCATCGCCGCCAGCCGGGGCATCACGAGGAACCGAACCGGATCGATGGACATCACCTCGAGGGCGGCGATCTCTTCCGAGACGGTCATCGTGGCCATCTGGGCGGCGATCGCCGCCCCGACGCTGGCGGCAATCACCAGGCCCGTCATGAAGGGGCCCATCTCCCGCACCATCACGACCGTCACGGCCGTGCCGATGTTCACTTCCTGCCCGTAGCGCCGGAGCTCGAGCCCAGTCTGCAAGGCAAGGATCATTCCGATGAAGGCGGCCACGACGCTGAGCACGCCGAGGCTCTTGATGCCGGTGACGAACAACTGGACCAACACCTCCCGGCGGTTGCGGCGCGACAACACGAAGCGCAGCGCCCACATGGCGCCGGCCAGCAGGAGGACCCCGCGGCCCGCGTTGCGGGCGGCCAGCAGCAGGCGGCGTCCGACCGCGGCGAAGAAGTTCAGCGGCGGCTCGAAATGGTCTGGTTCGTGCAGGACGATGGCGCGCGCCCTCCGAGATCCAGGGTCAGCCCGTAGAGCAATCGAATCCTCGTCGAGCCCGCCCCCCACTCCACGCCGAGAAGGCCCTTGAGAAGGCGGAACCGTCCGCGCCCCTCGCCGCCGGCCGGCGCCCCGGTCTGGCGCTCGAACAGTGGAAAGAGCGACCAGTGGAGGCCGTCCGGCTCGCGGCGGCGCCGAACAAGGCCCCACAGCAGCTCCGTGGCCGACGAGCCTGGGCCGCTTCGGTGGCTGATCAGCGCCCAGAGCGGAGCCCAACTGCGCTCCACCGGCGGAAGATCCGGCCCAGGCCACAGGTCCGGCGCCCGCCAGCGGCACTCCCCGTCGCGGCACTCCCCCGCCGCCAGGGGCCAGACCTTCCAGGCGATCGTTCGCTCCGCCGCTCGGGCCGAATCCTTCGGTTCGCGGGTGCGGGTGGTCTTCAGGTGGACGAACGGAAGAATCCAGTAGGACCGGGACACCTGGCCGCCGCGGGTTGCGCGCAGGCGCCAGACGACGGGCCATAGGATGTAGGAGCGGTCAATGCGCGGGTCGGTGGTCCGGCCGAACAGTGGCCAGACGTGGAGAGCGCTGTGCTGCCCTGTCTGGTACCGGATGAACGGCCATGGCGCGTGGACCATTCGCAGGCGGTCGCCCTTCGAGACCCGGATCAGGGGTGGCAACCACATCCGCGACGTCTGGTCAGACAGGTCGAGACGCCCATACAATGGAAACAGAATCCAGCCGCTCCCGCTGGAGCCGGGGTACTTGTACCGCGCCGAGGTCCAAAACGGCCACAGGACAAACCGCTTCTCATACTGGCCGAACCGGACCGCCTCGCCGTACAGCGGGAACAGCCTCCAACGCCGCTCGTTCGGGCCCTCGCTGCGGCTCCAGAATGGGAAGAGAACATCCGTGGTGGTCTGCCCGCCGTCCCAACTTCGGGCCCAAAGGGGCCAGAGCACAAAATGAACCTCATCCATCCCGAGGAATTCCTCGACGCGACCGCCAAGAGGAAAACATCCCAGATAGGATCGACCGGACGCGCCCCGGCCCTGCACATACAGCGGCAGCACCCAGAGCCGCCAGCGCGGCCGGGGGGACGCCGTGTCGAAACAGCGGTACCAGACCGTGAGAAACCGCCAGTCCGACTCCGGCGGAAGCGCCGAGAACTCGCCCAGGGGCCAGAGAAGGTCTCCGGCAACACGGCCGACGGCGGGGTCCTCCTCGCGGGCTGTAAAGGGGCGGGCGGCCCAGCCGCCTGCTCCCGAGGCGGCCCCGCGGCGCTCGAACAAAGGGCCGACGGCGCGTACGACCGAGCCCGACGGCGTGCCCAGCCGATAGAAGAGCGGTCCCCAATCCTCGATCGTCCAGCCACCGGCCGTCGGTGCGGCGGTGACCGTCCCCGTCAGGGCGGCGGCCGCCACCAGTCCGACACGGATGGACCGCCGGAAGCTCATTCCACCACTAGCCCGTCACGGGCCATAGGGCGATGCAGCGCTCGACATGGCGGCGGAGCCAGGCCGCACCTTCCCGGCGCGCCTCCGGCGGGAACGAGGCGGCCGCCGACGGCCACGGCGCATCGGGAGACACCGCCTCCGCCGCCCGGAGAAGAACCTCGGGCGGCTCGATCTCCGGCATGGCTTCCAGCGCCCCCCGGATGCAGCGCCACTCGCGGCGCAGCCGTTCCTGTTCCTGCCGCAGTCCCTCGGGCACCGAGCAGCGCGGATCGGTGCCGGTTAGCGTCACCGACTGCTCCATGCGGCCGGCGAGGTCCTCGAGGCGGGCCAGCCGCTCGGTCCGCATCTCCCTCAGGCGTTCGAGCGCCCCGAGCCGGCAGGCCTCGCGGAACGGGTCGCGGGTCATCGTCGGACGCCGGATCCGTCGATACCATGCGGCCAGAGCGTCCAGGTTGCCGATGTACGAAAGGTTGGCCAGCACCACCCTACGGATGGAGCGGTAGGCCCCCGGCACAAACGGGCGGGCGCTGGGGACGGCCGAGGGCGGCGGCATGACGACGGTGTACGGCTCCAGCGCGTCACCCCGCCAGACCACGCCGGCGGGAATCACGACGCCGTACGCGATGCGCGCCGGCCCCACAAGGCCCCCCTGCCCTCCGAGAAAAATCCGGGGCTGGTCGCAGAACACGCCGTCCGGAACGTCGCCGACGAGGGAGGGGGTCGCCTTGTCGCCGTGAGGGGTGAAGTTGAAATGAACGTAGGAGGACCCCACCTCGGTGTGGTCCCGGCGGGACGTGCCACCCGCGATCAGCAGATCGCAGAGGTTCACCAGACTGCCGGTGGTGACGAAGGGCATCAGGACGGTCTGTTTCAGTCCGACGGCATGAGCGCAGGAGGCCTGCTCCTCCATCAGGGTGCCGGGCCGGATGTGCGCCGCGCTGCCCACGACGACGCCGTCAAGGAACGTCGCGCCCGACGCGAAGCCGCCGCGTAGTTCCACGCCATGTCCGAGCTGGCAGTCCTCCACCGTCATCGGGGCCTCCGAGCCCAGCACGCAGCCCGGGCCGATCGAGGTCGAGGCCCCGCGCAGCCGGCAACCCGCGTGCAGGACAACGCCGGGCGCGACCTGTTCCGGCCGCACCTCGGCCGAGATGTCCACCGTCTCCGGCGCGCGGATCTCGACGCCGCGCTCCGCCCACCGCCGCGCCAGGCTCAGGTCCATGTCTTTTTTCCCCCGTCCATCCACACCCGGGCCATCAACTCCCTCACCGCGCGATCCGCATCGGGCCGGCGCACGAGGCCCTCGCCGACCAGGATGGCGCCCACGCCGGCCGCCCGCAATCGCGCCACATCCTCCGCAGTGCGGATGCCGCTCTCGCTGACCAGCAGCGTCTCCGCCGGAACCCGCGGCGCCAGCCGCAGCGTCGTTTGGATCGTTGTCTCGAACGTCCGCAGATTCCGGTTGTTGACACCGACCAGCCGGGCGCCGGCCTCGAGGGCGGCGTCGAGCTCCGCCTCGTCATGCACTTCCACAAGGCACTCCAGCCCCCGCGCGGCCGCGGCGGCCGCAAGCCCTCGCATCTCGCCAGGCCCCAGCGCCGCGACGATCAGTAGCACCGCCGAGGCCCCCAGAGAGGCCGCGTGCGCGATCTGCCAATCGTCCACCACGAACTCCTTGTACAGAAGGGGAAGACGGATGGCCTCTCGGACGGCGCAGAAATCCGCCTCGCCCCCCCAAAAATAGGTGGCGTCGATCAGGACCGAGACCGCCTGGGCGCCGGCCCGTTCGTAGGCGCGCGCCAGAGCGGCCGGGTCCCACGGATCGCGCAGGACACCGGCCGAAGGCGACCGCCGCTTGACCTCGGCGATGAGGCCCATTGGCGCCGCGCGCAGGGCCGACGAAAAGGGCGGGGGCGGTCCCGGCGGAGGTGGAAGCGCCTGGCTGCGACGCGCGGCGATCTCGCGCCGTTTGTCCCGCAGAATCCGATCGAGGAGGTCGCTCACGCCGGTTCCGTCTCCCGAAACTTCCGAAGGTAGGCGTCCACGAACATCTTCAGGTCGCCGTCGAGCACCGCGTCCACCCGGCCGGTCTCCACGTCGGTGCGGTGGTCCTTCACCATCTGATAGGGTTGCAAGACGTAGGAACGGATCTGCCGGCCCCAGGCGATCTCGCCCTTGGCCCCATAAAACTGCTCCATTTCACGGCGTTTCCGGTCCATTTCCATCTCGTACAGCCGCGCCTTGAGCATCCGCATGGCCTTGTCGCGGTTGGCGTGCTGGGAGCGCTCGGCCTGACAGGCCACAACGATGCCGGTCGGCAGATGGACGATGCGGACCGCCGAGTCGGTCTTGTTCACATGCTGCCCGCCGGCGCCGCCGGAGCGATAGGTGTCGATGCGCAGATCGCGGTCCTGAATCTCGATCTCGATGTCGTCGTCCAGCTCCGCCACCACGTCCAGCGCCGCGAACGAGGTGTGCCTCCGGCGGTTGGCGTCGAACGGGCTGATGCGGACCAGCCGGTGCACGCCGCGCTCGGACTTGAAATAGCCGTACGCGTAGGGGCCGGTCACGTAGAGGCTGGCGCTTTTGACGCCGGCCTCGTCGCCAGGCTGGGCGTCGAGGACTTCCACCTGAAAGCCGTTGCGCTCCGCGTAACGAAGAAACATCCGCAGCAGCATGTCTGCCCAGTCGCACGACTCCGTGCCGCCGGCGCCGGCGTGGAGATCGAGGTAGCAGCTGCGTGCATCGAACCGGCCGCCGAGCAGCGACTTGACCTCGAGGTCGTCGGCGATCGCCTCGGCGCGGTCGAGTGAGGCGACGGCCTCCCTCAGCGCAGCCTCGCGGGCGGCGTCCTCGCGCTCGCCCGCCGCCAGTTCGAGGTAGACACCCGCGTCGCCCAGCGCCTGCTCTGCGTTCCGCCACGCGTCCAGCACGGCGCGGATCGCGTTGGTCTTCGACAACACCTCCCTCGCTCGGCTCGGGCTGCTCCAGAAGGCCGGCCCGGCCGCCTCCTGCTCCAGTTCGTCGAGCTGAGCCTGACGGCGGGCCAGGTCAAAGATAGTCCCGCATGTCGTCCATGCGGGCCGCCAGTCGCTGTCTCCGCTGCTGTGTCTCTTCCAACAGAATGGGCATGGATCATGGCCCTCCTGCAGCCGCAAACGGCCCCGGTCTCAACGCAGCCGGGGCGCACGGACACCCGGGCCCGAACGCCCCCGATCGCCGAGGTCGGCGCGCGCCTCGTCCTCAAGGGCGCGCAACCGGGCGAGGATCTCAGGCTGTTCGGCCCGACGGTCCGTCGTCTCCCCCGGATCCGTCCGCAGGTCGTAGAGCGCCTCCGGCACCTCCAGCGTGCCGGTCGGCCCCGGAAACCCGTCGCGGCCGGGTTCGAACCCGACGTAGGTCCGCGCCCGGTGCGGCAGGACCAGCTTCCACTCCCGCCACCGGACCCCGGTCAGTTCATTCCCATAGTAATACCAGAATTCGGTTCGCGGCTCCGCGCCTGGATCGCCGCGAAACAACGCGGAGATGTCCACGCCGTCGATGCGCCGCTGCGGCAGCGGGGCGCCGGCGAGGGCGGCGAAGGTGGGCAAGATGTCGATCGTCCCCGCGATCCGGTCACAGACCGCCCCCGCCGGCACGCGCCCGGGCGCCCACACGATGCAGGGCACGCGGCAGCCGCCCTCCCACATCGAGCCCTTTCCCTCCCGGAAGGGACCCGCGCTGCCGGCATGGTTGCCATAGTTCAGCCACGGACCGTTATCGGATGTAAAAACCAGCCAGGTCCGTTGTTCGACGCCGCGGCGGCGCAGCGCCGCGACTACCTCGCCCACGGACCAGTCCACCTCCATCATCACGTCCGCGAAGAGCCCCTGTCCACTCCGGCCGCGGAACCGGTCGGAGACGCCCAGCGGCACGTGCACCATCGAATGCGCGAGGTAGAGGAAAAATGGACCGTCGGCCGCCGTCTCGATGAACTTCACCGCCCTCTCGGTGTACAGCCGCGTCAGCTCGTCCTGATCCGCGAAGGTGCGGATCTCCCTCACGCGCTCGTTGCCCTCCATGAGCCACAGCGGCGGATACCGGCGCCGATGGGGGCGGCCGTCCTTCGGCGGCCGCGGCCCGCCCTCCGGGATCGGCGTGCCATCGAAGTCCACCGGCCACATGTCGTTCGAGTACGGCAGGCCGAAAAACTCATCGAACCCCTGCTGCAACGGCAGCCAGGGAGGCTCGTCGCCCAAATGCCATTTGCCGACCATCGCGCAGCGGTAGTCGCGCCGTTTGAGCACGTCGGCGATCGTGTCCTCGTCCGGATCCAGACCCGTCTTCGCCCCGGGGCCGAGGGCCCCGAGCACGCCGACACGGTTGGCATAGCAACCCGTCATCAGGGATGCCCGCGACGCGCTGCACACCGCCTGGGAAACGTAGAAGCTGGTGAACCGCATGCCCTCCGACGCCAGCCGGTCGAGGTTCGGCGTGCGGCCCGCCGGCCCGCCGAAACAGGACGGGTCTGCGTAGCCCATGTCGTCCATGAAAACGAGCACAAAATTGGGCGGAGGGGCCGCCTCCTGGGCGGAGGTCACCCGCGCCAGCGCCACCGCGAGGGCGCAGAAGAAGATCGCAGGGTTCATCACGCCATTCTACCACCCGCCCTGCCTCCCACCAAACGGACGGCCCTCCGGGGACGCGCTCCCGGCAAGGGTTTCCCGCAGGACGGGAGGTAACTTTCGCATCACCTTGCCCCACGCTCCCGCCCGGCGACGACGACCAAAGCGTCGACCCGGCGTGGAGGTTCACCCGGCCGCGGCGCACCGTACCGCACTGCTGGGCCTCACGATGTTCGGCGCACAAATCTCGGGGCACTTATGGACCGTGTCCGGCATCCCACCCCGTCCGCTGTTTCGCCGCAGGCACGCCGACGGCGCAGGAGCGCGGTCCTCTCAGGCTTCCCTCCGCCCGATCCGGCTGCACCAACGCCGTGCCGTCCGACGCCGCGCCGCAACCGCAGACCCCGATTCAGCCGTTCAACTCGATGGATTGCCCCCCGCGAGCCAGCGCCGCATGCGGCCAGAGCGCCTCGGCCGCGCGTTCAATCCGGGCCAGACACTCGTCGTCGTGCTCGGGTGCATGATGGATGATGTGAACGCGCCCGACGCCGGCCGCCCGTCCCACCATCACGGCCTCCTCCCACGTGCTGTGGCCCCACCCGCGACGCCTCGCGTATTCCTCGGGGCTGTAGGCGCCGTCGAAGCAAAGGAGATCGGCGGGTCGAGGCTCGCGGCAAAACCGCAAAAATGCCCGCCGCAAATCCTCCCCGGCGGCCGCCCACTCCACGTCGGTGGCGAAGACCATCGCCCCTCCGCCCTGTTCTTCCAGCCGGAAGGCTAGGCACCTCCCCAGATGCGCCACCGGCATCCAGCGGAGCCGCAAGCCCTGCCATTCGAAGCCCTCCTCGCCGCTCAGCGCCCGGAACTCCACCCGCGCGGGGACGGTCGGCAGCGGAATCGGCCAATAGGGCGGTGACAGCAGGCGGGCCAGCGCGTCGGCCGGGCCGATCCCGTCCACTACGGGCCCCGCGATGGTCACGACGCGGTCGCGCTGGTAGAGCGCAGGCAGTTGCGGCAGCCCCGCGAGGTGGTCGAGATGATAATGCGTCAGAAGGATCAACAGCGGCACGGGAAGCTCGGCCAGGCGCGGGGCGAACAGGCGGGTGCCGGTGCCCGCGTCGAGGAGGATCCAGCCCCCCTCCCGGCCCTCGATCAGCACGGCCGTCGTCTCGCCACCGAACTTCAACATCGCGGAGTCGGCCACCGGATACGACCCGCGGACTCCGCCGTACACCACCTTCATGTGCCGCCCCTATTTTTCCGTCAGGTTCCAGACGCCGTCCCACGCGCCTTGCCCCGCCGCCAAACGTTCGTATCGCGCCGCGTGCAGCGCGCTGACGGCATCGCCGGGGATGGCGCGAAAGGCCGACGCCGCCTCGGCATACCGCCCGGCCTCCGCCAACGCCATCGCCGCCTCGTACGCCTTCCACCACGGCGGCGCGGGATCGGCCGCGAGGCCAAGGGGTTCGTACACCTCCGTCGGGGTGGCGCGGCCGACCACCCGTACGCGCCCCAGCCACCGCCACCGAAATTCCGAGCCCGCGGCCTCGCGCACGGCGGTGGACGCCAGAATCGCCGACCCGAAAAATTTGTTCGCCCCCTCGAGTCGCGAGGCGAGGTTGGCCGCGTCGCCAAGGACGGTGTAATTGAACCGGTCTTCCGAGCCGAGGTTCCCGACGACGACGTCGCCGGTGTTCAGTCCGATGCGGGTCCGGACGGTCGCGCCGAATCGCTCCTCCCACTCCGCCCGCCGCCGCGCCTGCGCCGCTTGGCACGCCAGGGCCGCGCGAACGGCGCGAGCCGCATGGTCGGGCTGGGCCAGCGGCGCGTTCCAGAACGCGACGATGGCATCGCCGATGTACTTGTCCACGTAACCGCCGTGCGCAAGGATGACCCGGCCCATCTCAGTGAGGTACTCGTTGAGTAGCCGCGCCAGCTCGGGCGGTTCGAGGCGCTCGGAGAAGGTCGAAAATTTCTCGATGTCAGAGAACAACAACGTCAGTGTGCGGCGTTCGCCGCCTAACCTTAGGCTGCCGGGATCGGCCAGGATCTGCTCGATGACCTCCGGCCCCAGGTAGTGTCGAAACGCCCTCTGGATGAAGGCTTTCTGACGGCCCTCGCTGGCGTAGTTGTAGAGGGCCGCCCCGAGGCCCGAGAGCATCGCGGCAGCGGCCGGCCACACCATCGGCGCCTCCCACCCCGAGAAGGCCGCCGCCAACGTTCCCGCCGCCGGCACACCGGCCGCAGCGGCGATCGCCATCCCCATCTGCCAGGCACGGCGGGCGCCGCCGGCCACTAGCGAAGCCGACAGGCACAGCACAAGCGCCAGCCCACCGACCAAACCGCGCGGCGCCGGCCGGATGAAATCGCCGACCAACAGATTGTCGAGGGCGGTCGCATGGATTTCGACGCCCGGATACACGCGGCTCACCGACGTCGGCCGCAGATCGAGCAACGCCGCGGCGCTGGCACCGACCAGGACAAACCGATTGCTGAAATCGCCAGGGTCCACGACCGGTCGCCCCTCCCCGGAGGCCAGCCGCAGCTCGGATTGGATGACCGCCGCCGCGCTGTAGGACCGGTGCGCGCCAGACGGTCCGCGGAACCGGAGCCGTGCACGGGCGCGCTCGTCCATCGCCACACAGGTGCCCCCCATCTCAAACCGCCCACCCGCCACGCGGATCGGAAGGCCCGTCCCGCCGTCTCGCCGGGCCTCGGCCAGCCGCAGCGAGAGGCCCAGCGAAAGTACCGGCACGCTGTCGAACACTCGAAATAGCGTCGCGTGCCGGAAGATACCATCGGCATCCGCGACTTCGCTGACGTTGCCCAGCAGGGCCGCGTTCGTCGCCACCTCCGGAATCGGGAAGGCGGCGTGCGTACCGCGCACGACGCCTCGGGCGGGCTCGGCGGCGAGCCAGTCCAACGCGCCCTCGATCCCCGCCGGCGGGCGGGGGACGCCGCCGGGCCACGTCACTGCGTCGCCATCGCCGGCGCCGCCGATGAACATGGCTGCGACGGCGTTGCCGGCCCGGGCCAGCGCCGCGCCGAACGCCTCGTCGTCCGCCACGCCGGCGAACGAAGGTTCGGTGAAGACGAGGTCGAGGCCGACGGCATGGGCACCGGCGCGCCGGCAAAAATCAAGAATCGGAGCATATGCCTCGCGGGGCCACGGCCACGGGAGCTTCATTTCCCTGCGCGCCCAGTCGAGGCTCGCCTGGTCGATCAGGATGACCCGAATCCGGTCGGTCGCCGGCGAAGGACGCGCGATACGGCGGGCGCGCCAGTCCCACGAAACGTTCTCCAGCCGCGCCAGCCATCCGAGCTGGCTGGCGGCCCACCCTGCGCCCCACGCCGCCGCGCCGATCGCCAGCAACACCCAACGTCGCGCCGCCATGGGCGCATATTAGGGCCGCATGCCGGGTGGCGGAAGCCGTCCGCGACTTCGTTGCGGGGGCGCAGCGCATTGTCCATACTTGCGCAGAGCGCCATGCGTACGCGCGAACCGTTGGGTCCGCTGGTCGCGGCGGCCTTCGTCGTCGCCGCCAGCGGTGTCGAGCTGCCGAATCCGCTGACGCTCGAGGCCGCCCTATCCGCCGCCTTCGCGCACAACCGAGCCCTCGCCCGCGGCCAATTGCGGGTGATCGAGCGCGAGTTGGCCGCGGAGGAGGCGCGCGCCCGGTTTCTGCCCTCGGTCTCGCCGCTCGTTCAAGGGGCGGAGCTGGGCAACGACGTGCAGTGGACCTACGGTGTCCAGGTGGTGCAACCGACCCGGTACGGCAGCCAGATCGGAGCTGCGGCGACCGCGACGGACCGAGAGGCCGGCTTTGCGCGCGAGCGCACGCTCTCCGTGGATCTGCGCCAGCCGCTGCTCCGCCGGTTCGGCCGGGCGGTGGCGGAGGAACCGGTGCGAGCGGCCTCCGACCAATACCGCGCCGAGCGTCGGGCATGGGAACAGCAACGGGCCGACCTGGCGTTGCGGCTGGTCGAGCTGATGGAGGCGATCCCGCGCCTAGACGCCCAACTATCGCTGGAATCGTCCCGCCGAGATCGGCTGGAGCGGCTGGCGGCGCTAGTGCGAACGCGCGAGCGGCAGGGACGGGCCGGCGCGGTGGACACCCTGCGAATGGAACAGTCGCTGGCCGAGGCCGATGCGCGACTGGCCGCCTTGCGGGAACGGCGCGAGTCGTTGACCAGAGAGCTGGGGCTACACCTTGGCGCGGCCCTGCCGGCGGACCTCGCGATCGAGCCGCCGGCGGCGGTGGCCCTCGACCTTCCCGACCTCGCCGTGGCCGTCGGAATCGCCTTTTCCAACCGGCTCGACCTGGCCCAGGCCCACGACGACCTGGCGGCCGCGGGACGCCACTCGGCGATCGCGCGGCGGGGCGGCTGGCCGGACCTAACGCTGCACGCGACGATCCGGCACACGCTGTTCGAGGGGGCCGTTGCCGCGGAGGACCGGCGGACGGACTGGTTCGCGGGGCTGTCGGCCGACGGGTTTCCGTGGCGGGCCGTCGAGCGAATCGCACGCGAGCGGGCCGACCTGGCCGAGGCCGGCGCCGAGGCCGCGGTGGCGCTGCGCCGGGAGACGATCGCGCGGGAGGTGGCCGACGCGCTCGCCGCGTGCCGGCGCGCCGCGGCGGAACTCCAGATCGCCGCCCGCCACCGGGAGCTGGCGGACCGCCACCTGCGCGCGGCGCGGCGGCTGTACGAGTCGGGACGGGGCGACGCGTGGTCCCTGGCCGACGGGGAATCCCGTCACGCGGCGGCGGAGCACCGGTGGATCGAAGTCGCCTCCGCGGCGCGGTTGTCGGCCTACGCGCTGATGCACACGCTGGGCACCCTGATCGAGCATCCGGCGGACCTTAGGCCGCCGACGGCCTCCGGAGCAACACCATGAAACGGGCGATGTGGATCGCAGCGGCGTTGGCGGCCATGGCCGTCGTCGCGGCGGTTCGCGCCGCCCGCCGCATCCCGCCGGAGCCACCGGCGGCGGGCGGCGGCGTTCGCGTGGTGCGCGGTCCGTTCGAGCAGTGGTCCCGCTACGAGGGCCAGCTGGCCGCGCGCCGCGTCGTCGGCATCGCCTCGCGTTTCAATGGCGGCGCGACCATCGTCGAGCTGGCGGCTGAGGGGGCCCGCGTGCGCCCCGGCGACCTGCTCGTTCGATTCGACAGTTTTCAGGTCGAGGCCGACCTGGCGCGCGCGGAACGGGACCGCGCGGAGGCGGAGGCGGAGCTGCGGCTCCTGG
>CAKZPT010000076.1 GCA_937139365.1 uncultured bacterium | reverse complement strand
CCAGGCCCCTGCGCCCATCACCGGCAAGGGCCACGAGCAGCGTCGCGACCGAGACCACGAAGCCGATGACCACCGCCACCAGGGGCGCCGGCGCGAGGCCGAGCGCCGTCACCACCCCCAAGCACCCGAGGCTCGCCCCGACGAGATCGGCGAAGTACACCGAGGCGATCCGCCACTTCGAGGACTACATCGCCCGCAACCGCCCCGAGTCGAACCTCCCACTGGCGATCTATTGGATCGGCGAATGCCGCTGGGACCTCGGCGAGCCCGAGGAGACCCTGAAGCTTTTCCTCGACGCGGTGGAGCGGTACGGCCACGACCGCTCGGAGCTGGGCGTGGACCTGATTTTGGAGAAGTGGGTGGATCGGACGCGCGGGGCGGGCCGGCTGCACGCCGAGCGGGCCTGGACGCGCGCCCGCCGGATGCTGAAGGAGGCGCTGGAACAGCGGCGGTACACCCTGGCGTTGCGCCTGGAACGCATCCTGATGTACGACCCGTCCACCTCCGAGGCGGAGAAGGCCGCGATGACGAAGTTCATGTTGCGGGAAGACAACCTCCGCTTCGCCAGCGCGGGTGTCCTCGAGTGGATCATCGACGCGGCCCTGGCCGCGGACCAGCCGAAGTTGGCGCGCGCGGCGGCGGAGACGCTGATCCGGGATTTCACTGAGACCGACTACGCGCTGGCCGCCCGCAAGCTGATCGCCGGGCAGGCGGCGCAGGCCGGCGACGTGGACCTGGCCATCGTGCAGTACAACATCATCCGGGAGGTCTACGCGACCACCGACGCGGCGGCGGAGGCGCTGATGATGTTGGGGCGCCTGTACGGCGAGAAGGGGGAGTTCGATCACGCCGACGCGGCCTACCGCGACCTGCTCGGGGCCAAGGAGTGGAAGGACCGCTGGCCTGCCGCGCTGTACGGGCGAGGACAGTTGTGGGCATCCCGCCGGAAGTGGGAGGAGGCCTCGGCGTACTTCGAGCGCATCTATGTCCTGTACGGCGCCCACAAGGACTGGGTCGGCAAGGCCTATGTCGCGCGGGCGGAATGTCTCGCGAAGCTCGGCCGGGTTCGCGGCGCCATCGAGGTGCTGGACGAGTTCCTGCAGCGTTCGGAGCTGGCATCCCTGCCCGAGGCGGCGCAGGCGAGGGAGATGAAGCAGAAGCTGGAGGCGCGGCTGTGAGGACGCGGGCGTGGGTCGCGGCGGTAACGGCGGCGGCGGCCGTCGCGGGGGCCCAGGCGCCGGCGCCCGCGGCGACCAACCGTCCGCCGGACCCGGGCGGGGTGCTCGTGCGGCTCGTCAAGGAAAACCAGGCGGTGCGCGAGGTCGTGCTCGTCCGGCGCGAAACCTCGACGATCTTCTTCCGCCTGACCAACTCCCCGCCCGGCGTGCTCTCGTCGTTCGAGCCCTCGCAGTTTGACGAGGCCGAGTTCCGGTTGCAGATCCCGGAGCAGCAGGCTTACGCCGAAGCTGCGCGCCGTCGGTGGCTGGACGCCGCCCGTCGTCTGCACGCCGCCCTCGCGCCGGCGCTGCCGTACCTCGACCTGCCCAACAACAACGCCCTCGAGCCCACAATCTCCGCCGCCTGGTACTACGTGCGCGCCGCCCAGCAGGCCGCCCGCCGCGGCGAAGTCGGCCGCCCCGACGCCCTCCGCTGGTACGGCGAGGCGCAGCGGCTGTTCCAGGCCGCCGGCCGGGCGTCGGAATGGCACCCCTACGGCGAGTCCGCCGCGATTCGCAGCCATCTGTGCCTGATCGAAATGGGCCGCCTCGACGAGGCCGAGGCCGGCTTGGCCCGGCAGCGCGAGCCCGAGGTCGGCGACGCGGCCTGGGGCGTCTACTGGCTGGCCCGCGCCCAGCTTCTCTACGCCCGCGAACGGCCGCGGCCGGCGTTGGACGCCGTGATCAAGTCCTACCTCCACGAGGACAAAGACGTCGAGACCTTCCCCGACGCCCTGATGCTCGCCGCCCAGTGCTACGAGGACATCAACGAAGTCCACCGCGCCCGCGACGTCTACTACGAGGTCGCCCGCCTCTTTCCCGGCACCGACTGGGGCGACGAGGCCCGCCTCCGGCTCAAGACGATGATGGACCTCCAGATGGCCGCCCGTCCGGAGGACCCGAACATCACCGGCATTTTCTTCGGGACCGAGGAGAACATGAACGAACTCGTCCTCAAGTACCTGAAGGAATCCGAACCCGCGCCGGCCGTGCCGGCGCCACGAGGAGATGCCCAGCCATGACCCGCTCCGCCCGGACCTCCGCCTTGGCCATCCTGCTGACGATCGCCTTTGCGGCCCTCGTTTATGCCCAGCAACCTGTAGCGCCGGCCGCCGCCCCGAAGGAGCAAAGCATCACGTTGTGGGGCCTGTGGAAGACGGGCGGATGGGCGATGTACCCCATCGCGCTGCTCTCCATCGCCGGCACCGCGCTGACGGTCTTCGGCTTCCTCTTCACCCGCGAAGTGAAAATGGTCCAGTCGTCGCTGGTTCCCGTTCTCCAGTCCCAGATCAGCAGCCTGGACTTCCGCGGCGCCAGCGCCAATTGCGTCGCCAATCCCGGCGTGCTGACCAACATCGTCAACGCCGGTCTGCTCCGCCTCAGCGACGGCATCACCGATGTCACCATCCTTGAAAAGGCGATGGAGGAGGCCGCGCTGGAGGAGAACACCAATGGCCTGCGGCCGATCAGCTACCTCTCCATCATCGCCTCCGTCGCCCCGATGTTCGGCCTGCTCGGCACCGTCAGCGGCATGATCAAGGCGTTTCAGAAAATCGGCCTCGGCGCGATGGGCAGCCCCGAACGGCTGGCCAACGACATCGGCGAGGCGATGATCACGACCGCCTTCGGCCTGATCGTCGGCATCCCGTTCATGTTCTTCTACTTCTACCTAAAGTCGAGGTTCCAAGGGAACATGGCCCGCATCGGCCGTCTGGCGGGAAACCTCTCCCACCACCTGTCCGCGATCTTCGACCGACTGCGCAACGGCGAGCTGCCGCTGGACAAGGTCACGCTGCCCGATCTGACCGCGCCAATGCCGGCCGCCCAGCCGGTCACTGCCCCGTCCGCCGTATCTACGCCGTCGTGAGGTGATCCATGCGGTTCGTGCACGAAAGCCCCGAGGAGGCCAAATTCCAGATGGCGCCCATGATCGACATGGTCTTCTTGCTCCT
>CAKZPT010000075.1 GCA_937139365.1 uncultured bacterium | reverse complement strand
AGGGATGGGTCGTGCCCGAGCCGCCGCCCTCCCGCACCGGAAGAAAGATCGCCGTGATCGGCGCCGGCCCCGCCGGCCTTGCTTGCGCCCAGCAGCTCAACCGCGCCGGCCACGAGGTCGTCGTCTTCGAACGCGCCGACCGCGCCGGCGGGCTGCTCCGGTACGGCATCCCGGACTTCAAGCTGGAAAAGTGGATCGTCGACCGGCGGCTGGCGATCCTCGAGGCGGAGGGGATCACGATTTGCACGAACTGCTTCGCCGGCGTGCGCCCGTCCGTCGAGGAACTGCTCGCCTACGACGCCGTCGTGCTGTGCGGCGGCGCGTCGCGCCCCCGCGACCTGCCCATCCCCGGCCGCGAGCTCGACGGCATCCACTTCGCGATGCAGTACCTCCCCCAGCAAAACCGGATGGTCATGGGCGAGAGCCTCTCCCACGCGATCACCGCGAAAGACAAGGACGTCATCGTCATCGGCGGCGGCGACACCGGCAGCGATTGCGTCGGCACCGCGATCCGGCAGGGTGCGAAATCCGTGGTCAACTTCGAATTGCTGCCCCGTCCGAGCGAGGAGCGGCCGCCCCATCAACCCTGGCCGTTCTGGCCGATGCGGTTGCGCACCAGTAGCTCCCACGAAGAGGGCGGCCAGCGCTTTTGGAAAATCGTCACCAAGGAGTTCGTCGGCGCAGGCGGACGCGTTCGGCGACTGAAGACCGTCAACGTGGACTTCCAGCCCGTCGGTCCCGGCGGGCGAATGGAGATGGTCGAACTGCCCGGCACCGAATACGAATGGAAGGCCGACCTCGTCCTCCTCGCGCTCGGCTTTCTCGGCCCCGAGCCGGACGGCATCGTCGCGCAGCTCGGAGTGGAACTCGACGAGCGCAACAACGTCCGCACCGACGACCGTTACCGCACCAGCGTGCCCCGTGTCTACGCCGCCGGCGACATGCGCCGCGGCCAGTCGCTCGTCGTCTGGGCCATCTCCGAAGGGCGCGAGTGCGCGCGCTGCGTCGACGAGGACCTCATGGGTTGGACCGACCTGCCCACCAAGGGGCCGGGCGATCTGCCGCGGGCCTGAACCGCCGGCGTGCGCAGGCCCGCCTGCGCCCTCTCGCCGACCCTCCCCTCCCATCGGTTCGCCCTCGCGTCGCCATCCACCGTCTTCTCCAGTGCAAAGGGGCCCCGCCATCCTCCGCGTCGCGGAGTTAGCCGTCCGAGTCCAGACCATGGAATGGCGATTTTTATATCACAATAATGGACAATTTAGATAAGGAGTAATATTTTTTGACAATAAGTGGCTTGACCTTCTGTTTGGTTTGCATAATATATTCACCAAAGCAAATGGAGTTCGGGATGTTGACGATGCGGCGTGGGGGTGGCCCGGCATGGACTGATGTCGCGAAGCAAATGAGAATGCCGCAATGAATCGACGATGGAACTCGTGCCTCGTTGTTCTCGCGATGGCGGCTTGGAGTGTTTTGGAGGTGTCCGCGCAGAGCGTGTGAACGTGAAACGGCGGCGGCGCCGCCGGCGGCCCGACGACCTGGAGCACCGCCGGGAACTGGCTGCCGGACGGCACGCCCCCCGACGGCGCTTACCTAATCTTCGGGCAGGCGTTCGACACCGCCAACACGAACGATCTGGTGAACAGGACGTTCGCGTCCATCCGGTTCAGCAATACGACCTAGAGACTCGTCGGCAATCCGATCACGCTGACCGCGGGCCTGACGAACACCGTCGCCGGCAGCCAAGGAATCCTGTTCGGGCTCACCAACGCCGTCGCGCAAAATTGGCACAACAACGTGTCGGCACAGACGGTCACGCTTCAGGCGAGCTCTTATCTTGTCCTGAACGCCGGGTTGGGGCTGACCGGGCCGGGCAACTTCACGATTTTCGGCCCGATCACCGGCAGCGGCGCGCTCACCTCGTCGCTGCGGCTGGCGAGTGCGGCCAACGTCGCCTTCCTGCAGCTTACCAACGCCGGCAACACGTTCAGCGGCGGCCTCGTCATCGACGATTCGAACCGGGTCGAGGTGACGCGTTACGGAAGTGCGGGCACCGGCGGCATCGTCGTGACCAACGGCGGACAGTTGTGGCTCAACAGCGCGACGAACCTCGCGCCGGTGTACCTGGCCGACCGCGGTTTCGTGGAAAGCGCGGGGGTGCTGGGGGCGCTGCGGATCGACAGCGACGCCCTGCAGCGGGGGCCGGTCTTCGTCGTGACCAATACTCGCATCACCGTATGGTCCGGCACGTCCTTAATCGACGGGCCGATCATTGGGACCCACGACATCGAGAAGACCGGCACAGGCAATCTCCAGTTGGTTAACACCGCCAACCTGGGCTTCACCGGCAAGTGGATCGTGATGTCCAACGGATATCTGAACGCTGCGGCCGACCAGTCCTTCGGCGCGGTGCCGGCGGTACCGGTGGCGGATTACTTCACGCTGACCAACCGCGCCCGGTTGATGAATTTCAACAACGAGCTCGTCGTCCATCCCAACCGCGGCATCTACATTCCCGCCGGCGCGGGCGCGACCGACACCGGCGGCGGCCTGGAGGCCGGCTGGTGGGCCGGCCTCCAGGTGCTCGGCGTCATCAGCGGACGGGGGGCGCTGTTCATCGTGAGCAACGCGACGCCAGGGTGGATCGTGCTGGCGGGGGCCAACACGTTTCAGGGCGGCCTGACGAACGACGCCCGGCTGCGGCTCGGCGCCGACGAGGTGATCCCCCACGGCGCGGCCGCCGGCGACGTCGCCTTGCTGCCGCAGGTCGTCTACCCCGTCCACAGCACCAACCCGCAGCGGGCATTCGACCTGGCAGGCTACACGGAGACCATCAACGGCCTGTTCGGCGGCGGCGTGATCACCAACAGCGCCGGCGCGGCGGAGCTGTGGATCGGCGCCAACGACGCCAGCGGCGTGTACACCGGGCGCGTGGCCGCGGGGCCGGGCGCGGCGCTGCGGATCGTGAAGACCGGCGCGGGCGTCCAGACGATGATGGGCGGTTTCCACGGCGACGTCTCGCTGCAGGCGGTCGGCGGCGGCGTCCTAGTCGTGACCGGCACGGTCGCCGGCGCCGGCGCGGCCGGCGCGGCGCTGTCGGCGGGCGATATCGCGGCCGCCGGCGTCCTCTCGACGCCCGGCGTCATGGCCTTCACCAACGGGGCGGTCGTGTTGAACCCCGGCGGCAGCAACCCGGGTGTGGACGGCGACCTGTTCGCGGCCGGCGACCTCGTCTTCGACACCGCGGCCTTCGTCCATGTCACGCCGCTGCGCGCGCTCGGCGCGGGGGCCGTCCCCGCGTTCAGCTACACCAACAGCCTGACGGGGAGCGCCGCGCTGTTGACGCTGGTGCCGACGAACACCCGCTACACCGCGTTCGTCGCCGACGACACCACGCCGGGCGTGATCACGATCAGCGCGGCGGGCGGCGCGCCGAACGTACTGACGTGGGTCAGAACGAACGGCACGTAAAACGTCGGGACCCATGCCTCGTTGTACAACGAGACCGTCGCCTCGACCGGCGTCTTGTGGCAGGCGGACACCGTGCGCTTCGGCAACGTCGGCCCCGTCGACCGCACGCGGACGGCCATGGTGACCGTCGCCGCGCCGGTTGCGCCGGAGCGGATCATCGTGGAGGGGCGGAGCAACATCACCTTCGCCGCCAGCGGCGCGGGCAAGATCACGGGGTGGGCCGAACTGTTCAAGGGCGGGACCAACGTCCTGACCATCAACCTCGCCAACGACTTCAGCGGCCCGGTCACCGTGACCGGCGGCACCCTTCGCGTCGGCAACGCGTCGGCCCTCGGCTCGATCGTCGGGGCGACGTGGGTGACCAACGGCGGCACGCTCGACGTCAACGGCCAGAACCTGGGCGCCGAGCTGTTCTACCTGTCCGGCCGCGGCGTCGCCAACACCGGCGTCGTCGCCAATTCGTCCGCCACCGACGCGACCAATGCCATGCAGCGGGTATACCTCGTCGGCGACGCCGTCTTCGGCGGCAACCGCCGATGGGACATCCGGTCGATCGGAATCTGGCCGACCAACGACGCCTTCATCGCCCCGCTCGGCGGGCCGGTCCACCTGACGTTCACCGGCGCGGCGGAGAAGGCGTGGCAGAACGTCCCCGTCGGCAGCGGCATCGACATCACGGTCGGCCAGGGGTTGTTCCGCACCGAATTCAACACCCTGTGGCAGGGGCCGGCGACCAATTTCGTGCGGGTTCTGCGGGGGGCGACGCTGGACATCTTCGGTCAGACGAACCCGGTGGACCGTATTCTGATTCTGGAGCACGGCGCGAGGCTGTTGGCGCAGGTCGGTGCGTTCACGAACCTGAACGTGTGGGTAGGCCCGATCCAGTTGAACGGCTGGGCGACCAACGAGACGCGCGCGGGCCGGTTCCTCACCCTCGCGGGCGCCATCAGCGGGGCGGGCAATCTGACGATCATCGCGAACGCCACCACGTTCTTCGCCGGCACGAACACGGCGTGGACCGGCAACCTCTACGTGCGCATCGGGCCGGTGGACGTCGGGGGATCAGCGGCGATCTCGGTTCAGGCGTCGTGACGAACGAAGCGGGCCGCATCGTCTTCCGCCGCAGCGACACTTACACGATTCCGAACCGCTGCATCTCGGTCAACTTGCTGACCAACCCGAGCATCGTCAAAACAGGCGCCTGCACGCTGACGCTGACCGGGAGCGGTTCGACCTTCATCGGCATGGTCGTGCTGCAGGACGGCGGGCTGGCGCTCGGCAGCGACACGGCGCTCGGCGTGACGAACATGCTCTATGTCGCCTCGCCCTACACGACCCTTCGCTCCTCCGACGGCCTCACCCGCGTGCTCGGCCATTACTTCTGGTGGCATGCCGACAGCGGGCCGAACTTCGTCGGCGACGGGGAGTTCGTGTTCACGAACAGCGTCTTCAACGGCCCTCTCCCGAAGTTCCTGACGGTCTCGAACCCGGCGGTGACGTTCACCAACACGGCGCCGTGGACGGGCGCGGGGACGGTGACCAAGTACGGCCCGGGCGATCTGCGGCTCTATGGCACGGTCGCCTCGGCGGCCTTCACGAACATGGCCGGTCGCGTCGTGCTGGGCGGCTCGGGGGGTTCACTAACGCGGACGCGGTCCTCGTGTTCGGGGCGGGTTCCGGGCTGGAAGTCTCCGGCGTGACCGGCGGCTGGACCCTCGGGGCGCGCCAGCGTCTGGCCGGCGAGGTGGAGATCGTCGGAAACGCGACGATGCTCGGCCGCGTCATCCCCGGCATGTCGGCCGGGACGATCACGTGGAGCAACGACGCGACGTTCAACAACGCCACGCTGGACCTGGAGCTGGCGCGGGTCGGCACGGTCGGCGGCGGCGCGAACGACCTGCTGGAGATCGTGGGCGCGGCCACGTTCAGCGGCGTGAGCACGGTCAACGTCTTCGCGCTCGACAACGAATTCTCCGCGCCGCGGTACGCCCTGGCGACCAACGTCGGCGCGCGGACGGGCGGCGCGGCGAACCTGCGGCTGAACGTCGGGATCCTGACCAACAGCCGCTACGGGTTCGCGTTGAACGACTCCGATCCGAACGCGGTCTGGCTGGACGTCAGCGGGGCGAACAAGACCCTCGACTGGGTCGGCGGCCCGGCCAGCGTCTTCTGGAACGTGAGGGGCGGCACGAACAACTTCAAGGAGGGCGCGACGGCCGCGACGTTCTGGCAGGCCGACCATGTGCGGTTCGGGACGCAGGCGTACCTGTCCATGTCCACGAACCGCTACTCGGTCACGATCTCCGAGCCCGTGGCGCCGGCCAGCGTGACGATCGAAGGCGGGCGGGCCTACACCTTCACCAACACGATCGCCGGCGCGCGCATCACCGGTGGCGCGACGCTGATCAAGCTCGGCGGCGCGCCGGCCTTCATGGGCGCGGCCAATGACTTCGCCGGCCCGACGCTGATCAGCAACGGCGTATTCGTCCTCACCCATTCGTCGGGCGTGGGCGTCTCGAACCGCGGCACGCACGTCGCCTCGGGGGCGACGCTGGACGTGTACGGTAACATGGTCGGCCACCTCGGATACGAGGAGGTGTTCGTCGAGGGGGCGGGGGTCAGCAACCTCGGCGCGGTAATCAACACCGCCGGCTCCCAGGTTCAGGCGCTGCGCCGAGTGACGCTGACGGGCGATGCTTGGCTCGGCGGGACCCAGCGGTGGGACATCCGCAACACCAACACGGTAGACGGCTGGCTGAGCACCGGCGGCAACCCCTTCAACATCGTCAAGGTCGGCACCAACCAGGTCACCTTCGTCAACACCTGGGTGGATCCGGCGCTGGCGGACATTGGGATCCGGCAGGGCGTTTTCGGCATCGAGGCGGGCGCGACCGGCCTCGGCGATCCCGCGGGGACGGTGACCGTGTTCAGCAACGCGTGGCTGTGGGTGCACAACGTCGCCACGCAGGTCAACAAGGGCGTGGTGCTGCAGACGGGGGGCGGGATCTTCGTGAGCTCGGGAACGATCGGCGCCGGCCAGAACTACTTCGTCCAGCCCGTCGTCCTTTCCGCCGGCATCGCCCGCGTGTCGGGGGGCGGCAACGCTTTGTTTTCGGAGTTCCGCGGTACGGGCGGTCTCCGCAAGGAAGGCGGGGGCGAGATTTGGCTTACGGGCACGAACGCCTTTGCCGGGCCGTTCCAGATGGCCGCCGGCACGCTGCGCCTGATGTCGAACGGATCGGCGCTGGCGGTGTCGGGGCTCCAGATGGAGGGCGGCACGCTGGTGGTGGACAACAGCCGCGGCGTGGTCCTCGCCGACCGGCTGCCCGACTCGGCCCCGATCACCGGATGGGGCGGCACCCTCCGGTTCGAGGCGGCGACCAACCAGTACAGCCACGAGCGGCTGGGCGTGGTGACCGTCGAGAGCGGAACGCTCACGATCGAGCAGCAGATCCCGACGGCGTGGGGCACGACCAGCATCGTCGCGTTGGCCGACCTGCGGCACGTCCAGGGCATGGCGAACTTCACCCACAGCAACATCGGAACCTCGCCCACCTACTTCTTCCTCGGTCAGACAGCGACCAACGACATGGGGCCGCACGTGGTGATCGACGGCCTCGCGGATGGCGCGACGATCCCGTTCGCCACCGTCAACGGCGCGGGCTTCGCCCGCTACAGCGCCGAGCGCGGCGTCTACGCGCCTCAGTACCTCGCCGAGTTCGACGGCTTCAGCGATCAGACCGGCCTCGACACCCGCTTCACGATGCAGCGCGAGGTGGTCACCAACCGGCTCTCCGCCAACCGCTCGATCAACACGGTCGTCGTGTTCAACCAGCTCGACACCTCGATCGACCTGCGTGGCTATGACCTGACGCTGGCCGGCGGCGGGTTCCGCCAGACCGGGACCAACAACTTCGCCATCGTCGACAGCGTCGGCGGCGGCTCGCTCAAGGCGGGAGAGGCGATCTTCTTCATCAACACCGCGACGACGAGGGTGGGCGTGGCGGTGAACCTCGCCAGCCTCGGCAAGGAGGGCGGCGGGACCCTGATCCTGCTCGGCACCGCCTCGTACACGGGCAAGACCTCGATCGGCGGCGTTCTTCAGGTCGGCGCGGGGACTGCGGCGACCGTCCCGACCAGCCAGACGATCTGGAACAACGGCACGCTGCGGATGGACACGACGGTGGACCACAACTTCACCGGCAACATCTCCGGAACCGGCGGGCTGGACAAATTCGGCGCGAACACGGTGACCCTTGGCGGCGCGAACAACCTGTTCGGCGGCTCGGTCAACGTGTACAGCGGGCTGCTCGTGTTCGCGTCGGGCAGCGGCACGATCGTCACCGGCGGAACCTTCGGCGTCGGCGGGACGAACGTCACCGGCGTCGGGCCGGCGCGGGTGCGGATCGAGCCCGGCGCGACGTTCGAGGTGGGGCCGCTGGCCAACTTCTACGGCGCGAACTTCGCGGCGAACCGGCCCAGCGACTTCTTCCACGACGGCGGCACGGTCCTGATTGGCAGCACCAACCTCCAGAACGTCCGGTTCGCCCATTGGGCGGGCACGAACATCTACAACATGGCCGGCGGGCTGTTGGTGGTCTCCAACCGCCTGACCCTCGCGTGGGATGGCTGGTCATTCTTCAACCAGACCGGCGGCACGGTGCGGGCCGGAGGCATCACGTTCCAGCGTCCCGAAAACGTCGTCTGACGGACCTCGATCTGGAATCTGGTCGGCGGGATGCTCGAGCTGGGCCGCTTCGGTCTCCATTCGCAGGCCACCCGGACGGACGTCGCCATAGCCACCAACTACGGGCTGCGGGTCTACGGCGGCACGCTGCGGGCCTGGGACCGCGACAAGACCAACAAGATCTGGCAGGCGGTGCCGGTGAGCTTGTTCGGCGCCCTGACCGTGGATGGCGAGGCGGACCACGTCGTCGAGGTGCTCGGCCTGGTCACCGGCGCCGGGCAGATCGTCAAGAGCGGCGCGGGCGCGGTGGTGCTGGCGCGGACGAACACTTACAGCGGCGGGCGCTTCACGCGCCAATTCTGGCAGGCCGTAACCCGCGTGGTGCTGGCGCGGACGAACACTTACAGCGGCGGGACCGTCCTGAGCAACGGCACGCTGGCGGTGAAGATGCGCGACGCGCTGGGCACGGGCCTGTTGCGGGTCGCCGGCGGCACGTTGAACTTCAGCCTCGCCGGGCTGTACGAGGAGCATCTCGCCGGCAGCTTCAACCAGCATACCAACCCGCGGTCGACGGTGGCGATGTCGGTCAACGCCGCCGACATCATCCATGCCTTCGACGGGCGGTCGATGGCGGAACAGACTACGTACGGCTACCAGGGGTTCATCGTCAACCCCGGCCCGACCAACGTCGTCTACACGTTCGCGGAGAACTTCGACGACAACGTCCGACTTCGGATCGTCATCGGCGGCGTCACGAACAATGTGCTGAACAACACCTCGTCCAATGCACCAACCCTCGGGACGATTGAGCTGCCGCCGGGGGTTCATCGGTTCGACCTGCGGCTTGGCCAGGCCGGCGGGGGCGCGGGGGGGAATCCCGCGCAGTGGTGGACGCGAGGCGATCTCGGCTTCGGGTGGGACGCGGAGGGGCGCAACGCTCCGATCATGGAGTTTTACCAGCCGCTGCGCATGCCGGCCGACGGCTCGCTCTTCATCGCCGACACCAACGGATTCCTTATCCCCAACGGGGTGCGGATCGACGGCAACGCGGCGATCAGCCTCGTCGGTTCCCGCGCCGCGCCCATGGACATCCTCGGCGCCCTCCATGTCGGATCGCACGTCGTGCAGGTGACGAACAACATGGCCGGCGCGCTGCTGATCGGCGGTGCGGTTTCGATCTCAGGAACGCCGACGCTGGCGGTGTCGCCGGGAGTGACGATGGTGGTCACGCAGGGCATCACCGGCGGCGCGGCGGGCCTCAACAAGGACGGCCTCGGCCTGCTCAAGCTGCGCGGCGCCTCGACCTTCACCGGGATGACCCGCGTGATGGCCGGTGTGCTCGAATTGGAGGGCAGCGGCGGGTTGAGCAGCACGACGATCCAGATCGACGCCGGCGCCAGCCTCGTGGCGACCAACGTGATCGGCACATTCGTGGTCGGCACCGGCCGCACATTGCAGGGCCACGGCACCTTCGTCGGCGGCCTAATCATCGGCGGCGGCGGCACGCTGTCGCCCGGGACCAGCGCCGGCCAGGTCAGCGTCATCGGCACCCTCGGGCTCGCGGACGATTCGATTTTCGATGTCGAGTTGTTCGGTCTGACGCCGGGCACGCAATACGACCAGCTTCTGATGAACGGCCCGCTGACCATTGGCGCCGCTTTGCTAAATGTCTCGCTGTTCTTCACGCCGGCGTTGGGGAGTCAGTTCCACATTGTCACCGGCCTGATCGGCTTCGACCCGTTGGTGCACGGCACCTTCGCGGGTCTGCCCGACGGGGCGCAGTTCACGGTCGGCTCGACGCTCTTCGAGATCGACTACCAGAGCACGGACATCACGCTGACGGTGGTGCCGGAGCCGGCCACGCTGGGCCTGGGGGGCATGTTGGCGTTGGTCGTCCTGCGACGTCGGCGCTTGCGCCGCTGAGCGGAGGAGGGCGGTAATGGGGCGGCCCGCCCCCCATCGGGGGGCGGGCCGCGGCATTCACGGCGGCGCCGGGCGGGTTTTCTCCACACCGGCGGCAAAGGGGTCGCCCAGACATTTTCCTTGATAGGCCGTGATCAAACGGTTTGCCCGGGGGGCGGTCGCCCGATACCATGTACGGTCCGCGTGGCGGCCGGATGCGATGGCGGCCCGGGCGCGGCAACTCACGGGAGCGGCGAATGAAGGACATGCCCGTCGAACGGGTTCGGAATGTGGTGCTGCTGGGACATACCGGCGGGGGTAAGACGACGTTGCTGGACGCATTGCTGTTCCGGGCGGGTTTGAACGACCGCAAGGGCCAGCCGGACAACGGCACCAGCATAGCGGACTGGACCGAGGAGGAACGGGACCGGAAGATCACCATCTGGGCCAAGCCGTTCGACTTCCGCCATACGCCGGTGGGGGGCGGGGCTCACCGCATGGTCATCGTGGACACACCGGGCTACGCGGATTTTGTTGGTCAGGTCGTCTGCGCGATGGCCGTGGCGGACGCCGCCCTGATTTTTGTGGATGCGGCGGCGGGGTTGCAGGTCGGTACCGTCCGGGCATGGCGTCAGTGCGAGCGAATGAACCTCCCCCGCGGCGTCGTTGTCACCGGTCTGGACCGCGAAAACGCGGATTTCCGGGCAGTGTTGGCGGCCTTGACGCAGACATGGGGCCCCCGCTGCGTGCCGGTCTCGGTGCCTGGCGACCGGGGAGCGATGGTGTCGGCCGTGCTCTCGGGGGCGCCCGGCGACCTGGCGGAGGAGGCCCGGAATCGGTTGATCGAGGCGGCCGCCGAGACCAACGACGCGTTGATTGAAAAATACCTCGGCGGCGAGACGCTGAAACCGTCCGAGGTTGCGGCGGGGCTCCGCCAAGCGGTTCAGTCGTGTCGGCTGGTGCCGGTGTTCGCGGCGTCGGGCCGCACGGACGCGGGATTGACGGAGCTGTTGGACGGACTGGCCGCGCTTTTTCCGTCGCCGCTGGACCGGCCGCGCTTGGCGGTGGACGGGACGCCGATCGACCCGTCGCCGTCGCAGCCGGCACTGGGGTTCGTTTGGCGCACGATCTCGGATCCGTTCGTCGGTCAGTTGTCGCTGTGCCGGGTTGTGGCCGGCACGATGCGAGGCGAGGGCGAGCTGGTCAACCTGACGAAGGGGACGCGGGAGCGCGTCTCCGGTTTGATCGTGCTCAACGGCAAGAAGCAGGAGACCGTGCCGGAGGCCCACGCCGGGGACATCGTCGCGCTGGCGAAGCTCAAGGCCACCGACCTGAACGACACGCTCTGCGGCGCGCCGTCGGGCCCGCAGTTGCCCCCGATCGTACCGCCGAACCCGGTGATGGCGTACGCCGTCGCGCCGAAGACGCAGGGCGACGATGACAAGTTGATGGCCGGCCTGCAGCGGGTGGTGGAGGAGGACCCGACGTTGCGCGTGGAGCGCAACGCCGAGACGCACCAGTTGATCCTCGCCGGCATGGGGGACACGCAGATCAACGTCGCGGTAGAGAAGATGCGCCGCCACAACAAACTCGAGGTGGTGCTTTCCCCCCCGAAGGTCGCCTACAAGGAGACGATCACCGGGCGTGGCGAGGGCCACTACCGGCACAAGAAGCAGACTGGCGGCCGGGGTCAGTACGGCGAGGTCTTCCTCCGCCTCGAGCCCCGCGACCCCTCCGATCCGGAATGGTTCGTGGACGAGATCGTCGGCGGCGCCATTCCGAACAACTTTCTGCCCGCCGTCCAAAAGGGCCTGCTCGAGGCCATGAGCCGTGGGCCGCTGGCAAACGCGCAGGTGGTCAACGTCAAGGTGCGCGTCTACGACGGTTCCTACCACGAGGTGGATTCCTCGGAGATCTCGTTCAAGATCGCCGCGGCCCGGGCGTTCAAGGACGGCATGCTGAAGAGCAAACCCGTGCTCCTCGAACCGATCATGAAGGTGCGCGTCATCGTCCCGGAACAGTGCATGGGAGACGTCACCGGCGATCTGAACCACCGTCGCGGCCGGATCCTCGGCATGGACACCGAGGACGGGATGCAGGTGGTGACCGCGGAGGTGCCGCAGGCCGAGTTGTTCCAGTACTCGTCGCAGTTGAGAAGCTTGACCGGCGGCCGCGGGACGTTCGAGATGGATTTTTCGCGTCTGGAGGTCGTGCCGTCGAACCTTGCCCAGCGGATCATCGCCGAGGCCCAGAAGCAGCAGGAGGCGGAAGAGGACTGAGCCGCGCGCCGCGCCGCCGCGGCGGCGGCCGCCCGAGAAAGGACGGAGGACATGAGCGGTCACAGCAAGTGGGCCACGATCAAGCACAAGAAGGCCGCCACCGACGCCAAGCGGGGCAAGATCTTCAGCAAGCTGGCGCGCGAACTCATGATCGCCGCGCGGCAGGGCGGCGGCGATCCGGATTCGAACATCACGTTGCGTTCGTTGATCCAGAAGGCCAAGTCCGTCAACATGCCCTCGGACAACGTCGAGCGGGCGATCAAGAAGGGCACCGGCGAGCTCGACGCCGGCGCCGCCCTGGAGGAGGTCATCTACGAGGCCTTCGGCCCCGGCGGAGTCGGCATCATCGTGCAGGTGCTGACGGATAACCGCAACCGGTCGGCCGCCGAGGTCCGCCACGTCTTCACGCGAAACAACGTGAGCCTCGGCGCCCAGGGAAGCGTCAGCCGCGGTTTCCGCCGCAAGGGCGTCATCCGCATCGCGGCGGACCGGGTGGCCGAGGACCGGTTGATGGAGATCGCGCTGGAGGCCGGGGCCGAGGACCTGTCGCGGGAGGACGGCCAGTTTGTGATCACTACCGAACCGGCGGACTTCGGCCGCGTCGTCGAGGCCCTCGCGACGCAAGGCGTGCAGCCGGAACAGTCCGAGGTGACCCTCGTGCCCGACCTGTGGGTGTCCGTGACCGACCCGGCTGTCGCGAAGGAGCTCTTCCGCATCGTCGAGGCGCTCGAGGACCTCGACGATGTTCAAAATGTCTATACGAACGCGGACGTAGACGACGCGATCCTGAAGGATCTCGGCTGAGGAGGGACGGCGCCGTGCCCGGCGCACACCTGTGCATCCTCGGCGTGGACACGGCCCTTCGGAAGACGGGCTACGGCGTCATCCGGGGGGCGGGTGGATCGTGGCGGGCGGACGACCACGGCGTCATCTGCAATCCGTCCGGACGGCCTGTCGCCGAAGCCCTGCGGCACCTGCACGATGAAATCGCGGCGTTGCTGCGCCGGTACCGCCCCCGGGCGGTCGCGGTGGAGGGTATTTTCCACTTTCGGAATGCTCGGGCCGCACTCGCCCTCGGTCAGGCGCGGGGCGCCGTGCTCGTCGCCTGCGCCGAGGCGAAGGTCGAGGTCTACGAGTACGCTCCGCGCGAGGTGAAGCGCTCCGCGACGGGGTATGGGCAGGCGGAAAAACCCCAGGTGGCCCGGATGGTCGCCGCAATGCTCGGCTTGGAGGAGCCACCGCCGGCCGACGCGGCCGACGCCCTGGCGTTGGCGCTGTGCCATGCGAATGCCGGCACCGCGAGGGCGCTGGGCCTGGCGCGGCGTCTGTGTGGACCTGCCGATCGCGAAGCGCCGGAGACGGTTCCATGACGGCTCGGTTGCTCGACGGACGCGAAATCGCCCGCCAGGTGCAGGAGGAGTTGAAGGAACGGATCGCCCGGCTGTCGGGCCGGGGGATCGTGCCCGGCCTGGGGGTTGTGCTTGTCGGCGACAACCCCGCCTCCCGGTCGTACGTCAACGCCAAGGAGAAGGCGTGCGCGGCCCTTGGACTGCGGTCATTCGCGAAGCATCTGCCTGCGGCCGCCAGCCGCGAGGAGGTGCTGGACACCGTCCGCCGCTTCAACGACGACGACGAGGTGGACGGCATCCTCGTTCAGCTTCCGTTGCCCGATGCGACGATGGAGCAAGCGGTGCTCGAGACGGTCGGGCCGGATAAAGACGTGGACGGCTTCCATCCCGTCAATGTCGGCCGGATGCTGCTCGGCCTTCCCGCGTTCTGGCCCTGCACCCCCCATGGGATTGTCCAGTTGCTGCTTCGGTCGGGCTACGACCCGGCCGGGGCGCATGTGGTGATCGTGGGACGCAGCCACATCGTCGGCCGGCCGCTGGCCAATCTGCTGACCCGGAAGGGGCGGGGCGGAGATGCGACCGTCACGATCTGCCACACGCGCACGGCCGACCTAGCGCGACACACGCGGCAGGCGGACATACTCGTGGCTGCAGCCGGCCGCCCGGGCACCGTAACCGCGGAGATGGTGCGGGAGGGGGCCGTCGTCATCGACGTCGGCGTCAACCGGGTCCCCGATCCCTCCCGCCCCTCCGGACATCGACTGGTCGGCGACGTGGACTTCGACGCCGTCCGCGAGCGCGCCGCGGCCATCACCCCCGTCCCCGGCGGGGTGGGCCCGATGACGATCGCCATGCTGCTGCGCAACACCGTCGAGGCGGCCGAGCGGCGGCGAGGAGGCGCCGGACGGTGAGCATCCTCGGCCGATACGTCACGGCCGGCTTCCTGGTCAATTTCGTCGTCGGGCTGGCGGTGTTTTCGCTGGTCATGACGATCGGCTCCATGCTAAAGATCATCGACCTGATCGCCCAGGGGGCCTCCGGCGGCATGTTGTTCCGCTACCTGGCGCTGAACGTCCCGTACGTCCTGCAGTACACCATCCCGATGAGCGTGATGACGGCGGTCCTCTTGCTGTTCACGCACCTATCGCTCGACGGCGAAATCACCGCGATGAAGGCCTGCGGGCTCAGCCTTTGGCAGATCGCCGCGCCGGTCGTCCTAGCCGCCTCCGCCATCTCCGTCGTCGTGCTTTGGGTCGCCCAATATGGTGCCCCGCGAAGCCGCTACGCCCAGCGCGTGTTGCAAACGCAGCTCGTCGGCGACGATCCTCTGCAACTCGTCGAACAAGGGCGCTGGATCCGCGAGTTCCCGGATCTGATGATCTACGTTGGCGCCAAACGTGACCAGCGACTGTTCAACGTCACCGTTCACCGCCTCTCGGGCGGCGCCCTCCGAACGACGGTCCGCGCCCGCGAGGGCCGCGTACGGCTGGACCCGGCCGATCCCGCCCGGCTCCTGGTGGATCTGTACGGCGTCCGGATGGAGGAGCCGGACCGTCACGACCCGGCCAATCCGCTCAAGACGCGGACAATCTATGCCGAGTACCACCTTCAGCAGATCGACATCTCCCACCTTCGCCGGCAGGCGACGGCGCGGAAAAAAACCTCGGACCTGACCTGGCCGGAGCTGGCCGCGGCCATCCGCGGGGCCGATCCGGGTGCCGGCGATTCTCCTGTCATCCGCGCGGCGGCGGCGGAGGATTGCATGAAGCTTCTCGTGGAATTCAACGGGCGACTGGCGATCTCGTTGTCCTGCCTGGCCATGACCCTTGTCGCGGTCCCGTTGGGCTTGCGGTCGCGTCGGCGCGAGTCCTCCGTCGGCGTGCTGGTGAGCCTGCTGGTGATCTTCGGCTTTTACTTCTTCCTGATGATTGCGCGCTCCATGGCGGATCGCCCCCGTCTGCATCCGGACTTGTTGGTGTGGGTGCCCGTGGTGGCGGCGCAGGTGGGCGGAATCTGGATGATCGAGCGGTCCAGTTGACGGGCATGGCGGCGGGATGAGGATTCTGGTCACCAACGACGACGGCATTCATGCACCCGGCATCCGCGTGCTGGCGGATGCGCTGCGCGGACTGGGGGAGGTGACCGTTGTGGCGCCCGATGCCGAGCGCAGCGCGGTCGGCCATGCGATCACTCTGGCCGACCCGATCAAGGTTCGCGAAGTGTCGCTGGACGGGGTGCGGTGCGCTTTCGCCGTGGGCGGGACGCCGGCCGACTCGGTCAAGCTGGCGGTGTGCGCTCTGATGTCCGAGCCGCCGGACCTGGTCGTGAGCGGCATCAACCTGGGCCCCAACGCCGGAATCGCGATCATTTACTCGGGCACCGTGTCGGCGGCGACCGAAGGGACGCTCCTCGGAATTCCGAGCATGGCGGTGTCGTTGGCCACCTTTGAGCGGCCTGAATGGGCGACGGCTGCGCAAGCCGCCCGTGAGCTGGCCCGCCGGCTGGCCGACGATCCGCTGCCGCGGGGGGTGCTGCTGAACGTGAATGTGCCCAATCTCTCTTGGGAATCCGTGCGGGGCTACACGGCGGCGCGGATGGCCCCGTCGCGCTTTGTCGAGACGTTCCACGGGAGGCGGGACCCCCGCGGCAACCTCTATTATTGGATGGATGGCGACCTCGAGATCGAAGGGGATCCGGAGGGGACGGATTTGCGCCGGTTGGCCGAGGGATGGATCTGTCTGACGCCGATCCACCTCGATCTGACCAGCCCCCTCGGGATGGAACGCCTCCGCCGGTGGACGACGTCCGAGGGCCGGCTGGCACCTTGACGCTGCCCGGATCGCGGGGGCATAGTGGTCTGCAGAAGGTCGGCCTGTGCACCGGGTTGTTCAAATGGCCGTCCGCGCAGTGGTGCTTATGATGGCCGTCGTGGCGGCGGTCGGAAGGGGGGAGCCGGTCCGCAACGGCAACGACTTCGCGTTGGAGTGGAGCGAACAAAATCCCCAGAGCATCCCCGCCTGGAAGCAGCCCACACCAACCTTCTGCACACCTTTCGCCACCAGCGCGTGGATGTAGTCGAGTGGCCCCCGGGGGGCGGTCATGCGGTGGTGTTGTGCCGGGAACCCGCATCGGAGTTGCCGGTGACTTTGGTGGCCGAAAGCCGCCAGTCCATGGAACTTGCGCGGACACTTATGCCGGGGGACCATGTCGCCGCCCGCGGCCGGTTGTTATCGTTACGGGACGGCATCACGAACCGTTTTGTGGTCCGGCCCGCGGTGCTGGATTTCAAGGACCGGTCGTCGCCGAAGGCCGGTCGGGAACTGCTCAGGGAGATCGATCCCAAGGCCAAATGAACGCGGGAGGTGTCGTGAAAACGGGTTGGTGGCTGACGGTTGTGGTTTCTGGAGCGATGGCGATGGCCCTGAACGGGGAAGCCTATATGCTCTTTCAGGGTGACGGCTCGAATGAACCGGGCTTTGTTCCCCCGGTGGTTGGCGAGCCACCCCCTCCGCCGCCGGCCCGGATGTCCTCGGGGGAGGCCTATATCCCGTACCCTCCGCCCCCGTCGTTCCGCAGGCCCGGTCGGAGAAGAGGAATCCGCCCAACCCCCCAGTGATGTTCACCAAAATCCGTTCTGACAAAAGGATGCTGGATTGGGCGACACGGCCGGACGACCTGAACAACCTTTTGCGCGAGCTGAAGACGGGCATGGATGTTCACCTGGCCTGCGAGATCAAGTCGCTCGAGGAGATCGACACCGATCCCGAGCGCAATCCGGTTTTTTTTCGATCCGGCCACTTTCGGATCCGCCACACTCCCACTGAGCGTGCGCGGCTGCGGCAGTACCTGCTGGCGACATGATCATTTACGATGCGGCGGCCGGGTCGAAGCCGTTTTACGACTCGGCGATCGAGGAGCTTCGCCAGATCTACCCCGAGACGCAGGTCCAGCGGCTGGCGCCCGATCATCCAATCTTTCATGCGTATTATGACCTCGACCGCATGGAGTACCGCTCGGGGGTCCGTGCGGCGGGATACGCCGACAGCTCGCCGTGGCTCGACGGGGTCACGATCAATTGCCGCGTCGTCGCGGTGGTGTCGCGATGGGGGCTGGGAATCGGGTGGGATGGGAACACCGACGACAGCCTTCGCGCGTACACCGTCGACTCGGCCAGAAAGCTGGGCGTCAACTTGATGGCCTATGCGACGGCCCAACGGGCGTGGACGCGGCAGTTCGCCCAGTCGCTAAAGCTGGTGGACCGCGAGCCGACGTCGGCAGGGAAGATTTCGGTGGCGCAGGTGGCGTACGACGGCGAGTGGAAGACGTGGCACAAGGGGGTGAGCATCCTTCTCCAGCAGTTCCATTTGAAGACCGGCGTGCCGGTGAAATTTGCGGTGCGCGAGCTACGCCTGTCCGATGCGATGCTGTTCGAGTGCCCCTTGGTGTACATGACGGGGCATGAGGAGTTTCGGCTGTCGCCGGCCGAGACGCAGAAACTCGGCGAGTTTTTTGCGTAGGGGGGGGGCTTCTTGTTCGCCGAGGCGTGCTGTGTGGACGTGCGGCATTCGACCGGGCGTTTCGACGGGAACTGCGGCGGGCGTTGCCGGACGCGGCACTGGTGACGCTGCCCGCAGGTGATCCGGTATTTAACTGCCCAACCGGGTGGAGGTAGTGGGCGTGATGGCGGCGCTGGCGCAGCAGGTCCGCCGCGCGAGAATCGAGCCTCGGCTGGAAGGGGTGCGGCTGGATGGACATCTGGTGGTCGTCTGCAGCCCCTATGGGCTGGCCGGCGGCTGGGAGCTTTCGCCAAACCCATATGCGTTGGCCCTGGATCAGTCTGGCTCCCTGGCCCTGGGGATGAACATTCTCATGGCTGCGTTGACACAATAGGGCTTGCGCAGGACATCGTTTTTCCCCGCGCGCTTGGTTAAAGCGACCGCTTAATGGCGCTGATGTGAACCGAGTGCCGATGTATTGGCCTTTGGGCGAAGCAAGAGCATAGGAGATCGCCGATTTCCATCTGAGCGCGGAAAAACGTGCGGCTCGCGCCTTCTGGATGGTGTGGGGCCGGCGCATGGGGCGTCGGCTCCGGGAGGCGGCGAGCCATGAGAACGCCGCGCATCAAGCCGGACGGC
>CAKZPT010000074.1 GCA_937139365.1 uncultured bacterium | reverse complement strand
TGTACGTCGAGTACTCGAACGAGGTGTAAAATTTCGAGTTCCCGCAATGCCGGTACGCGATCGGCCGCGGCCTCGCGCTCGATCTCGGGTCGAAGGAGCGACCCTGGGAGGCCGGATGGCGGTTCACGGCCGTGCGGTCCCTGGAGATCTTTCGAATTTGGGAGGAGGTGTTTGGCGGCCGGGAGCGGCTGATCCGAGTACTGCCGGTTCAAAGTGGCAACGCGGGCGTGATCCGCGGCGTCTGCGGCTTTCGCGAGGCACATCGGCATGCGGACGCCATGGCCACCGCGCCGTACATGCCCTACACCGTCGGCCGCGGACGGCTGGCCGATCCCGCCCTCGTCGTGGAGATGGCCGGCTGGTCCGTGGAGCGGGTGCTCGACCACTTTGAGGCCCATGCCTTTTCCAACGCGCTGCACCAGATGGAGGGGGACAAGGCGCTGGCCGACGAGTACGGCCTCGCGATGATCGCGTACGAAGGCGGCCAGCACATGGTCGCCATGCTGCGCGACGCGAAGCTCGTCCAGGCGATCGCGACGACGATGCACGCGGCCAACCGGCACCCACGGATGGGTGGCCTGTACCGCCCCTACTTCGCCCGCTGGCGGGAGTTGGGCGGGGGCACGTTCTGCCATTTTTCGAGCGTCGGCGGGTGGAGTAACCACGGCGCCTGGGGGTTGGCCGAATACTACGACTCGACGCCGGCGGACTCTCCCAAGCTGGCGGCCCTGCTCGAGACCGCTGCCGCTTGGGGCCAGCCCGTGGCCCGCCCCTGATCGCCCGGCCGTTCCCCGCGGTGTCGGGCCCGCTCCCGGTCCCGCTGGCACCCCTCCGCCGCGCTGGACAGCCCGCCGCTAAACCGGTACACGACATCGGATGGTCGGTTCTATGCCTGTCCGTTTGATCGTCGCTCCGGTCTTCGGCGTCGCCCTGCTGTTGGCGCTCATCTTGCGTTTTCGGGTTCAGGCTTTTCTCGCGCTGGTCCTCGCCAGCATGGCGGTGGGCCTGACGGCGGGGATGGAGCCGGCGGCGCTGCTGGCGAGCATGCAGAACGGCATGGGCTCGACGCTGGGGTTTGTCGCCACCGTCGTAGGGTTGGGCGCAATGCTGGGGCAGGTACTCGAGTCGACCGGCGGCGCGCAGGCGCTGGCCATGACCCTCGTGCGGCGGTTCGGTCCGCGGCGGGCGCCGCTGGCGCTGATGCTGGCCGGCTTCTGCATCGCGATCCCGGTGTTTTTCGACGTCGGGTTCATCATCCTCGTGCCGGTGCTGACGGCGCTGGCCGCCGGGACGGGGCGCTCGATCCTCCACTACGCTATTCCGCTGCTGGCGGGGCTGGCGGTGACGCACAGCTTCGTGCCGCCGACGCCCGGCCCGGTGGCGGTGGCGGACATCCTGAAGGCGGACCTCGGCTGGGTGATCCTGCTGGGGATCGTCACGGGGTTGCCGACATCGCTGGTGGCCGGCCCGCTGTTCGGTTCGTGGATCGGACGGCGCATCCGAGGCGCTCCGCCGGCGACGGAACCGGCGCCGCCGGCGACGCAGGCGGCCAGCTCGCCGCCGTGGGGGCTGGTGGCAGCGCTCCTGGCGCTGCCCTTGCTGCTGATCCTCTCGCGCACCGCTGGCGAACTGCTCGTGCGGCGCGGCGTATGGACGGAGGGCTCCTGGAGCCGCCTCGTCGCCTTCGCCGGCCACCCGTTCACCGCATTGCTGGTCTCCACGTTGCTTGCGCTGTACCTGCTGGGCATTCGCCGCGGCTGGTCCGCCGACCGGCTGATGGAGCTGTGCGTTCGGTCGCTGGCGCCGGCCGGCGTGATCATCCTCATCACCGGCGCCGGCGGGATGCTGAAGCAGGTGTTGGTCGACAGCAAGGTAGGCGACCTGCTGGCGGGGTGGTTCGGCCGCATGGCGCTGCCGCCGATCGTGCTCGGCTGGCTGCTGGCCGCGGTGGTGCGGATCGCGCAGGGGTCCTCGACCGTCGCGATGATCACGGCCGCGGGGATCGCCGCCCCGCTGGTCGAGCGCGCGAACCTGTCCGATCCGCACCGCGCGCTGGTTGTGCTGGCGATCGCGGCGGGCGCGACCATTCTCTCCCACGTGAACGACAGCGGGTTTTGGCTCGTCGGCCGCTACTGCGGGCTGACGGAGAAACAGACGCTGCAGTCGTGGACGGTGATGGAGACGATCATCGCCGTCGCCGGACTCGGCTTCATTCTGTTGACGAGCCTCGTCGTGTGAGGTCGCCGGCGAGGGCCTCGAGCGTCTCGTAGGGATAGACCGAGGAGGTGTGGCCGTCGGACCACGCCACCGCCACGGCGTAGTTGCCCATCGGCTCGATCGAAACGGGCCGGACATCCGCGGGGGCGGCGGCGGCTCGGCGCTCGCCCGTCCGCTCGTCCACGCACGCCGCGCAGGCGCACGCGTCGCGCACAAGTCGGGCGGCCAGCGCGAACACTCTGCCGTCCTCGTGTTCGACGACCACACCGCGCGCCGGGTCCCACCGGACCTGCGGCGGCCGGCCCAGCCCCGCGCGCAGCCGACTGATCTCCCGCACCGTGCCGGCCGCCAGCTCGCGCAGGGCGGCCGCGACCGGCCCGTCGGGTTCGGCGAGCGCCACCGGGCGACCCCGGTCGCCGGCCGCCGAGATCTCCGCCCGCACCGGCAGGTCCACGGCGACGCGCAGCCCGTACTGCCGAACCAGCCGCTCCCGCGCCCCCCCGCCGAAGGGGCGGTGGCGCTGGCCGCAGTCGGGGCACTCGAACCAGGCCATGTTCTCCACGACGGCCACGACCGGCACCTTGAGCTTCTGGAACATCCGGATGCCCTTGACCACGTCCACGACGCTCAGCTCCTGGGGCGTCGTGACGATCACGGCGGCGGTCAACGGCACGCGCTGCATTAGCGTCAACTGAATGTCGCCGGTGCCGGGGGGCAGGTCGATGACCAGGTAGTCGAGCGGCCCCCACGCCGTGCGCGTCAGGAGATCGTCGAGCACCTGGCTGACCATCGGACCGCGCATGATGGCCGGCGCCCCGTCGGGGTTGGCGAAGCCGAACGACATCAGCCGAACGCCCTCGTACACCGGCGGTGCGATCATGCCGTCGCGCACACGCAGCTCGCGATCCTCCGGCGTCACCATAGTCGGAAGGCTCGGACCGTAGATGTCGGCGTCGAACAACCCCACCCGCCCACCGAGGTCGGCGAGGCTGAACGCCAGGTTGACGGCGACGGTGGACTTCCCCACCCCGCCCTTGCAACTGCCGACGGCCAGGATCGCGTCCACCTCGCGGAGACCGTCACGGCCGCCTTCCGCCGCCGGCGCCGCCCCCCGGACGCGGGAGGAAAGCCTCACGTCGACCGACCGCACCCAGGGCAGCCGCGACAAGGCCCGGTGGCACTCGTCGCGAAACCGTTCCTTGATCGGGCAGGCCGGTGTCGTCAGCTCGAGGACGAACCGGACGCGACCGTCCTCCAGCCCCTCGACGTTCTTCACGAAGCCCAGCGAGACGATGTCGCGGCCGAGGTCGGGGTCCACGATCGTCTGTAGGGCTTCGAACAACTGCTGTCGCCGGTCGGGCGCGTTCATCCCGACAATCTACGCGATGGCGCCCGACAGGCCAACGCGACGCTCAGAATCCGGCCGTTCGTGGTGCCGACGAAACCGGCTGCCACCAGAAACTGCGCCAGTAGGCCTCGTCGGTCGTGTAGGGATCCACCGGGTCGGCGTTGGCGAGGTTCGCCGGCAGGATGCCGAACCGCTGCATCTCACAAACGTAATGCCGGTTGGGCCGGAAGCCGGGCATGGCGAACCGCTTGACGCGTTGAAGCTCGTTCGAGGCGGCGACGATCGCGGCCAGCACGGCCCGATAGCCGGGATCGGCCGTCGAGGTCCATCCGTCGGTGCCGCACAGGCCGAGTCCGCCCGCCTCCCGGCCCAGCGGGGCGCATAACAGCAGAGAGGCCGCGGGCCGATCGAGGTTGCAGAGCCGCCCGCCCCAGCCGATGTTCCAGGTCTTCACAGGCTTGCCGGCGTCGTCCTTGGACTCGCGCAGGTGACAGTCGGCACACCGGTGCATCGCGTTGCCGGGCAAATGGACGGGCACCCGGCCGCTGCCGAGCGCCGCATAGGTGCCCGGATAGGTCGCGCTGGTTTCAATCCACAGCCGAAGCAGCTTCAGCTCGCGGGAATCGAATTGGACGTCGTGGTGGCCCGCCAAGAGCACCTGCAGGAGACGGCTGGCCGACGAGCCGATCTGGCGCGGCGGGTAGTTGCTTTTGGGGCGGTTTGGCCCGTCGGCGACCAGACCCCGCCGGACGATGCTCTCGTAGCTAACCCTGCACATCTCGGTCCGGCCGCCGTCCAGGTCGAGTTTGCCGGCGTAGCGTTCGGTGTTGTGGCAACGAACACAGCGCCGATCGAGGATGGGCTGGATGTCGCGCGGAAAATCCATTACGGAGGGCACGTCCGGGATCGGCTCGATCCGGCTGGGCGGCCGCCGCATCGCCGCGGGCATCGGGCCGGCCGGCATCGCGTGCGTCCGCATCTCGTGGCAGCCGACGCAGCCGATCCGCTCCCCCCGCTGGACGCCGCACCAGCTCTGCATGCGCTTCACCGAGAGCTCGCGTTTGTCCAGTGCGACAAAAAAACACCGGCCGCAGCGCGGGCACCTCGAATCGGGCCGAGCCATCCGGTTCGACCGGCACTGTGCCGAGGATCCGCGCCAGCGTGAACGAACCGTGCAGCGTCAACGGCTCCATGCCGCCGGAGAAGTTGACGGGGCTTGGGCAGTTGTTCCAGCACCAACAGTTTTCGGACCTCGCCCGGCCGCACGCCGTCCATGTTTCGGCCGAGGGTGACGTCGAAGAGGATCATCTCGCCGGTGTCCTCTGAGAGGTCCACCCGATCCGGGATGACCGCCTCCCTCGGCCGCGGCACGAGCGGACGCGGTTCGTGCGCATGACGCCGCGGCTGGGCCGCGGCCTCCTCCGGCGGCAGGCGCCATACGACCTCCCGGCGGCCGTCGCCGTCCATCACGATGATCCCCTCGTCGTCCGCCGCGAAGAAACCGTTGGTCGAAAACGCCCACGGATCCCGGATGTTCGATCGGTTGCCGATGTAGCGGACCGACTCGAGGCGGTCCGGCCCGAAGCGGGGATCCACGATCGTCAGCCGGCCGGCGTGTTCGGGGCGGCCGTGGCCGGGGGAGAACGACGCGACGACCAGCGGCGTGCCGGGGATCGGCTTGGCGTCGAGCATGACGTTGCCGGGGTTCTGGTTACCGAAGAAGGTCAGCACCTGCGTGCCGTCGGGATCGATCGTCCAGAGATGGTGATAATCGAGCTGCGAACGGTCCACGTACTCCCAGCGCACGTACAGCACGCGACCGTCCGGCTGCGGCCATGGCGTGTTGTCGTGTTCGATGTTCGGCGAGAGCATGCGAAGCCCACTGCCGTCCCCGTTGCATGTGTAGAGCTGGCCGACGCGCGTGTGCCAGCAGTTGACGAACCGGCGGCCACGTCGGCTCGATGTCGTCGTCGGGCCCGTCGGTGATTTGGCGGATCCCCATGCCGTCCGCCTTCATTTCGTACAGGCGGTAGGTGTGCGTGCCCCCCCGCCGCCACGAAAACAGAGTGCGGTCGCCGTCGTAATGGACCTAGGGGTCGCGAAGGCCTCCGCGCGGGTCGTCGAGCAGCACGCGCAGCTCCCGCGTGCGGAGGTTCAACCGGCACAGCCGGGCGCCCTCGCCATACGCCCAGTAGACCCCGTCTTCAAACTTGAACGCCAGTCGGCGCGGATCGTCCAGGTCGCTCGCGTAGTTGCCGAAATTGCCGTACCAGTGGTCGCGACCGGAAACGCGGACGACGAAGACGACCTCCTCCACCCCTCGCAACGGCCCGGACAGCACCGAATCGAGTAGTCCCTTAGGCTCCGGAGGGCCTCCCGGCGGCGCTCCGATGGCCGCCGATGCGGCAGCTAGGACGGCCGGGACGGCATGTCGCGTCCAGCCCATCGCACTGCTCCCTGTGACCGCGCGTGACCGCGGCTGTCTACCTTTGTATTGGAAAGGGCGGATGGACACAACGCGCGGCCGGCCCCCTCGGCGTCCAACCCTTGGAGGCCGACGGCCTTCCATCTTCCAAAGGCTGGAACCGGCTTTTGCGCCAGCGAGGATTGTCGACGCGGACGGACCGAAGGGACCGCGCCGGACAACGGAGCGAGGCAATGGTGGGCGCTACAGGACTTGAACCTGTGACCCCTACCATGTCAAGGTAGTGCTCTAGCCAACTGAGCTAAGCGCCCGACGCGGGGAATTGAACCATTGCGAACGGCGGCCTGTCAATCGGCCCACCCGGCGAGGGCGGCCGGGGCGCCGGTCTAAACATATGAAGACGTATCTGCCGTTGAAAGACGATCTGTCCTGCCATCTGCAGGCCGCGGCGAAGGCGGCGCTGCCCGACCTGCCAGCCGGCATTGAGTTCGCCATCGTGCCCGCCGGCCGACCCGAATTCGGCGACTATCAGTGCAACGGCGCGATGGCCGCCGGGCGCGCCATGGGTCGGCCTCCGCGCGACGTGGCCTGCGCCGTACGCGAGGCCGCCCTCGCGCATCCCCATCCCGCCCTCGCCTCGATCGAGGTCGCCGGGCCCGGTTTCCTCAACCTCCGCCTCGACGACGCGTGGCTGGCCGCCTGTGTGTCGCAGATTGCCGACGACGAGCGCCTGGGCGCCCCCCGGCCGGGCGCGGGGCGCACCATCGTGCTGGACTACTCCAGCCCCAACGTCGCCAAACCGATGCACATCGGGCACATCCGCTCCACGGTCATCGGCAACGCCCTAGACCGCCTGCACCGCTTTCTCGGCTACCGCGTGATCGCCGACAACCACCTCGGAGACTGGGGGACACAATTCGGGCTATTGTTATTGGGGTTCCGCGAGTTCGCCGACCCGACCGCCTACGAGGCCTCGCCGATCGAGGAATTGGAACGCGTCTATGTGCTCAGCTACCAGCGGTCGCAGCAGGACGAGCGATGGATGGAGGCCGCCCGCGCGGAGCTGGTCGCCCTGCAGCGCGGCGATCCCGGCCGGCGGGAACTATGGCAGTCGTTCGTGGATCACAGCCTGCGCGAATTCGAAAAAATCTACCGGCGGCTGGGCATCCGGTTCGACCTGGTGCGGGGGGAAAGCTGGTACAACGACCGACTGCCCGGGGTCATCGAGCGGCTGGCGCGGATGGGGCTGGCCCGGGAAAGCGACGGGGCGCTGATCGTCGATCTCTCGGAGGAGCACCTCCCCGTATGCATCGTGCGCAAGCGCGACGGTGGATTCAACTACGCGACGACGGACCTCGCCACCGTGTTGTCGCGCGACGAGGAGTTTGCGCCCGACGCCATCGTTTACGTTACGGACGAGCGCCAGCAGCTCCATTTCCGGCAGGTCTTCGCGATCGCGCGAAGGCTCGGCGTCACCCGCCGGCTGGTCCATGTTTGGTTCGGCCTCATGCGCCTGCCCGAAGGGACGTTCTCTACGCGGCAGGGCAATGTGATCAAGCTCGAGCGGCTCCTGGACGAGGCTGAACAACGCGCGCTGGAGATCGTCCGGAAGAACAGCCCCGACATGCCGCCCGAACAGCAGGCCGAGGTGGCCCGGGCCGTCGGGCTGGGCGCGGTCAAGTACGCCGACCTCAGCCAGAACCCGCAGAGCGTCGTGACCTTCACCTGGGAAAAGGCGCTGGCGATGGATGGTAACTCCGCGCCCTACCTCCAGTACGCCTGCGCCCGGATCGCCAGCGTGCTGGACAAGTACGCCGCGCAGTTCCCCGTGGAGCGGTTGGCCACCGCGGCGATCCGACTGTCGGAGCCGGTCGAACGGCGCTTGGCCGCCGCACTCGTGCGGTTCCCGGAAGCTGTGATGGATGCCGCCGCCGCCTGCCGTCCCAACGTGCTGGCCGACTACCTCTTCGAGCTGTCGCAGCTCTACAGCACGTTTTATCAGAACGTTCCGTTTCTCAAGGCGCCAGAGGGGATCCGCGAAAGCCGCGTACGGCTGTGCATGGCCGTTGCCCGGGCCCTGCGAACCGGGCTGGACCTGCTCGGTATCGAAACGCCGTCAAGGATTTGAGGAGCTGTCGGACGCTGCCGGGGCTCCGCTCGAGGCCGGCCCCCCCGCCGCCGCCATTCGCGCGGCACGACGTTTCTGTCGCGCGGCCTTTTTTGCCTTTTCCAGGATCTGGTGCACCCGCTGCCGAGTGATGCCGTACTTGGCACCGATCGCGGCCAGCGTCCACCCAAGCCGGCGCAACTCCATCATTTCCCCCGTCCGGCCGGTATCGCTGTTCATGGCCCCTTCTTGCCTCTCGCGTTGACCGGTGCGTCTATTAACATAGGTCGCGGGCCGGCGCAACCGCGCTGGGCGGTGTCGGCCGGCGCCCGGCTGGACAGACCGCCGCATCGGTCGGACACTGGTGCCGAGCTATGGGCGAACGCATCGGATTGTTCGGCGGCAGCTTCGACCCGATCCACGTCGGCCATCTGGTTGCGGTGCGCGACGCAATGGAGGCGCATGGACTGGACCGGGTCATCTTCATCCCCAGCGGCCGTCCGCCGCACAAACCCGGCCGTCCGCTGGCGTCCCCGGAAGACCGCGCGGCCATGATCGCGCGGGCGATTCGCGGCGAGCGGGGCTTCGCGCTGAATCGTTGGGAACTCGGCCGCCCGGGGCCGTCTTACACCATCGACACCGTGCGTGAGTTTCGGCGTCGCCACCGATCGGCCGAGCTCTACTTTCTGATCGGGGCCGACATGTTGCCGGACCTGCCGACCTGGAAGGACATCGGCACGCTGCTGGAGCTCTGCGAGTTGCTCCCCATGGCCCGCCCGGGCGTGCCGCGTCCCTCCCCGTCCCGGCTGGCGCTGCCGCCCCCCTGGCCGGCACGCCTGCTGGCCCGGTGGACGAAGGTGCGCGCGATGGACGTTTCCTCGAGCGAAATCCGCCGCCGGCTTGCCGCCGGAAGATCGGTTCGTTACCTTGTCCCGGACGGTGTGGAGCGATACATCCGAGAGCACCGACTGTATGGAGCCTGACTACGGAGGACTGGCGCGGGCGGTTCGTGCGGCGGCGGAATCGAAGAAGGGGCTGGACCCGGTCATCCTGGACGTTCGCGGGCTCTCGGAGGTCGCCGACTATCTGGTCGTCGTCACCGCGCGTAGCGCGCCGCACTTGCGGGCGCTGGATGAGGAAATCGACCAGGCCACCCGAGGCGGAGGCCGCACCCCATCCCGGCTGTCGGGGACGCCCGAGAGCGGCTGGATGGTCCGGGACTTCTACGGGGTCATCGTCCATCTGATGACCGAGGAACGGCGGCGCTTCTACGCCCTCGAAACGCTCTGGAACGACGCCCCGCGCGTGGGCTGACGGGGCGGCCGCACGGGAGATCGCGCATGGAACGCCGCATGGTCGTGCCGAAGGATGGAGAGCCGATCACGATGGGATCGGATGGCCGGCTCCGCGTGCCGGACCGTCCGATCCTGCCATTCATCGAGGGGGATGGGATCGGGCCGGACATCACGCGGGCGGCGATGCGGGTCTGGAACGCCGCGGTCGAGAAGGCGTATGGCGGCGCCCGGCGGGTCGCGTGGATGGAGATCTACGCCGGCGAGAAGGCCACCCGCGTCTACGGCGAGGGCGTGTGGCTGCCGGAGGAGACGCTCGAGGCGTGCCGGCGGTTTCTCGTGTCCATCAAAGGCCCGCTGACGACACCGGTGGGCGGCGGCATCCGCAGCCTCAACGTCGCGCTGCGGCAGGAACTCGACCTGTACGTCTGCCTGCGGCCGGTGCGGTGGCTCCCCGGCGTCCCCTCGCCGGTGAAGCGCCCCGAACTGACCGACATGGTGATCTTCCGCGAAAACTCGGAGGACATCTACGCCGGCATCGAATGGCCCGCCGGCTCGCCGGAGGTCCGGAAGGTGCTGGCGTTTCTGCTGCAAGAGATGGGAGTGAAGAAGGTCCGCTTTCCCGAAACCTCGGCCATCGGCGTCAAACCCGTGTCGCGGGAGGGCACGGAGCGACTCGTGCGGGCGGCCATCCGGTTTGCGATCCGCGAGGGGCGGCCGTCGGTGACCCTCGTCCACAAGGGCAACATCATGAAGTTCACCGAGGGCGGTTTCCGCGATTGGGGCTACGCGCTGGCCCGGCGCGAGTTTGGCGCCGAGCCGATCGGCGACGGGCCGTGGCTCCGGCTGCGGGCCGACGGCCGGGAGGTCGTGATCAAGGACTGCATCGCCGACGCCTTCCTGCAACAGATCCTCACCCGCCCGGCAGACTATTCGGTCATCGCGACGCTCAACCTCAACGGCGACTACATCTCTGACGCGCTGGCGGCGTGCGTCGGCGGGATCGGCATCGCCCCCGGGGCGAACATCAACTTCGAAACCGGCCATGCCTGCTTCGAGGCCACCCACGGTACCGCCCCGAAATACGCCGGCCAGGACAAGGTCAATCCCGGCTCCCTCATCCTCTCCGGCGAGATGATGTTCCGCTACTTCGGCTGGACCGAGGCCGCCGACCGGATCGTGCGGGGAATGGAGGGCGCCATCGCCGCCCGGACGGTCACCTACGACTTCGCCCGCCTGATGGACGGGGCCACTGAGGTCCCCTGCTCCGGCTTCGCGGAGGCGGTCGTGCGGCACATGTGAGCACGGCCGGCCAGTTCCGACCCCGCCCTGCGGAGACCAAGCTGCTGTCGCGAACGCAGGCCGTCGAGGCCCGGCGCCACCTCGCGCGCGAGGGCCGCACGGTGGTCTTCACCAACGGCACCTTCGACCTGCTTCACCCCGGCCATCTGGACATCCTCGAGCGCGCCCGCCGGGAGGGGGACGCCCTGTTCGTCGGGCTGAACTCCGATGCGTCGGTCCGCCGGTACAAGGGGCCGGACCGGCCGATCCTTCCGGAGGCCGCGCGGGCTCGGATGCTGGCGGCCCTTGAGTGCGTGGACGCGGTCGTGATCTTCGACGAGGACGAGCCTCGCGACCTGATCGCGGCCCTCGAACCGGACGTGTTGGTCAAGGGCGCAGACTGGGCGCGCTACGTCAGCGGACGCGACATCGTCGAGGCGCGGGGTGGACGCGTCGTGTTGGCCGATCTGCTGCCCGGATGGTCCACCACATCGCTTGTCGAGCGCATCCGGAGCGGCGGGAGGGCATCGCCATGACCCAGCGGGTGATCGTCACCGGCGGCGCCGGCTTCATCGGCAGCCGCGTCATCGCCGCCCTCAACGCGCGCGGCGTCTCCGACATTCTCGTGGTCGACCACCTCGGCCGCGAAGGCAAATGGCGGAACCTCAACGGCCTCGACTTCGCCGACATCCTCGGCATCGACGAGTTCCGCTACGCGGTCCGCCACGACGCGTTGCGAACGGTGGACGCCGTCCTTCACCTCGGGGCGTGCAGCTCGACGACCGAGACCGACGCCGATTACCTCCTCGACAACAACTACCGTTTCTCGCGCGAGCTGTGCGAGTGGGCGGTCGACCGCGACGCACGCTTCGTGTACGCGTCCAGCGCCGCCACCTACGGAGACGGCGCCCTCGGCTACTCCGACGACCCCGCCCTGCTGCCCCAGCTTCGACCGCTGAACATGTACGGCTATTCCAAGCACCTCTTCGACCTCTGGGCGCTGCGGCAAGGGCTCCTCGACCGGATCGTCGGTTTGAAGTACTTCAACGTCTACGGCGCGCCGGAGGCCCACAAGGGCGACATGCGGTCGGTCGTCCACAAGGCATGGGGTCAGATCCGCCAGACGGGCCGCCTGCAGCTGTTTCGCAGCCATCGGCCGGAGTTCGCCGACGGGGAACAGGTCCGCGACTTCGTGTACGTGCGCGACGCGGTCGAAGTCACGTTGTTTTTCCTTGACCATACGAATGTGTCGGGCATCTTCAACGTCGGCACCGGCGCCGGGCGTACATGGAACGACCTGGCCCGGGCCGTGTTCGCCGCGATGGGACGCCAGCCCAGCCTCGAGTACATCGACATGCCCGAGGCGATCCGTGCGACCTACCAGTACCGGACGGAGGCCGACCTGACTCGCCTTCGCGAAGCGGGTTGCACGGCGGCGTTCACCCCCCTTGAGGAGGGTGTGCGGGAATACATCGGGCAGTTGGAGAGCGGCGAAGCCTGGTGACGAGCCGGGACCCGGGGCGTCGCCCCCTGCCCAGGGAGGTCCGAGTGAAGCACACAGGGTGGGCGTTGCTGTGGGGGCTCGGGGTGGCCGGCATGGCCCCGGCGGCCAGCCGGCCGGAGGCGCTGATGCTCGAGCCGAACGATTCCGCGACATCGGCGGCTGGACCGTGGACGCCCAGTTTCGTCAGCAGATGGGCTCTCGACCTACCTCATCGCTGCCGGCACGGGCGAGCCGGTGGCCGACGCGGTGACCCGCCTGCGGATGTCCCGCGCCGGACAGTGGCGGATGTGGGTTCGCTGCAAGGACTGGGATCCGACCTCGCCCGGCCGATTTCAGGTCTGGCTCGGCGGGCGGGCGTCCACCGTGACCCTTGGCACCTACAAGGGCGGTTGGGCGTGGGCGGACGGCGGCATCGTCGACCTGCCCGTCGGCGACGTGGAAGTTCGGCTGAAGGACCTGACGGGATACTACGGCCGCTGCGACGCCATTCTGCTGTGTGCGGACGGCGACTGGCGGCCGCCCGATGACCCCGCAAAGCTGACCCGCCTCCGCGAGGAACTGACGGGGCCGTACCGCGTCACGACGCAGCGGTTCGACTTCGTCGTCGCGGGCGGAGGATACGGGGGTGTCGCGGCCGCCGTCCAGGCAGCGCGGCTGGGTTTGCGGACGGCGCTGGTCCAGAACCGCCCCGGTGCCGGGCGGCAATGCCAGTCGGGAAATCCGGGTCGGGCCGGGAGGAGCCGGTGGCCACGTGCTGCCGTTCCGCGAGCCGGGTATCTGCGAGGAGATCGCCGAGGGCTTTCACCGGGCCGGCGGCGACTGGAGCGCGGCGATCGACCTGGTGGTGGCGGCCACGCCAAACCTCGAGGTCCACCTCGACACCGAGGCCGTCCGTCCCGTGATGGCCGGTCGTCGCATCATCGCCATCGAGGCGGAGGACATCGTCGCCGGCGCGCGGTATCGGCTGGAGGCTCCCCTGTTTGCCGATCGCACCGGCGACGGCGTCATCGCGGCCGCCGCGGGATGCACATTCCGGCATGGCGAAGAAGCGCGTTCGGAGCGCGACGAGGCGCGCGCGCCGGAACAGCCCACCCGGCACACGATGGGGACTTCCATCCTTCACCACTCGACCCGAATGGCGGAGCCGCAGCCGTTCACGCCGCCGCCCTTCGCGGTCCGGTTCACCGCCGAGCACTTCACAAAACGGCGTCAGAACCTGATCCACGGGACGTGGTGGATCGAATACGGCGGGCTGCGGGACACGATCGTGGAGGCGGAGGAGATTCGCGACGAACTGCTTCGAGTGATTTCCGGCGCCTTCGACTGGGCGAAGAACCACGATCCCGAACACCGGGCCGCCAACACCCACTACAAGCTGGCCGCGGTGTTCATTGTCGGCGGCAAGCGCGAATCGCGCCGGTTTCTTGGCGACTACATCCTGACCCAGAACGACGTGGAAGGGGGCCGGATCTTCCGGGACGCCGTGGCGTACGGCGGCTGGCCCATCGACATCCATCCCCCGCAGTGCATTCGCGGAAAGGATATCCCGCCGGCCATCTTCACGCACCTGAAGGCGCCGTACACTATCCCTATCGATGCCCGTATGCGCGCGACGTCGACAACCTCTTCCTCGCGGGCCGCCACGTCAGCGTCACCCACGTGGCGCTGGGCAGCACCCGCCCGATGCAAACGATCGGAATGCTGGGGCAGGCCCTCGGGGCGGCCGCACGCCTGTGCCGCGACCGCCGCTGCGGCCCGCGCGGGTTGTACCCCGATGCGATCCGCGATCTGCAACGGCTGTTGCACCGATGGGACTGGTGGCTGCCCGGCATTCCCGACGACGACCCCGCCGACGTTTGCCGCGGGGCGCGCGTGACGGCCTCCAGCAGCCTGCCCGATGGATGGGTTGAAGTGACGCCACTGGAGGACGGCGCCCCCAAGCCCGCGCCGATGACATGCGACCGCGTGCAGCTTGTCGCCGCCTCCACGGTGGGGGTTCGCCGGATCCATCCGCGGTTGGCCGCCGCGGACCGGCACCCCGTCGTCGCGGAGATCGAGCTGAGCAGCGAAGGGGCGCCGACGTTGTCCGCGCGCACTGAAGTGATCCCGGGCGACTTTCGATGGGTGGCGTTCGATTTCCCTTCCCCGTTGATTCCACGCCAGGAATACCGTCGTCTTCTGAAGTGGGCCAGCGGGCTGTCGTGGTCGTTCACCGACCGTCACCGCGGCCGCCAGCTCTACGGCAGCCCCGGCGGCTCGACGGAGGCGCGCGGAGTTGATCTTATCCGTCCGCTCGGCTACCCGGAACCCGTCCGCAGCGCGGGACCCCGAAGTGGCGATCGATGGCGTGGGCGTTCCCGCGGACGGCTCGGCACATCAGTGGCGGAGCGATTCGGCAAAGGGGTTGCCTCAATGGATCGAGGTGGACTGGGGCCGCGCCGTGCCGATCAACACCGTGACGCTCGTCTTCACATCTTTGGCCGTTTCCCCTCCGTGGATCCCTCCGGCGCGGCCACGGCGGCCGACTACCGTCTCTTCGCACGAGCAGAGGGGCCGACGGATCCCGCTCGCCGACGAAAAGGGCAACTGGCGCCGGTTTCGGCGCCATGAATTCGCGGAGACGGCCGCCCAGGGTTTGCGCCTCGAAATCCTGCGCGCGGAAGGCCGGCCCGAGGCCCGTTTGTACGAGATCCGCGCATGGCGGAACGAGACGCCCGCGCGGTGAGGCCCGGGCGAGTTTGCCAGACCGCACCTCGATCGTCTACATAAGGCGCACTGTGACGGAGGTTGCTATGACCCGGCGTGTCCTGCTGAACGCGGCCCTTGTCCTTGGATCCCTAGCGGTTCGTGTGCCGGCGGCGGAGGAACGGCAGGCGATCGAGCTCCGGACTTACCTTTTCGCGTCCGAGGCCAAACTGGAGGCCTTTGCGGCCTACGCCCGGGAGGCGCTTGTCCCGGCGCTGCACCGCGCCGGATGCCGGCCGGTGGGCTTGTTCGCGCTGCGCGCGGAGGACAACAAGAACCTGCCGGCCGCGTGGAGCAACGAATTTCGGTTGTTGCTGTTGATCCCGCATCCGACCTTCGACTCGGTGTTTCTCCTCGACGACAGGCTCGCCGTCGATGCCGCGCACGCCGCTGCGGAGGCCGCGGCGCTTCAAGCGCCGATGAAGGACCCCGTGTACCTGCGCCGGGAGACGCAGATCATGGCGGGGTTTCAGGAATGCCCGCGGGTGGTTGCGCCGGTCTCGGGGCCGCAGCGCGTGGTGCAGTTGCGGATCTACGAGAGCCACAACGAGGAACGCGCAAGGCGAAAGGTGGAAATGTTCGACCAGGGCGGGGAGATCGCGATTTTCCGGAGCGTGGGTTTGCTGCCCGTGTTTTTCGGCCGGTCAGTGGGCGGCACGTTGATGCCCAATCTGACCTACATGTTGGCGTTCGAGTCGCCGTCGGCCATGGAGGCGGCGTGGGCGAAGTTCCGCGCTGACCCGGCTTGGATTCGTCTGAAGGACGATCCGAAGTACGCGGACACCGTCTCGCGTATCACCAACCTCATCCTTCGTCCCCTCCCCGGCTCCGACATCTGAACCGACCGCCGGCGCAGACGCTGGTTTGCCCGGCCCTCCCCGGCTGCGGTCCCATCAGAAGGACACCGCCGTCAAAAAGGGACAGACTCTCCCGCCGTGGGATCCCACCCTCGGACATCGCCGTTCAACGGACGTTGCTCCGGGAAAAGGAACCCAAAGTTTTCAGGCCCGCCGCGAATACGATGAAAGGTTTCCCATCGGGCGGAGTCGAAAAACGGCGCGGGGACGGATGCCGTCCGCCCACTCCCGATCGCTCCGGGAGGGCTGCACGCCCGCGTCGCCCCCTTCCGCCGGCTCCCTCTCGTGGCGCCGGAACGGAGCGCGCAGGGCGCGCCCGATAACGCCACTTGCGTTACATGTGGCGGGCGAGGATCAGCTCGTAGAGCTCCTGCTTGCCGCTGATCTGCTTCGGCTCCCCGCTTTGCATCGCGATGCGGTGGAGGTCCTCCAATGTCAATTTCCCCTTCTCGAACCTGGCGCCGTCGCCCGAATCGAAGGAAGCGTACCGCTCCTTCCGCATCTTGAGGTAGGGCGAGTTGCGGAGGATGTCGTCGGCCACGACCAGCGCCCGGGCAAACGCATCCATCCCGGTGATGTGGGCGATCACCATGTCCTCAAGGTCCGTCGAATTGCGGCGCACTTTCGCGTCGAAGTTGATTCCTCCGGTCTTGAACCCGCCGGCGGGCAGAATGACGAGCATCGCCTCGACCAGCTCGTACAAGTTGATGGGGAACTGGTCGGTGTCCCACCCGTTCTGGTAGTCGCCGCGGTTGGCATCGATGCTGCCGAGCATGCCGGCGTCGGCCGCCACCTGCAGGTCGTGCTGGAAGGAGTGGTTGGCGAGCGTGGCGTGGTTGACCTCGATATTCAGCTTAAAATCCTTGTCGAGGCCGTAGTGACGCAGGAAACCGATCACCGTGGCGGCGTCGAAATCGTACTGGTGTTTCGACGGCTCCATCGGTTTGGGCTCGATCAGCAGCGTTCCCTTCCACCCCTGGGCGCGGGCATAGTCGCGCGCCATCGCAAGGAACCGCGCCATGTGCTCCAGTTCGCGTTTCGTGTCGGTGTTCAAGAGGCTCAGGTAACCCTCGCGGCCGCCCCAAAAGACATAGTTCTGCCCGCCGAGTGCGATCGTGATGTCGAGCGCCTTCTTCACCTGCGCGCCCGCCCGGGCAACGACCGCAAAATCGGGGTTCGTCGCCGCGCCGTTCATGTACCGCGGGTGGCTGAAGAGGTTCGCCGTGCCCCAGAGCAACCGTACGCCAGTGGCCTTCTGCTTGGCCCTGGCATACTCCACCATTGCATCGAGGCGCCGCTCGCTTTCGGCCTGCGTCGCGCCCTCCTCGATCAGGTCGTAGTCGTGGAAACAGTAGAACGGGATGCCCAACTTCGTCGCGAACTCGAAGCAGGCATCCATCTTGTCGCGGGCGCGTTGCAGTGGATCGGTCGCCGTCATCCAGGGAAGACGGCGGGTCGGCGCACCAAAGGGATCGCCGCCGGTGCCGCAGAAGGAGTGCCAGTAGGCCACGGCAAATCGCAGGTGGTCCCGCATCTTCTTCCCCGCGACGACTCGCTCCTCGTCGTACCACTGGAACGCCAATGGGTTCTTTGTTTCGGGGCCTTCGTAAACGATTTTGCCGATTCCTTTGAAGAATTCCCGCTCGCCGACCCACACCTTCATCCCGCACCCCTTTCCACGCCGCGCCGGGCGGCCAATTTAGAGCTCTATACTTCACGCACCGTTTCTGTGCAACCACCCAGATCACAGCGAGCAGGGATCCTTTTCACCGGCCGGCGAACCGGAGTAGAATCGGGCGCCGGAGGTCGCCGCGATGAAACATCCCGTCTGGCCTGCCGTCCTGGTCGCCACATGCCTCGGTGCAATCCGCAGCTTCCCCGCTCTGCCGGACATTGTCGTCATTCTGGCCGACGATCTGGGGTATGGCGACGTCCGCGCCCTCAACCCGGACGGCAACATCCCCACCCCCCATCTCGACCGCCTCGCGGCCGAGGGCATGGTGTTCACGGCCTCCACGAGGTAGGTGTGGGGCGTCGCCAGAAACACGCGGGCCCCGGCCTTCGCCGCCGCCAGCGCCGCGGCCGCGAAAACCGCGAAACGGTGTTGCGTGGGCAGGGGCGTCCTCCTTGTCTTCTCCGGTGCGGCCCGAGACGGGGCCCAATCCCGTCGCCGCCCCTGCGCAGCCTCAGAACTCCCAGGACACTCTCGCCCCGCCGAGCCACCACTCGTCGCCGCCATACCGGCTTCGCGCGGCCGCCCGGATCATGTCGTCCAGAAGAGCGGTGTACTGGCCCATCAGGCCGGCCGTCACGCCTTCGCCGATGGTCCAAGCCAGCTCCGCCACCACCGTGACGTCGTTCCACCCCCCGCGGTCCACCACCGGAGCCTCCGGATCGTCGCCCCCGAAGAAATACTCGTTGTACGGCCGCCGGCCGTAGCCGACGGACGCCGAAAGCGACAACGTCAGGCCCTCCGCCAGCTCCCACACGCGGTCGGCGCCCAGCGCGGCATAGAGATCGTCGATGTCGAGAAACTCGTACCACACCCTGGCCGAGACCGCGGGCAGCACCGCCGCCGCCCCCTCGACCAGCTCCGCCGGATCGAATCGCAAACCGGCCCAGGCGTCCGCCGTCGTGCCCGCCGCACCCGGAGGTTCGCTGATGAGATAGGCGGTGACGCCGACCTCGGGCGTCCACAAGCCTTCCGCCGGCGTCCACGAGAGGGTCACGTCCGCCTCCGTCGGGCGGCCCCGCGTGTCGCGGTCGGGCGTGGAGTTGGCGTCGGTCAGGTCGAAGTTCAACCACGTGTTGAAGGACAGGCCGGACGGTCCCGCCAGCGTGAGCGACGGCTGTAGCACGGGGTCGTCGGTGTACACCTGGCCGCGAAAGACGTACTTCGACCAAAGTGCGACATCGAGCGTCGCGTCGGCGGCGTGGGCGGTTGCGGCACTCCATAGGGTCGCGGCGGCCGCGAAGCGGCGGAGCCGCAGGCCGGCGAGAACTCGGCGGTGGTCAGCGGCGAGGCGGTTCATGGCCATGTCTCTTGCTCTCCCCCGGTCGTTCCGTTCGCCCCTCGCTCCACGCCGGTCGTCTGACGGCATCGCGTTCCTACGGACGCGCAGAGTCATCCAGCGGACGGATCTTCAGGTTGCGGTACGCAACCTCGTCGTTGTGATCCTGCAGCAGGAGATGGCCCTCGGGCCACTCGCCAAAGCCCTCGATTTTCGCGAACTTGCTGTTCGCCACCGCCGCGCGGTAGGCGGGCGAACCGCGCTCGTATGCGAGGACCTTGACGCCGTTGAGCCAGTGTTCGACGCGGGGACCCCGGACGACGATCCGGCCTTCGTTCCACTCCCCCGGCGGTCGCACCGGCTTGTCAGGGGCAGCGGGCAGCACGTCGTAGAGGGAAGCAACCGTCCGGCTTCCGTCGGCGCGCAGCTTCGCGTCTGGATGGCGGGCATCGTCGAGCACCTGATATTCGCACCCGATGCCGTGCCCCCCCTGGGCCCGGCCAGGGTCAACGAAGTACTTCACCCCGCTGTTGGCGCCGGGGGACACACGGAACTCGAAGCGGAAGTCGAAATTCCGATACGTCCGGCGAGTAATGATGTCGCCGGCTCTGGACTTCGGGCGGATCACGATCGCGCCGTCCCGGACGACCCATCCGGATCCGATCTCAGGCTTAGCGAGCCCCTGCCAGTGCTCAAGCGACTGGCCGTCGAAGAGCAGTTGCCATCCTTCGGCCTTTTCCGCGCCGCTCAGGGTGTTGGGTTCCGCCGCCGCTGCGATCGTCGACATGGCCACGGCCAGCGGCACGATTCTCCAAGCCTTCGTACGCACCATGAAGCGCCCCTAGGGTTGCATCGGAACAGAAACTACCTAGCACGACCCGCGTATTCTGAAAAGTCCCTTCAGGGCGATCCGGCGGGACGCCGGCAGGTGTGGGGCAATTCTCCTTCCGCACCACACCGCTTCCCCGTCGCCGCCGGCAGGAGGAACAGCAGGTGCGTTGCCGCGCACCACCCGCGCCGGGCGAGACATCCGGAACTGCGCGGACTAGCGCGCGCCCCCCGTCTCCGCACGCCGCACCGGTGCGTGCGTCGAGACCAGCGACCAGTGTCGGGATCGGACTTGCCGTCGAGGCGCCGGGACGCAACACTGGCCATGCCTGTCGCAAAGGCTTGTCCGACCATGACCGGCGCTGAGAAACTGCTCCACCGAAACCAGGGATGGGTGCGTCGGATGCTCTCCGTCTCGCCGTCCGTTCGCGCAGACATACTTGGCGGCCAGCACCCGGCCGTCTTCTGGATCGGATGCTCCGACAGTCGGGTCCCCCCTGAACTCATCGCCGGGGCCGAACCCGGCGAGTTGTTCGTGCTCCGAAACATCGGCAACGCCGCCCCGCCGGAGGACCCGTCGGCCATGGCCGCCCTGTCGTACGCCGTGGAGACGCTGGGAGTCTCCGACATCGTCGTTTGCGGGCACAGCGACTGTGGAGCCATCAAGGCCGCGCTGTCCCTCCCGGCCGCCGGTCCGATGGAAACGTGGATTGCCGGCCTCCGCGCCGGACTGGGCGATGTGTCCGCATTCCTGGAAGGCGCATCGGACCCCGTTCGCGCGGCGGCCGAGCGGAACGTGCGGACACAGGTCTCGCGTCTCGCCGCAACGCCGTCTGTCCGTGCGCGGTGGGCGGCGGGAGCCGTCCTCCGGCTGCGCGGCTGGTTCTACGACCTTGTCGACGGCCGGCTGATCGAGCTGTTCCCTCCACTCACCGCGCCCACCCTACCGCAAGGATTGGCGGTGACGGTCACGTGACGAAGTGCTCGTATCCCGTGCCGGCCCAGACGCAGCGCCGTCCGTTCGAGACCACGGCCAGGACGCCGGTCTCCGCCGTCGCGCGGCCGATCCGGTTCAGTTCGAGGTTCGGAAATCTCCGCCGCCACCGCCGCTCCAGGGCGGCGGCACGGCGCGGGCGGACGGCAAACAGCAGCTCGAAGTCCTCGCCGTCGCACAGCGCGTGGTACAGAGGCGGCCGGCTGTCGCGCAGTCGCCGGGCGGCGACGGAGACGGGAACGCGATCCGCGTCGATGTCCACGCCGATGCCACTCTCCTCCATCAACCGTCGCGTGTCGGAGGCCAGGCCGTCGCTGAGGTCGAGCATCGCGGCCGCCCACCGGCCGCGCGCCAGCCAGCGGCCGGCCTCGACGCGGGGCTCGAACGCCAGGTGACGGCCAAGGAGGCTCCCGCCCAGCCGGCCAGTGACGTAGAGAAGATCGCCGGGCCGCGCTCCGCGGCGCAGCACCGCGCTGCCGGCGGGGCAGCGGCCGACCGCGAAGGCATGGACCTCGAGGCGCGGCCCCCGAGCGACGTCGCCGCCGACGATGGCTGCGCCGTGCCGGCGGCAGAGGGCGGTGGCTCCGCGGTAGAGGTCGTCGATCCACCGGGCCTCCGCCCGAGGTGGCGCAACCAGGTTGAAGAGCACGTACAGCGGTTCGCCGCCCATCGCCGCGATGTCGCTCAACACTCGGCCGGCGGCCTTGTGGCCGACGCGACGGCCGGCGGTGCCGGCAAGGAAGTGGACGCCTTCGATCACTGGATCGGTCGTCAGCAGCCAGTCGTGGGTCGAGCCGGCCACCCGCACGACGGCGCAATCGTCGCCGATGCCGCGCCGTACACCGCGGCCGGGGTCGGTCTGCCTCGAGATGCGCCGTATGATCTCCCGTTCGCCAAGGTCACCCACCCGTTCCGCTCGCCTGCGCGCCGTGTCCATCGGCTCCACCGTACGGCCGGAGACCCCGCGCGGCAACCGCAGCCTCATTCCACCGCGATGTCCGCTACCACCTCGGCGGGGCCTAGTTGGGGGATCACGACTTCGCGCGCGCTCCGGCGGCCGTCGTGCAACACGGCGGAGAGGCGGTGGAGCGCACACGAAGAACGCGCAGCCGGACCGCGCCCGTGGAGTCGGTTCGTCCCGACGCCCGGGTCCACCACTCCCTGCGCACGATCTGTTGGAGGCGTTCGTAGGCCGGCTTGGGCGTCATGTCTCCTCCCGCAGCAGTCCGGCCGGAGCCCGCTGCCACGCGCCGCGGTCGCTTAAGTCCCACCACGTGATCGCCTCCACGGCCGGGTGGCTGAACGCAAGCCGGTAGAACCGCTCCACCTCGGCCGCCTGCCGAGCCTCGCCCTCGGCCGTCGTCGGCCATTCGCCGGGGTCGAACGAACGCCGGCCGCGTTTGGGCGGCATCGAACCGCCGCTGGCGATCGTCACCTCGGTCAAATGTAGCGGGCGGCCGAACCGGGCGAACGTTTCCAGCACGCGCCAGAGATGCCGGTCCTGCCAGGCGCCGCCGCGCATGTGCGACTGGATGCCGACGGCATCGGGCAGGGCGTTCATCTCCCGAAGTCGTTGGAGCGGCCGGACGTTGGCCTCGGACACATCGAAGTCGTTCTACAGAAGCACCGTGCCCGGCGGAGCGGCGGCCCGGGCCCATCCCATCGCCTGCGCGACTACGGCGGCGGCCCCGTCGCGGGCGATCCAGTCGCCGACACCGGTCGATGGGTGGTGGGTCGCGGCGTGGGCCTCGTTCCAGACGTCCCAGTAACGGATCCACGGCCGGTAACGCCGCGGCAGCGTCTCAAGGCGTGCCCGGAGCAAGGGAATAGCTTCGTCCGCCCGGGTCGGGGCCCACGCCGGCCAGACTTCGTGCCAGCAGATGGGATGCCCTTCGCTTCCAGACCATGGTCCGAGCACCAGCGAGCCATCGCCTCCAGCCGTCCCTCTGACAGTGGTTGGGGCGGGGCTCATAGGCACCCCAGTAGAACGGCAGGGTCACGTAATTGAACAGCTCCGTGAGCCGACGCCGATACCCTGTCTGCCACGGCGCGTCGGTCCCCGGCTGCAACAGAAATGCGTTGCACCCGAACAGAAAGGTATGCCGGACCTGTTCCGCATCCACGGCAGCGCCGGCGACCGGCCGTCCACCGCGGTCGCGGACGCGGACCACCAGGTCGGCGTACCTCACGCGTCGGATGCGTTGCTCGACCGCCTCCGGCGTCGTCGCCCTCCCGGCGATAATGGCCTGAGGGTCGGCCCCCGGATCGAGCACGCACGGTTCAGCGAATTCGACCACCCCATCGTCTTCGCCCCGAACTGGCACCGCAGCGCCGTGGAGCGCGGCGGCCATGCGAAATCGACGGTCTGGGTGACGCCATAGACCTTTCATTCCGTCCCCTGCGCCGGGACGTCGATTTCGGCGAGGGCCCGGTAGGGCTCGCCGAGCTGCTCCACGAGCACGCGGACGGGGTTGGCGCCGGAGGCTCGGGCACGGAGGGTCAACGCCAGGTGGTGGGACTCTGGTCACGCCCACTCGAGCGGCCAGGTGAGCTGGTGGCGGTAAAAGGGCGTGGCAGGGCGGCGCACTTCGATCCTCAAGACCGGTTGGTCCGCGCCGCCGTCGACCACTTCGCAGCTCCACTCCGCGGGATCGGGCCGGGGCAGCCGGCGACACCAATCGGCCGGCACGACGTTGGCGGGTCCGGCGACGGCCGGCAACGCGACGGCGAGCATCCACCATGCAACCCGATGGGAGCGTCGGAAGGACAGCATCACGCCGTCGGCCGCCGTCGGGGGGGCGAGGGGTCGTTCCAGTAGGTCTGTAACCATGTTGTCGTGTCCGCGAGGTCCAGTTGTTCGGCGAAGTCCTTCAGGCGGGGCAGGGCGACTACGTCGTTCATGCGGATTTCGAGCCCCGGAGGAAGGAGAGGGTTGAGACGATGGTAGCGTTCGCCAAGAAACCGGCGGCACTGATAGTCCGGCACGCCGATGCCGCCCTCCATAAGGATGTCCAGCAACGGCCGGCTCCACTGGCCGAGTCCCCAGTCGAGGCGGCGGCCGGGAATGAATTTCGGCGAGCCGCCGGTGCCGATGGAGAGCAGCACGATGCGGCTCAGCGCCGGGCGCGGCTGGCGGCTGCGGCCGTCCTGGGTCTGGGCGAGCGCGGCCATGGAAGGGTTGTTGGCCACGACCCCGCCGTCGATGTAGCCGTCGGCGCTCGGAAAATGGACGGGCGCCACCGAGGTGTAGAGCGCAACGTCCCGCACCCGCCGTTCCCCGTCGCTGTCCGGGCCGGGGAAGTTGTGAAAAAACTTCGGCGCCCAGCCCCGCCGCGCCGGGTCGGGATGCTCGTTGTCGAGGTCGAAGGCGGGCACCAGCACGCGGCACCGTAGATCCCGGAGTCGCAGGTCGCCGAACGTCTTCTCCAGCACGCGGCGCAGCGGGCGCTCGTCGTACTGGGCGCCGACCAGCCGCCCCAAATCGCGAACGTTGTCCATCCAGGTATCGTGAAACACCTGCGGTCCGGCCGACTCGTAGAGATGACGCAGAGTGGCCGGTTCTAGAGCCGCGGCCAGCCCCAGCGCGATCAATCCGCCGGTGGAGGTGCCCGCCAGCAGGTCCGCCCGCCGCCACCATCCCGGCACCTCCTCGCCCAGCCGTTCGATCAGGCGCACCGTCATCCATCCGCGGATGCCGCCGCCGTCGAGGCTGAGGATGCGATACGCGCGTGCGGGCATGAACTCACCAATGGATGGTGAATGCCTTACTGCGCGATTGGGGTTTCATTTTCTCCCACCGCACCCAGCGCACGGAGCCATCCACGAACCCCTCGTTGGCGCCGGCGGGGTTCCGACCGGGCAGGTGGTTGGCGCCGCGGGGGGAGTCCGGACCGAACCACCCAAAGCCGCTTTACTCGCGCGTGACATCCACCCAGAGCATGCGCGCCGACGGGTTGTCCGTCAACTGGGTCGGGAACACGGGCACGCGGGTGTGGGTTTGCAACGTGCTCCAACCCGACATCACATTCGGCACGTCCTTCGCAAGGTAGACGTAGCCCCACACGGACATCTGCCCCCCCATGGACCAGTTCCAAAAACGGTCGAAGTTCCAGTCCCGGCGGTTGCTGGGGCAGTAGCGGTGGCCGCGCGTGATGCCGTAGCTGGAGAGGAGGAGGTTGTTCGTCAGGTACCGCAAGTAGTAGGGCCAATCCGAGGACGAGCGAATGGGGGGGTACCAGTTGTCCGAGTCAGCGGCGGCCGTTTGAGTCGCAACGAGGAGCGCGTGCAAGTTGGCCGCACACGAGGCCTGCCGGGCACGCTCTGTCGCCCCGGCGATGTTCGGCACCAGCAGGAACAGCAGGATGCCGATGATCGCCACCACCACCAGCAGCTCAACCAGCGTGAAGCCCCGCCATCGACCGCGGCCCACCCACCTCGTCCTCACGCGCCGCCTCCGCCTGCCCCGACGGACGCCCCCGCTCACTCCAACGGCGCCGCGCCGTTCGGAATCGGGAAGAACAGTCCGGGTCCCGGCTTCCACTTCGAGGGATCGGGCACCAAGGCGTTCTTGGAGGCGTTGAGCAGCCAGTCCCACGTGAAGGTGCGCCCGGTGTACGCCGCGATCCGCCCCCCGATGGCCGTCAGCGTGCTCTCCGCAATGCGAATGCCGTGGTTGATCGGCTTTCCGGCGCGGATGCTGCGGATCAGGTCGACGTGTTCCTGCTCCTGTCCGTTGACCGAGGGCCCCTCGTATTCCCAGATCTTCCCGCCCTTGTGGTCCAGGATCCGCCGGGCGCAGTCGCTGACGCCCTTGGTGCCGACGATCTTCTCGTTGCTGCGGTCGGTGCCCGGGCCGTGCCCACAGAAACTCAGGCACCGCGCACCGTTGGGATACTCGAACTCGCTGACGATATGGTCCCAGATGTCGCCGTTGTACTTCGCCCAGTCGTCCGGCCGCCCGAAGGCCTGAGCGACTTTCTTGGCCTGCTCGCTGTAGTCGCGCGTGGCGCGCCCGCCGACGGCGGTGAACTTCTTCGGCGGTCCGTTGAAGCACCAGTTCAGCACGTCGATGTTGTGAATGTGCTGCTCGCAGATCTGGTCGCCGGACAACCACGTAAAGTGGTACCAGTTGTGGCACTGCCATTCGAACTCGGTCATCTCCCAGTCGCGGCCGCGGTACCATATGCCGCCGCCGAACCAGTAGCACTGTCCGCCGACTAGCTCGCCGATCGCGCCGTCGTGGATGCGCTTCATCAGCTCGATCCGGTTAAACTCGTGCCGGCGCTGGGTGCCGGCGACGATCGCCAGTCCCTTCTGCTCCGCCAGGCGCGAGGCCTCCATGAAGAGCCGACAGCCGGCGACGTCCGTGGCGATCGGCTTCTCCGTGAACACGTGTTTCCCGGCCTGGATCGCCGCCATCATCTCCCACGGCCGGAAGGCAGGCGCGGTGGCCATCAGCAGGAGGTGCGTGTCGCTCTTCGCCAGTTGCTCGTAGCAATCGAAGCCACCGAAGATCGCGTCATCCGGCACGCGGATGCGGTTTTTGTATTTGGGGTCCTTCAACAGCGCGTCCCGAAGCTTTCGCGCCTTGTCGGGAAAGAGGTCCGCCAGCGCAACCACCACGACGCCGGGGTCCGCGGCGAGGCAATGGCGTACCGCTCCGCTGCCCCGCCCGCCGCATCCTAGCAGACCCACCCGGATTTCGTCCGATCCCGCCGCCCGCACCCCGGGGGCCAGCCCCGCGGCCGCCAACGCCGCCCGGCCGGTGTTCTTCGCGATTCCGTCCGTCCGCCTGTCCATGAAAAGCTCCTCCAGTTCGTGTTCCGCGTCAGCCCCGTCGGCCCTGCGGCTCCTTGACCATACCGGGCAACTGGTACTTGCCGGGCACCGCCACCGGCGTCACCGGCAGCGGGTCGGTCATCTTCAGGTCCGGCCGAGGCCGCAGGTCCAGCTCGCACCGCTGCATGAACCACTCGCGCTTCATCTGCTGCTGCGAGTACGCCGACTCGCGCGCCATGATCGCGCACATCGTGCTTTCAGTGACCTGCCGGGCCTCGTTCAGGTACGGCCCGCCGCGGATCGCCTCGATCCAATGGCGGTGTTCCTCGACGTAGGGGTTCGGCGTTGGCCCTTCGTACTTCCAGGGCTCCTCGCCGGCGATCGTCCCGGCGCAGTCGCTGACGCCTTTCGTGCCGACCACTCTCTCCGACACGTTGCCGGTCGTCCCCTGGATCTGGCGGCACATGCTAATCGTCCGCACGTCGCCGGGATAGAAGAACTCCGTGCCAAAGTGGTCGTAGATGTTCCCGAACTCCGGCCCGGTCCGGAACTGACGTCCGCCGAGCGAGTGCACCTGGTCCGGCAGCGCACGGAACGCCCAGTTGATCACGTCGATGTTGTGCACGTGCTGCTCGACGATGTGGTCGCCCGACAGCCACACGAAGTAGAGCCAGTTGCGCAGTTGCCACTCCACGTCCGTCATCTTCGGCTCGCGCGGCTTCACCCAAAGCCCGCCCTGGTTCCAGTAGCATTGCGCCGACACTAAGTCCCCGATGGCCCCGTCGTGGATGCGCTTCATCGTCTCGACGTAGCGGGGGTCATGCCGTCGCTGCGTGCCCGCCGCCACGCAGAGCTTCTTCTCCTCCGACCTTTTCGCGGCCTCGAGCATGTCGCGGACCCCCGCCGCGCAGACCGCGACCGGCTTTTCCGTGAAGATGTGCTTGCCGGCCTCCACCGCCGCCGCGAAATGCATCGGACGGAACCCCGGCGGGGTGGCGAGGATCACCATGTCCACATCGGACAGCGCCAGCAGCTGCCGCCACGCGTCGAGCCCGACGAAGCAACGCTGGTCGGGCACCTTGTACTTTTCCTTCAGCCCCTTCAGCCGGTCAACGAACGCGTCGGCCAGCGCGGTGATCTGCACCCCCGGCGCGGCCGCCACGCAGTTGTCCGCCGCCTCCGTCCCCCGGCTGCCGCAGCCGATGACGCCGACGCGCAATGTCTCCGTCGCCGCCGTGAACGCCACCCGCGGGGCCACGCCCGCCGTCGCCCAGCCGCCAATCGCCACGGCGCTCCTTCCGAGAAACCGCCGCCGGCTCACGCCACCTCGTCGCGTCATGGCCACCTCCTCGCGTCCGCCCCCAGCGGCCCGTTCATTGACCGCAGATTTGGAGCGGATCGAAACACTGTGCACTATACCCTGCGCCAGCCCCGTGGCGCAATGCGGACGCGACCGCCAGGCGTCGATGCTCAACGGCACCCGACGCGACCGCGGGCGACATCTCCATCAGGGCAGATGCGGCACCGGACGGCATGCGCCGATGCTTACGTCCGCGCGCAACCACCCTGCCCGGCGAACAACGGTGCCGCAGGGCAAAGCCGAACGTCCCATTGCAGGCCGCGATCCCCCGACCATTGCGCGGGCCGGCGGCACCCCGCGGGACGGCCCGAGGCCCGCCATGCCGGCTCATGGCGCGGTCGCCACCTTGAGCTCAGGGCACATCACGCGGAAACCGACGTTATGCACGGCCTGCCAAGGCGGATACGCAACGCGCCGCGAGGCGCCCGCCCACCGCGGCCGCTCGGACCACGATCCCCCCCCGGACCACGCGCGGGGTGTCGGCACCGCCGCCGGGAGCGAACGGCGACGATGTCCATTCCGCAACGTTTCCGTGCATGTCGTACAACCCCCAAGCATTTGGGCGAAAGGATCCGGTCGGCGCACTGACGCGGTGACCGTCGGCCTCCGTCGTCACCGCCGGCCGGTAGGGGTCGGTCGCCCCCGACGGCAACCCCCACGGCGGAAAGGTCTCGACACGCCAGAAAGCGGCGTCGGCCAGGTTCGCGAATTGGGCGAAGTCCGCCTCCGCCGGCCCGAACCAGAGTTCGGTCGCGGCGCCCGCCCGACAGGCGTATTCCCATTGCATCTGGTCCGGCAGCGAAAACGATTCCCGGGTGGCCGCCGACAGCCACTGGCAGAACTCCATGGCCCGATGCCACGAGACCCGGACCACCGGCTGGTTCGAGGCGTTCAGCGGCCACCCGCGTTCGGCCTCGCTGAACTGCAGGAAATCTCCCGTTTCCAATCCGCTGTCGTGGGCGGGATCGAACCGCGCAAACTGGGCGTTGTCGATCTCGCAGGCGGACATCCAGAATGGTTGAGCAATCTTCACGACCCGAGGCGCGGACCTGCCGGCGACGAATCGGCCGGCGGGAATGCGGCGAAGGCGCAGCGTGACGCCGCCGCCGAGGTCGATCGTCCGTTGCGGCGGACCGCCGGTTTCCTGCCGCCGCCGCGCTTCCGCGGCGTCGAACGGCCACCCCTCGAGCGTGGGCCCCACGGATTGCCCGGCGGCGACAACGACCGCGCCGGGGCGCCGTGAAGCGGAGGCCGCGTCCACGCCGACGATTTCGGTCCAGCTGCCGTGCGCGAGCTTGTTGAGATCGATCCAGGTGATGAGCCGGTCCCAGTCCTCACATTCCAGCGCGGCGCCGTGATGCCCGGCACGCAGCATCTGCACCAGGTGGGTCGTCGAGGCGGTATTCGGCTGGCCGGAGCAGGTGCATGTCGCTTTCGATGGCAGGTCCGCGCACATAGGGGTACAGCGCAAGATAGGACGGCGGAAACCAGGACCCCGTTTGGTAGTCGTTCGGTGGTCCCGGCGGCGTTGTCCCCGGACGCCGGCTGAAATCGGGATGGTCCGGCGCCGCGCCGTCATGGCACCCAACACAATGCCGGTCGAGCACCGGCTGCACCTCGCGCTCGAACGAAAACCCCCGCACGGGCCCGTACCAGGGCTCGATGTTCGACGGCGCGCGCCCGAGGGCCGAAACGGGCACGCACGCCGGCGCGGTGCCATCGCGCTCGTGGCAGCCGACACAGCCGACGATCTCGCCCGGCATCCCGACGAACCAACTCCGCATCAGCTGCAGCGCGGCGCCCTCGGCGTCAAGCGGCTGCACCGCGATGGGGGCGTTGGCAGGCACGTGGAAGTGCGCGGACCCATCCGGCTCGACCGGCACGGTGCCCAGCACCCGTTTGATGTCCCAGGGTCCGTCCAGTCCCACGCGGTTTACCTGCCCCCCCATGCCGTGGTAGGCGAAGTGGTATGTGAAGAGCCGCAACCGCTTCACCGTGCCACGCGGCACACCGCGAAGCCCCGGGCCGGCGTACACATCGACGAGTTGGACGATCGCGTCGCGATTGGCCGGACCGACCCTCGAGGGCGGCATCGGCAGACGCGGACGGGGCGCAAGCGGGATCGGTTCGAGCGGGGCTTCGCCGGGGATCTCCTTGATCAGGACCAGGTTGTCGAACGTGTCGGCCAGGTACAAGCCCCACTCCGATGCCGGCGAGGGCCGCGCCGCCGCCAGCGCGTGCCAGTCGCCGAGCGGCCAGGGATGGAGATATTTCGGCCAGCTGTCCTTCGTCAGCCCGTCGCGCAGCACCGGCACGACCGGACGGCCTCGGCCGGGGATCCGCTGCACGGCGCCCTCCGCCTCGACGCGTCCGCCCCGCGAATCGAACAGGACCAGTTCACCCATTCGGGGATGGTCGTGATGCCCGCCGACCACGGCAAAAAACGCGCCGGATCGCCGGGCACAGGTCGCGCGTAGAACAGCGCGTTCGGCCAGTAGGAGTTGCTGCCGTAGAAGGCGCGTTGCGCGGTGCCGTCGGGGTTCATCGTGAACAGGATTCGCGACACGAAATGCGGCAGATCGGTGTACTCCCAGCGCAGGTACAGCACCCGGCCATCGGGCAGCACAGTCGGGCACCGGTCGTGGTCCTGCTCGAACGTGAGATGGCGGATGCGGCCGTCCGCGCGATGCCAGCGGTACAGGTTCACGACGTGATCGTGGCCGGCCACGCAGGGCACGCCGGTGAAGGGTGCGCTCGAGGCGAAGATCACATCGCCGTCGGGCAAAAGGCACGGATCGTAGTTGTCGACGTCGTCGTCCGGGATCAGGGGCAGCTCCACGGGCTGGGCGCCGTCTGCGAACGACAGCTCGACACGCGCCATGCCCGGCCGCCGGCGGGCATGGAGAAGAGCAGCCGCGAGGCGTCGAAGTCGGGCTCGAGGTCTCCGACGAATTCGCCGCCGGGCGGACGGTAGAGCGTGGTCAGATCTCCGCCGCTGCGAAGGTTCGATAGGACGGCGATTTCGTTGGCGAAGCCCGTCCGCCGCAGGCTCGAGTTCCCCTGCCAATTGGCGGGGAGCCCCATCTGCTGCGCCGAGCGGCGCACGACGAGGAGTTGGTCGAAATCCAACAGCGGGTTCGTCAGCAGCGCCTCCCGCCGCAGCGCTTCGAGGGGCGCCGAGACGTCCACGTCCCGCGCCAGGTCCGCAGCGATCACGTCAAGGCGAGCGAGATAGGCGGGCGCGTTGGTGTACTGGGAGGGAAAGGAAGCGGCAAGGTCGGCGATGGCGAGGCGGAACGCCGCGCAAGCATTCTCGCCCTTGCCAGTGTCGGCGGCGCCAACCACCGCGAGTGCACAAAGGCATTGACGCCACGGCCACATGTATTCAGTTTGCCAGTCTGCCTCGGGCCCGAAAAGTGCGCTGTTCCTTCGGCGCCAGTATTCGGGGTACGGTTCTAGGGGAAAGGCATCTACCTCGGGCAAGAGGCGAAAGCCCGCGGCGCGGAGCCCCCCTTCCTGGCCGGTCGGGATCAGCGCGTGTCCGGAGATTCCACTCGCCTGCCACGGCACGGCGTGCGGTGATTCTCTTCACCGCATCCGGCCGCAGCGCTGGGCCGGAAGTCATCCGGTCTGTTGCCGGACATCGGGCGAGGCGTCGGGCATTGTTCGCTCGCCGATCCACCGTTGCGGCCGCATGGCGCCGGAGTGGGGCGAGGTATGTTCGGCGCCGTGGGAGGACGTTTCGGTGCGGCCCGCCCGTCACGCCAGACCCCAGCGGCCGGCCTCGAAGCCCGCGTCCTCCATCATCGCGCGGTCGCGCTCCCAGCCCTGGCCGGGGGTGGTCAGATACCCCTCGGTGAACATCGCGTTGGCCACCCACAACGCCAGCGGCTGGAGGCTTCGCAGGCAGCTCTCCCGGCCGCCGGCTGCGCGAATCTCGCGGTCGGGACACGCGTAGCGGAACAGCGCCAGCGCACGCAGGCACTCGGAGGGGGAGGGATGGGGGCGCTCCCCCAGGGGGGTGCCGGGGCGGGGATCGAGGAAGTTAACCGGGATCGAGTCCGCGCCGAGGTCGCGCAGGGCCAGGGCCAGGTCCACGCGGTCCTCGTCGGCTTCGCCCATGCCGATGATTCCGCCGCAGCAGATTTCGATTCCGGCGGCGCGCGCGGCGCGGATCGTCGCGACACGGTCGGCCCAGGTGTGCGTGGCGCAGATTTGCGGGTAGAACCGCTCCGAGGTCTGGAGGTTGTGGTTGTAGCGGTCCACGCCGGCTTCGGCCAGCGCACAGGCCTGGTCGTCCGTAAGCAGGCCGAGCGAGGCGCACACCTGCAAGTTCGCGGTGGCCTTGACCCTGCGGACGGCCTCGCAGAGCCATTCCATATCCGCGCCCGAGGGCCCTCGTCCGCTGGTGACTATGCAAAACCGCACCGCGCCCAGTTCCGCCGCCCTCCGCGCGCGGGCAACGATGTCTCCGACGGGTTGGCGGTCAAACACGGGGACGTCGGCCCGGGAGACCGCCGACTGGCTGCAGAAAGCGCAGTCCTCGCTGCACAGCCCACCGCGGACGCTGTCGAGGACGTGCAGGTCCACGGCGCGGCCGAAGAACCGACGGCGAAGGAGATATGCGCCCTGGAGGATCTCGAGCAGATCGTCGTCCGGCGCATGCAATATCCCGAGCCCCTCGTCGCGGGTCATCGGCCGACCATCGAGGATCTCGTCCGCCAGCTTCAGCCATCGCCCGCTCGTCATGATGCCTCCTGCGCGTCCGCGAAGGGCGGAAAGTGTACTTGCGTGCAGCCTGGCGTCAACCCACACCGGGAATCCGGTCCCGGCGGCCTCGCGGACGGCGGCTTACGCCGGCGGGGCCGGAGGAGCGGGGGAAATGCGTTGGATCTGGAGCGGGAAACGCAGCTTCATGTCGCCCTCGAGCAGGACCTCCACCCAATGGATCCCTTCCGCGGCAATGGTTTTGTTCAGAAACACCTCCACGTTCGTGGCCGTTGCAACCGGATGGGGCAGGTGGAAGGGGATGGCCTGTCCTTCCATCACTGGAGTGACCTGGTCGGGGGCGACGATGCGGGTCTGCTGGTGAAAGGTGCCCTCGCCGCTGCACCAGCGGGTGACGACGAACAGCCGAGGATAGACGAGCGGGAAGGTCGGCGCGCCGATGGCTTCGAAGATGCCGATCAGGATGAACTTGCCGTTCCGCTCCTGACGGACGTCGTCGCAGAGGAGGCAGGATTGCAGGTCCGGGATCATGGCGGCATCGTCATTCCGAACGGCGCCGGGCGCAAGCCGGGCGGGCTCAGCCGCGGCGCAGCAACAGGACACCCCGGATCGCGTCGGCGGCGCGTTCAAGCTGGACGTCCCGCACGGGGTGCGGGGCGCCGGCCTCGTCGCCGGCCAGCGCCGCAAACTCGGCGGGCGACATCGGCACGCGGATGTCGGGCTCGATGCCGAGGTCGTGGATCATCCGGCGGTTGGGCGTGAAGTAGCGGGCGGTGGTGAGGCGCAGCGCCCCGCCGGTGGTCAGCGGAAAGAGGGTTTGCACGGACCCCTTGCCGAAACTTCGCTCGCCGACGAGGAGCGCCCGGCGGTGGTCCTGCAGACATCCGGCGACGACCTCGGCGGCGCTGGCGCTGCCTTCGTTAATCAGCACCACTAGCGGCCCCTCGAACACGCGGGGGGGGCCGCGGGTGACAAACGCCTGTCGTTGCTCGTCGCCCCGACCACGCAACATCAGCACGAGCCTACCGCGCGGCAGAAAGCGGCTGCAGACATCCACCGCACTTTCCACCAGACCTCCGGGGTTGTTGCGCAGGTCCAGCACCAGCGCCCGGGCGCCCTGCGACTCCAGCCGCCGGAGGGCCTCGTCCAGCAGACGGGCGGTCCGCTCGTCGAACTGGGTGATCCGGACGTACCCGGTGTCGCCGTCCAACATCCGCGCGTTTTTAACGCTGTCGACGCGGATCGCGGCCCGCTCGATGATCAGCTCGCGAGGCTCCTCGTGCTCGCCCCGGGCCACGCGCAGCCGCACGCGCGAGCCGGGCGGGCCGCGCATCAGGCGCACGGCATCCTCCATCCCCATTTCCTCCGTGCGGCGCCCTTCGATCTCCACCAGCCGGTCGCCGGCCCGAAGCCCGGCCCGCTGGCCGGGGGTGCCATCGATCGGCGCGATCACGACTAGGCCCCCGGCCCGCTGGCCGACCACGACGCCGATGCCCCCGAACTGACCGGCGGTGTCCTCCTGCATCGCGCGCATCTCATCGACGCTGAGAAACTCGGAGTGTTCGTCCAGCGACGACAACATGCCACGCAACGCCTGGTCCACAAGGTCGCCGTAGGCGGTCCGCGAGGCCTCGACGTAGTTCTGCCGCACATGGTGCAGGGCCTCGACGAAGCGGTTGAGGCTCTCGTAAGGACCATCCACCGGAGGCGTGGGCGCATCGGTCCGAGCCGGGGCGCCGCCCGCCCACGCCAGCGCGGCGGCCGCGCATGCTCTAAGCCGGGTTGTTCCACACCTGCGCATCCGAACCATTATCCGCCCGCCGAGGCGGCGCGCAACCCGCCACCCTCGACCGCCCACCGCACCGGCTCCAGGCACCGGGAACGAATCCACCCCTCGCGCCCGGCCGCCCGAACGCGGATCCACTCGCCGCGTTCCTCGATCGGTTCGACGATCGAGCCGACCGGAAGCGGCATGTGGGGGCGCGCCGTGTCGAGCGGGGCATACAGCGCCGATACGCCGGCTTCCACGACGACGCGCTCCGCCTCCAACGCGCGCCAGTGCGCCAGCGCCGCACCCGCCAGCGCCGTCCACGCCGCCGCGGCGAAGGCCGCGCGCCGGGCCGCGCGCCGGGCGGCAACCGGCCACAGCCCCAGGGCCGCCGCCAACCACGCGAACCACCAGCCGGCCGTCACGGCCCATCGCCACTCGTACGGCGACAAACGTTCAGCCAGCCGTGCGGCC
>CAKZPT010000073.1 GCA_937139365.1 uncultured bacterium | reverse complement strand
GCGCCCCGGCACCAGGGTTCGCGCCGTTCGACCTCTGTGTACACCGAGCCGATCTGCCGGTAGGTCGCCTCGTCCAGCCGACCGCGGGGATGGAGTTGGTCTCCGATCGAGCATTTCGCGCCGAGCGCCAGCATCATGAAACACTCGAACTGCAGCGCGGCGGGGTTTTTGTAGGAGTGGAAATCACCCCAAGTAGTGTGGAACTTGCCCGTCATCCCCAGCCCCTGTTTGCCGAGGGTGCGCGCGTAGCGGGCGGTGTAGGGAAAATGGAGGTAGCCCCACCCGCCGCTGGGCAGGGACTCCATCTCGAAGTGCGTGTACGCGTCGCGGACCGGCCGAATGGAGGGGCCGATGTGGCCGCCGTTGTAGAAGATCGTGCACGCGCGGGACCGAGCGCGGATGCGCCGCGTGGTCTCCGCGCAGAAACGCTCGTAGACGCGCTGGCCGAGCGTGGCGGCGTCCACGTTTTGCTCCGCCATCGCGCGGCGGCACTGCTCGCACCAGCACGGTCGGGGCGCGACGATGTCCAGAAACAGCCCGTCCACCGGCACGCAGTCGAACAGGTCGTCCAGCATCTCCCACAGGAGGTTCGCGTAGGGGGTGTTGAGGCACAGCCGCCGGTAGAAACCGGTCTGGAGCGGATCCGTCGAGTCGCCGGCCACCGAGCCGTCCTCCGCCCGCATCAGCCATTCCGGATGCCGCCCCGCGGTGAAGTGGTCCCATTGCACGGTGATGTAGATCGGCACGCGGATGCCGCGCCGGTGGCACGCCTCGATCTGCTCGAGCAGCAGGTCCCTCGTAAGCCCTGGAAACCGGCGTTCGGGGAAACGGCGGGTGTTGTAGTAGATGAATCCGTGATGGCATCGTCCGAAGCAGGTGACCGAGTTGACCCGGGCGCGCTCGAGCGTGGCGGCGAACTCGCCGGCGTCGAAGTCGGCCGCCACGCCGGGCACATGCTCGCTGGTGTGGAAGTCGAGGTGGACCTGCCGGAAGGGCAGCTCGAAATCCGGCGCAATGTCAGTGAGGTCGGCCGCCGAAACCTGGAGGGCGGCGGCCGGGATCACGACGAACAGCCACGTACGGGACATGGTCCGCTTTCTCCATCCACGGTGCGCCGCGGCCCGCGGCGTCGGCCGTTTCGCGAGGAAAATAGGCTGCCCCGCCATCTTTCGCAACCGAGGACGACGCGGCCCATCGACGGACGGCGGGGTCTGTAGAATCCGACTACAGCGATGTGGACTTTTTGTTTCCCGATGCTATGATTTCCGCATCGGACGTACCACCCAGCGGCGGGCGTCCGGCACAAGGAGCAATTGGATGCTCGGGGGATGCGGATGGCGGTATTCGGCCGCCGTGGCGGGGTTGGTGGCCGCCTCGGAGTCGTCGGTGCCGAGGCAGGTGTTCGAGAACCCCGTGTTCGATCCTCCGCTGACGGAGCTGGACCGCCGGGTGTATCCGGAACTTGAAAAGCTCGGTGTGCGGCCGGTCTTATGCTCCGATGCCGTCTTTCTACGGCGGCTGTACATCGACGTCCTCGGCACGCTCCCCGACCCCGCCGAAGTGGAGGCCTTTCTCGCCGACACCAACGCGAACAAGCGGGCCGAGTGGATCGAACGAGCCTTGGAGCGCCCGGAGTTCGCGGACTACTGGGCGATGAAGTGGGGCGACCTTCTCAAGATCAAGGCCGAGTTTCCGGTGAACCTCTGGCCGAACGCTGCGCAGGCCTATCACCGGTGGGTCGTCGAGTCCCTCCGGAACAACAAGCCCTACGACCGGTTCGTCCGGGAGATGTTGGTCGCCAATGGCAGCAATTTCCGCGTGGGGCCGGTGAACTTCTACCGCGCCGTCCAGAACCGCACCCCCGAGGGCTGGGCCTCGGCCGTGGCACTGGCCTTCATGGGCACACGGACGGACGCGTGGCCGTCGAACCGGCTGGCGGGAATGGCCGCCTTCTCCTCGGAGATCGCCATCAAGCCGACGAAGGAACTGAAGGAGGAGATCATTTGCTGGGACCCCGACCGCACGTTGACCGCCGGCGGCACCAACGCCCCGCCGCCGGGGCCGCGGCAGGCGGAGCTCCCCGACGGGACCGTCGTCGAGCTGCGCGGCGACCGCGACCCGCGCGAGGTGTTCGCCGACTGGCTGACGACGCCCACCAACGCCTGGTTTGCGACGGCCATCGCCAACCGCGTCTGGTCGTGGCTGATGGGCCGGGGCATCGCCCACGAACCGGACGACCTGCGGCCGGACAATCCGCCGTCCATTCCGGCGCTGCTTCGGCCACCTGGGGCGGAGACGGTTGGCTCGAAGTTCGACCTGCGCCATCTCATCCGTCTCATCCTTTGTTCGCGGACCTGGCAGCACTCCTCGGTGGCGTCCGCAGCCGACCTGGCCCGGATGGAGGGGCGCTTCGCGTTCTATCCGATGCGCCGCCTCGATGCCGAGGTGTTGATCGACGCCATCAACAAGGTGACCGGCACCGCGGAGCTCTACACCAGCCCCATCCACGAACCCTTCACCTTCGTCCAGGAGACGAAGATCGCCGTCAGCCTCCCCGACGGCAGCATCACCAGCCCGTTTCTGGAATTGTTCGGTCGGCCGCCCCGCGCCACCGGCATGGAAAACGAGCGCAGCAACCGCCCGATCCCAGCGCAGTGGATGCACCTGCTCAACTCCAGCCACATCCAGCGGAAAATCGAGACCAGCCCCCGGCTGGCCGCAATCGTCTCGACCGGCCGGCCGCCGCGGGACATCGCCTGCGCGCTCTACCTCGCCGCGCTGAGCCGGCCGCCGACGGAGGCCGAGCTGGTCCGCATCGAGGAATACGCCCGCCGTGGCGTGGCGCGAGGCCGCGAGCTGTGGAACGATGTGTTGTGGGCGTTGCTGAACAGCGACGAGTTCGTGTATCGGCATTAAGTCCAGCCGGACGGCCCCGACTGGGGCGATCTGGCGAAAGTGAAAAAGCAGAAGCGACATGAAACGGCAACCGATCCGACGCCGCGGCGGCCTGACCCGCCGCCAGGCGCTTCGCCAGGGGGCCCTGGGCGCAGCCGCGATCGTGGTGGGTGAGCGGCTCGCCGCCCCTGCGCGCGCTGACGCGCCGGCCACCCCCCCGCCTGAGGCCAAAGCCCGCTCGGTGATCCAGGTCTTCCTGTGGGGCGGCATGTCCCACTCCGATACCTGGGATCCGAAACCCGACGCCGGCCACGACTACACCGGCCAGTTCAACCGGGTGATCAAGACCAACGTGGACGGGATCGTCCTGAGCGACCTGTTCCCCCAGCTCGCCCGCCAAGCGGACAAGTTCTCGATCATCCGCGGCATGACCCACGGCAACAACGGCCACGAGACCGCCGCCTACTTGATGCAGACCGGCCACATGCCCGGCGAGCGGCTGGCCTACCCCAGCATCGGCGCGGTATTCGCTCTCTTCAAGGGCTACCAGGCCGGCTACAAGGGGCTCATCCCGCCCTACGTCGTCCTCACGCGCCCGCAGGGGCGGTTCTCCGAAGCCGGTTTCCTCGGCTCGAAGTTCAAGCCCTTTGCCACTGGCGGCGATCCGAACGCACAGCGCTTCGAAGTGGAAGGCGTCATCGCACGAGGCATCTCCGACGCCCGCCAGCAGGCCCGCCGCGAGCTGCTCGGCGCCGTGAACGCCCTCCCGCAAGCCGCATCGGATCACCCCGAGTTGACGCTCTCCGCCGAATGCCGCGATCAGGCCTACGACCTCATCCTCGGCGAGGGCAAGGCCGTCTTCGACCTCTCCAAAGAGGACCCGAAACTGCGCGAGCGGTACGGCCGCCACACGTTCGGCCAGTCGTGCCTGGTGGCGCGCCGGCTCGTCGAGGCCGGCGTGCCCTACGTCGTCATCAATTACCCCGGCGGCTGGGACACGCACTCCAACCACTTCCAGACGATGCAGCGCCAGTGTCCGCAGCTCGACCAGGGGCTGGCGTCGCTGCTGCAGGACCTGCACGACCGCGGGCTCCTGTCGACGACGATCGTCTGGTGCTGCGGGGAGTTCGGGCGGACGCCGAAGGTGGACTGGCAGCCGCCGTGGAACGGCGGGCGCAACCACTACGGGAAGGTGAACTCGGTGGTGGTGGCCGGCGGGGGGTTCAAGGGCGGGTGCGTGGTGGGGGCGACGGACAAAAAGGGCGAGGAGGTCGTCGACCGACCGGTGTATCCGATCGACCTGCTCGGCAGCATCTATGAGCTGGCCGGCATTGATCCGGACGCCCAACTGCCCCATCCGCTCGGCTACGACGCTCGCGTCCTTGCCCCTGGCGAGGCCGGGGCCAAGTCCACCGGCCGGCTGAAGGAAATCATGTGAGGCTCCGGGGCGGGGGTCTCGTCCCCGCGCCCGGATCCCGGGGGATCGCGATGCGCAAGATCGGCATCATCGCGGCCGTGGTGGTGTACGCGGCGGCCGTGCACGCGCAGTCGCCCTATGTCGGGTTCGTCTACCCGGCCGGCGGGCGGAAGGGAACCACCGCCCGTATCCAGATCGGCGGCCAGTTCGTCGAGGGTCCGCGCGCGGTCGCGATCAGCGGGGGGGGGATCTCCGCGCGGGTCGTGGAGTACAACAAACGGATGAACCCGCAGGAGGTGCAGCTGCTGCGCGAACAGCTTGCGGAACTGCGCAAACTTCCCCCCGAGCGCCAGGCCGAGCCGACCATCACCAACCTGATCCGCCGGATCACCAAACTCGTGGATGAGTGGACCGACCTGCCGCAGTGCGACTCGTTCGCCAACCTAATCGTCGCCGAGGTCGCCATCGCGTCCAACGCCCCGCCCGGCCCGCGCGAGCTCCGCGTCGTCAGTGCCCGCGGCATCTCGAACCCGTTGGCGTTCATGGTCGGCGAGCTACCCGAGTACGGCGCGCCCCCGATGCCGGCCGTCCGCCGGGCCATCCTCGGCAAGGAGGGCGAGAGCCTCCGCCGCCGGCCGAAGGCCGCCCCCGCGCCGTCGCCCGCCGACACCATGACGATGACCATGATGGCGGCCGGCGGCGGCGAGGCGCCGACGGCCAGCGACCTCGACGACGACGAACTGGCCGTCACCCTGCCCTGCGTGATCAACGGCCAGATCGGCCCCGGCACCGTGGACCGGTTCCGCTTCGAGGCGCGGAAGGGCCAGCGTCTGGTCATCGCAACCCAGGCGCGCGAACTGATCCCCTACATTGCCGACGCCGTCCCGGGCTGGTTCCAGCCGGTCGTCGCCGTGTACGACGCCGCCGGCCGCGAAGTGGCCTACAACGATGACTTCCGTTTCCGGCCCGACCCCGTTCTGGTGTTCGAGGTCCCCGCCGACGGTGTCTACCGCATCGCCATCCACGATGCGATCTTTCGGGGCCGCGAGGATTTTGTGTACCGTATGACCGTCGGGGAGGTCCCCTTCGTCGCCTCGATTTTTCCGCCCGGCGCCGCCGTCGGCGCCCGGCCGGACGTCGAGATCGGCGGGTGGAACCTGGAACGAACCCGCTGGGAGTTCCCGCTCCGGGACGCCGAGCCGGGGATCCATTATCTGGACTTTCCCGGCCGCGGCGGCCTGCGGTCGAACCGCGTGCCGTTCGCGATCGACGAGTGGCCCGACGTCCTCGAGGCGGAGTCCAACTCCTCCATCGCCCAGGCCCAGGCACTCCAGCCGCCGGCCGTGGTCAACGGCCGGATCGATTCCGCCGCCGACGTGGACGTGTTCCGCGTCGAGGGAACCGCCGGCGGCGCCTTCGTCGTGGAGACGTGGGCACGGCGGCTGGATTCGCCCCTCGACGCCTTCGTGAAAATCACCGACGCGGCCGGCGCCGCCGTCGCCTTCGGGGACGACTGGGAAGACCTTGCCTCGGGCCTCAACACCCATCACGCCGACGCGTACATCGCGACGGCCTTCCCCTCCAACGGCGTGTACTTCGTCCACCTGCGCGATGCCCAGCACCGCGGCGGTCCGGAGTTCACCTACCGCCTCCGCCTGGGCCCGCCGCGGCCCGATTTCGCGCTCCGGGCCGAGCCTTCCCGCCTCGCGTTTCGCGGCTCCTCCACCGCGCAAATCAACGTGCACGTCCTCCGGAAGGACGGGTTCGCCGGCCGGATCGACCTCCGGCTTCAGGACCCGCCCGAAGAGGTGTCCATGCAGCCGGCTTCGATCACGGGGACCCAAGCCATGGTCCGCGTCACGCTGCGAACGACGCTGACCGGCACCAACGAGCCGGTGGCCCTGCGCATCGTCGGGGTGGCCACCAACGAGGGACGGGTGCTGGTGCGCCCTGCCATCCCCGCCGAGGACCGCATGCAGGCGTTTTTCTGGCGGCACCTCGTCCCCGCCCCGACACTGCTCGCCATCGTGATGAACCCCCCGCCGCCCCCCAAACCCGTGATGACCGCCTTTGCCGCGCCGGCGGCGCCCCAAGCGCCCGTACCGACTCCGCCCACCCCCACCGCACCGGCGGTCACCAACGCTCTACCTCCCCCTCCGCCGCCCACGAATGCCCCATCCGCCGCACCGGCCTCCCCGCCCGCCACGGCCGGCGGACCCGCTCCATCCCCTGCCGGCGCGCAGCCCGTGCCATCCGCCGGTCCCGCGCCGAAATAGAGCGCCGGTCGGCGACCAGCAGAGAAAGCCAGGCGGCGCCGGCGGCGGTCGCCGAACCGGCCGATGAAGTCCCCGATACCACGCGGCCCCTGCCGGCGAGGATCAGCTCGACGGAGGAAGGACGATGCGGCCGAACTCGATGCGTACCGGCCCCATCAGGCCCGACGGGTGCAGGCGATCGGTGGAGCCGAATCCCTGGAACACCTTGACCGTCCGGGCCCCGGCCTCAAGCCGTACGTTGGTCCTCGTGACCTTCTCCTCCGGCGGCAGCGCGGCATCGCCGATGAGCCGGTTCACCCAGAGGTTGGCCACCTCCACTTCAAATTCGTTTCGACCCTCGCGGAGGCGCCCCGTCAGATCCACTTCCCATGGCGCAGTCCACACCACGCCGGCATCGACGCCGTGGACGGCCACTCGCGCGACGACCCCGACCCTGCCCAAACACAGGCGGGCAGGCGCCGCCGCTTGCTCCGCTGTGAGGTCGGCGGCGATCCGGTAAGTCGCCCGGCCGGAAAAATGCCGGATGTCCGGATCGGCATGCGTCGTCCAGTCGATCAGCGCAGGCCACTCGACACATGCCGGCGCCCGCCGCCCGGCCTCGAAGGACACGGTCCACGGCCCCGTCAGATCGACTGGCGGCGGCAGTTTGCCCGCCGGCACTGTCACGTCCCGTCCGCCGACCCCGGCCAGCCGGGCCGGCTCGGCACGCCAGGCCACCCAGCGACCGCCCCGCACCTCGAGCCACGCCGGCCAGTTCGTCCAACCGCCGGCCCCGGCCGACGGCGCGCGAAAGACCACAAACACACTCCCCGTCGGCGGCAGGTTCAGCGCAACGACCGAGCGCCCATCGGCGGTGGGCCGCCATGCCGGCGCTTCCTCGATCCGCCCGGTCACCGCGTCCCACAGCTCCGGCCGCCGGCCGCTGACCCGAAACGTCCATTCGCCGGCGCCGGCCCCCGAGACGAAGTACATGTCCAGACCCGGCGCCGCGCGATGAACCCAGTCGCCCGGCCCCTCCACATCCGGCGGCAGGCCAAGACGGCGGAGGACGACGTCGGGCTCGACGCCTCGGGCGATCCGTCCGCGTCCGCAAGCAAGCTCGGCGGGGGAGGAGGGATCGTCACCCCAGAGACGTTCGCCCAGCCGTCGGACCTCGGCATCACGACGCTCGTGATCCGCCAGCGAATCCGCCAGGACGGGGCGGCGACGGCCGAGCACGATGGTCGCGCCCTGCTCGGCGAACTCGAGGATCCGCCGGAGCGCCTCTGGAGAGGCGCGTTCTTCGTCGAGATCCACGACGAGGGTGCGATACCGAAGCCCCTCGGGCAGGACGAGATCGCCATCGGCCACGGCCAGCCGGCCGGTGAGGACTTCGCTGTTCACCAGGTCGTACGCCCGGCCGGAGGGCGCGGCAAGCGTCGCTCGCTCGCTCCACCGTTCCCCACGCCCCCAGTGCAGGTAGGGCCGGTCCCCGACGTACACGCAGACGTCGGCCACCGGCCGGCCCTGCCGAAGCAAGGTCTGACACCGCGCCAGGTACTCCACGAAAGCCCTCGCCATCGGCCACCACGTGACGTTCGGATTCAGGTGTGTGCCCGCGAAATACTCGACGCCGGGCAGGCCGAACGACGGAGGCGAACAAGTGAACGTGTGCCAGATCAGGTGGTTGATGCCGTCACAAAACGCCTCGTCGGCGCAGGGCTTGAGCGCCGCCGGCCAGGCCGACCAGTGCTGGACCATGTGCGTGAACGCCTCGGCCGCCGCCAGCAGACGCCCGTAGGTGTGCGCCGCCATCGCGACCGGCCGGTTGAAATGGGGCGACCTGCCCAGGCCGCCGCCGCGGGCGGGGAACCAGAACTCGCCTTGAGGCATGTCGGTCCGGCCCAAAAACGCGAGCTGGTCCGCCCGTGCGAACGCCGCCAGCCGGCGATCCCACGGCCCGCCCGACTCGGCGTGCCATTTCAGCCCCCGCTGGCGGCACAAATCCCGCAACGTCCCGTAGAACCGGTTCATGAAACAGGCGGCGAGGGCGGAGTAGTAATCGTCCAGAAATCGCGCGGTGGCCCCCGCGGAACCGACCACCCGCCCGGCCAGCGCGGGCAGCCACGGCCGGAGGTCGTAGCCGCGGGCGTCGGAAAACTCGCGCTCGAACCCTCGGGTCCACGTGGGCGCGGCGCCCTCCCAGCTCACGCTATAAAAATGGGACAGCGTCCCCGGGGCCAGCGGGCCGGCATCGTTCAGCAATTCCACGCCCATTCGCTCGAAGTGGGCGCGAACGGCGGCGGCATCGAGGACGTCCACGTCGTGCTCGTGGCCGGGCATTGGCGTCCAGCCGAACCAGAAGATCGACCAGCGTCCGGCCGGGGCTTCCCACGTGAGGCGGCCGTCGGCGTCGTGTTTCAGGGTGAGGTCCACCGTCGCCGCATCGATCACCTCGCCGTCCGGCGCCGCGTTGGTCACCTCGCGCCATTCGCCATCGAACCGCGGCTGAATCAGCGGGTGGGGCGCCGGCGGCGCGGACGACCCGGTCCTGCGAGCGGCCAGCAGGGCGATCTCTCGGAAACCCGGTGGCGGACCCGGCATCCGGACGTCCAGGCGACCCGGTCCGTCGAAGTGGGCCGAGACCCAAACCAACCGTTTGGGCGCGTCGTCCCCCACGGGCCACGGCCCCTTCAGCGCGCCCGCGCAGCTGCTCAGGTTGACGCTCACCTCCAGACCGACGCGCGCGGCTTCCTCAAGCGCAAAGCGGAGGTGCCGCCGCCATTCGGCGCTCATAAACGGCAGGCGCTCCGGCGGCGGCGGCACATGGCTTTCGTGATATCCATGGACATCGAAATGCAGGAGGCCGCCAAAGCCGCTCGCCCTGATCGCCTCCAGGTCGCGTGTGATCGTGCACCGGTCGACGTTCCCTTTGAGCCACCACCAGTACACCCACGGGCGGTCCTCGCGCGGTGGGTCGCGGAAGCGGGCCTCAAGTCCGCCGTCCTCCTGCGCCGCTGCCATGGCCGCGATGGCGGCGAGGGCACGACAAAGGCGCGCAAGGCTTATCGAAGATTTGCCGGGACGGTGGATGTGGTTCATGTGAGTGCGTTCCCTCTGACGGGGGTGTTTTCGACGGCCGGCATCGGGGGGCTCGTCGCGGAGCGCCTCCGCCGTGAACCGCGATCTACAGCACCGACGCCGATCTTCGCTCCGGGCGTCTCGCACGCTGCCGCGTCCGCGGCCGGACCGCGCCGCCATGCACCCCCACCGCCCTTTGCTCATGATACGGCGGCAGAATGGGCGCGGACAAGGAGGATGTCAACCCGAGACCATCGCCCTCGGGAGCGCGTGTGGAGCGACGCGGTGGTCGTCGTCTGCCCGATACCTGTGGGCATCGTCCGCGTCACGCCATCCATGGGCGGGGCTTGCGGTCCAGCCCCGCCAGCACGGTCCGTGCGGCCTCGACATCCTCGGCGATTTGGAAGTCGAACATGCCGACGACGCAGAAATCGGCCCCGTTTTCGAACGCGTACTTGAACCCGTCCAGGGGTTTGAGCGCGCCCGCCGCCAGCACCTTGTACGCCAGCCACGGCCGCCGGACGGAGCGCATGAACTCGATGGTCTCCCCGGCGTCCTTGCACCAGTAGTTGTCCACGTTGTAGTTGTCGATCACGTCCTTTGTCTGGTCCGGGCGGCGCGCGGAGAAATAGCGGTCGTGGTGGAGGGTTTTAGAAATCCGGCGCGATGTTCTTTTCCTCGCAGAGCTTCGCGGTGCGGATCTCGTGGCCGGCGACGCCGGCGGGGATGCCGTGGGCCTGCACCTTCGCGACGAAGTCGCGGATTTTTTCTGCGCCGGCATCGCCCTGCCGGGACCCGGCGTCGCCAAGGTTGCCCACCAGCACCGCGGCGGTGGCGTCCGCCTCGACGGCCTCCTCGATGCCGCGGTCGAGCCCGTTCGGCTTGCCGTCGAGTTGCGCGATGACCTGGATGCGCCCCCCCGGTCGCGGTAGCGCCGGTACAGATCGAGCGTCCGCCGATCGGAGGGGTTGAGAATCATCGTGTTCACGCCGTGCCGCTCGCAGATCGCCCAGGTCTCCATGATCTTCTCGTCGGTGAAGTAGGTTTTCAGCCACCGCGCGACGCAGATCAGGTCGCGGCTGTGGGCGTATCCGCTGACCGGGTTGCCGCCGCAGATGAGGCGGCTGACGGTGGCCGAGCCGAGGCGGCCCTGGGTGCAGACGTGGTCGGCGGACGACGCCGGGACCCCAGGACCCGTCGTGACGGCCAGCAAATAACGTTCCTCATGGCTGAGGACGAACGGGGTTGTCAGTGCCCCGATCGCGGCGGTCCTGTCCAATCCGCAGGACGCAACGGAAGGAGGTCTGTCGAGGATAGTCGAATGGGTGAAGCCCCTGGCCGACTGCGCATGTGCCGTTTCCCGGGCTCCGTGCCGACACGGAACCAGGACCGTTGCGGCGCTCCGTCGGCCGGAGGCGGACGAGGCCCGCGCGCATCCCGCCTGGCGCTGCCGAACGACAGCCGCGCCATCGCAACCCGATAAGGAGAACGCGGAAGGATAACCCTCATGAAAAAGTCCCACCCCTTAGCCGTTCCGCCAGCCGGGCTCGTCGCGGATCGCGGCGACGTAACCGCGGAGCGCCGCTCCGGCGGCGTTCGCACTGCCCGACGCCGGCGCGGCCGCCGCGTTGCCGCGGGGTCGCTGGCGTTGTCTCTGGCGGCCGCCGCGTCTGGCGAGTCGATCCGCGCCGAGCCGGTCGAACTGCCGGAAATCGTCGTCACGCCGACGCGCGAGGCGGAAGAACGGCGCACCACGCCGGCCACGATCGACGTGGTGAAGCTGCGGGAGGATGGCGCCGCCGGCCTGGCCCGGAGCCTGCCCGAGGCGCTGCGCGAATGCCCCTCGGTGATGGGACAGAAGACCGCCCACGGCATGGGTTCGCCGTTCCTGCGCGGGTTCACCGGATTCCGGACGCTGGCTTTGATCGACGGCATCCGGCTCAACAACTCCGCCTTCCGCGAAGGCCCCAACCAATACTGGGCGACGGTGGACCCCCTCGCCCTCGACCGCCTCGAGGTGATGTTGGGCCCCGCCTCCGTGCTCTACGGCAGCGACGCGATCGGCGGCACCCTCAACGCCCTGCCTCCCGCGCCGCCCGCCGAGCCGGGCTGGGGAGGGCGCGTACGCTACCGCGCCTCGACGGCCGAGTCCTCGCACGGGGGCCGCGTCGAGGTCCACGGACGCCCGTCCGACGAATTCGGATTCGTCGGCGGCCTGACGCTCAACACCTTTGGCGACCTGCGCGGGGGGGCCGACGTCGAGCGTCAGCGGCGCACCGGCTACGACGAATTCGCTGGCGACGCGCGGCTGGTCTGGGATCTGGGCCCCGACTGGCGGCTGACCCTCGCCCACCAGTCGCATCGGCAGGATGACGTCTGGCGCACGCATCGCACCGTCTACGGCATCGGCTGGAAGGGCCTCTCCCACGGGGACGACTTGGAACACGTGTTCGACCAGGGCCGCGACCTCACCTATGTCCGACTGGAGTCGCGCGACGGCGCCGGCTCGCTGACGCTCTACCGCCACGCCCAGGTCGAGGACCTGCGTCGCGTTCGCGAGGACAGCCGGATCGACCTGCAGGGCTTCGACGTGACCGCGTGGGGCCTCAACCTCCAGGCCAGCCGCGACTCCGCGTTCGGGCGCTGGACGGCGGGCGCGGACTATCAGCTCGACGTCGTCGACTCCTACGGCCGCCAGTACGCCCCCGACGGAACGCTGAAAAAGACCAGTATCCAGGGCCCCGTCGCCGATGACGCGCTCTACCATCTGGCGGGCGCCTATCTCCAGAACCGCTTGCCGCTCTCGGACGATCGCCGCTTCGAACTGGTGGCCGGCGGCCGATACACCTACGCGCGGGCCGAGGCCGACCGCGCCCAGGACCCGGTGTCCGGCGAGGTGTTCCGAATAGACGACGACTGGAATGCGCTGGTCGGCTCGCTGCGCGGTCTGGCTCGGCTCGACGCCGACGGCCGAAGCGTCATCTACACCGGCGTCTCGCAGGGTTTCCGCGCGCCGAACCTCTCCGACGTCAGCCGACTCGACATCGCGCGGAGCAACGAACTCGAGGTGCCCACCCGCGACCTCGATCCCGAGTACTACACCTCGTTCGAGGTTGGGGCCCGGGTGGATGTCGCTCCGGTGGCGGTGGAAGCGGCCATCTACCACACCGAAATCGACGGCATGATCGTGCGCGCGCCGACCGGCCGGACCCTCGAGGACGGCCTGCTCGAGGTGGTCAAGCGCAACGCCGGCGACGGCTACGTCCGCGGCGCCGAGGGACGGGTGGACATCGCCCTGGCCCCCGAATGGACGCTGTGGGGCCAGGCGATTTGGATGGAGGGGGAGGTGGACGCCTATCCGGAGTCCACCACCGTGATGGCGCGCGAGCCCGTAAGCCGGCTAATGCCGACGACGTTCCGTGCCGGGTTGAGGTGGGCGGACGGGCAAGGCCGATGGTGGCTGGAGGCAGTGGGTGTGACGGCGGAGAAGGCGGACCGCCTGAGCGCGTCGGATCGTCGCGATACGCAGCGCATTCCGCCTGGCGGAACGCCCGCGTACACGGTGGCGCATCTTCGCGGCGGCGCGCGGATAGCTCCCGGCCTGCGGGTGGCGCTCGCGCTGGAAAACGTGTTCGACGCCGACTACCGGATTCACGGATCCGGTGTGAACGAGCCGGGACGCAATCTCGTAGTCGCTGCCGAGTGGTCGTTCTGACCGCCGGCCCCGTGGTCGCGGTGTCCAACCCTTGGAAGCCCCATCCCCACGGGCTTCCAAGGGTTGGAAGGGGGCGGGCTGGCCGGCGGCCGCGCGCCCCTTTTTCAGGGTTTGAGCTTGTGCGAGCCAACGGTTTCGGGCCGACGCCGCGTCGGCGGCTTTAGGTCCCAACCGGCGTTGCCGGCCAGGTGAGCCGTAGCAGCCGGACGCCACGCGTCCGGCTGCCGAGGCAGCCGTCGGCGACGTTCATGCAGTGGATTTCCCACCCGGCGCGACGCAGTTGCCGCAGCGCGCCGGCCATCAGGAACTCGATGTCGGCGGGATGCGCGCCGACGGCCAAGGCGCGGGGGCGACTCATGCGGGCCGCAGTTCCACCGGCCGGCCGCTGCGGATGGACTGCTCCTCGGCCTCGCAGATTTCGATCGCCGACACGGCATCGCGGACGGTGACGACGGTCGGGGGCCGACCGGACTCGATCGCCTCGATCATGTGGGCCAGCTCGGCGTGGTAGCCGTCGGGTCCCGCGCAGGAGATTGTACGCGGCGCACAGCCCTCCTCGTAGAGCCGCAGGGCATCCGGCCCGCGGCCGCTATCGAAGTCGGCGGTCGCCCGTTCGAACTGGACGGTGAATTCGGCGCGAAAGCCGAAACCGCGCGTCATCGCCCAGCCGCCCTCGGCGGACACCGTCGCGCCGCCTTCCACCGCATACGTCGCCACGACATAGTCCACGGCCCCGCTCAAGGCCGAGAATCCGGCCGCGAACACCGAAACCGGCCGGCCGAAACAGTACTGGATAAAATCGACGTCGTGGATGTGAAGGTCGAGGAGCGCGCCGCCCGATCGCGCCCCGTTCATGAAATCCGCGCTCCATCCGGGCGGCTCGGCGACGCGGCGGAACCGGGCCGCTCGTACCCGGCCGAACTCCCCGGAGACGATGCGCCCTCTGAGCCAGGCGTATTCCGGCCAGAACCGCACGCACATCGCCGGCAGGAAAAATCCCTTCGCCTCCGCGGCGGCGGCCGCGATCTCACGGGCCTGGGCGGACGTGCGCGCGAGGGGCTTTTCGCAAACGACGTGCTTGCCCGCGCGCAGCGCCGCGATGGCCAGCGGCGCGTGGTCGGGCGTCGGCACGCAGAGGTCCACCAGGTGAATGGCGGGGTCGTCGAGGAGGTCCTCGAACCGGCGCGTCGCCCGCACGCCGGTCATGTCGAGCTTCAGCGGCTGGCCGGTGGCGATGTTGCCGGAGATTTTCGAGAAATCTCCGTCCTCCGGCAGCCGCGCGGCGTCGCAAATGGCGGCGACGCGCGCGCCGGGAATCTTCAGGTAGGCCCGCAGGTGCGTGACCCCCATGAACCCAAGCCCCACCACGCCGACGTTGACCATCGTCCGTTCCTCCCGCTCAGGCGGCCAGCAGGCGTTCGATGAACTCGCGGCCCTCCCGCAGATCCTCGACGCGCCGGTCCCCGGCCTCGCGCTCGAAGCACATCCATCCGTCGAAGCCGGCCTCGTCCAGCGCCGCCAGAAACGCCGGCCAGTCCACCTGGCCGCGGCCGACCGCCAGCTCCGTGCCCCAAGTGCCGGGCACCTTCGTGACGGCGGCGTCCTTCATGTGGACCCCGCGGATCCAGCGCCCGACTTCGCGCACGGCCGCCACGGGGTCGCCGTTGCCGTAGAGCAACATGTTGGCCGGGTCGAAGTTGACGGCCACGTTGGGCTCTCCAAGGTGCTCGAGGAAGGTGCGCAGCGCGGCGGCCGTCTCCTGTCCCGTCTCGCAGCCCAGCGTAATGCCGCGGGCGGCAAACAGGCGGGCGATCTGGCGCACCCGGTCGGCGAGCTTGCCGAATTCGGGCGCGGCGGGGTCGTGGGGCAGAAAACCGGCGTGGAACATCACGAACCGAAGCCCGAGCCGCTCGGCGTTACGCGCGGTGACCTCGGCGTTGGCGAGATTCCGTTCCCACGTCTCATCCGGCACGATGCCGCCGGTGCGGCGGATGGATTCCAGGGTACTGTAGTCCTCGCCGACGGTCCGGAACATGCCGGAGACGGCGACAATGCCGGACTTCGCGAAGAGGTCGGGCGCCGAATCCCAGACCTGCGGCTGCTCCCGAAAACAGTCCAGGTCCAACTGCACGCGCCGGAACCCCGCTGCGGTCATCCGCTCGGTCAGCGTCGCCGGATCCGGCGCCTGGAGGGACCACCCACATACCGCCAGCCGATCTTTGAACCTCGCCACGCCCTTCGATGCCATTTCGCCGCCCCCTGCTCTTGGGCCAGAATTCTTTGGCCGAGCATTTTATCGTTCATGCCGTCCCTCCGTGTCAATCGTCGGGCGCGTCAACATTCCGCCCATCTCGCCGACGTGCCGAAGCCGTCGTTGACTTTTCCAACTCGCGGGCGAAAGTGACGCTGGAGACTTTTAGACATCTTGTTCCGGAGCCGTTATCGCACTGGTTCTCGTCTTCGCCGGCCTTGCATCGGCGGCGTCGCCCCGCGCGTGCAGGTGTCGACCTGCGGCTTCGGCGATGACCGCGTCGGGCATGGGCGGATCGCGATCGTCCGTGATGTCACCGCGGCCCGATGAGACGCCAACCGCCTCGCGCAGCGCGGGCAAATGCTGGAGGCGATGGCGGAGGGAATCCGTTTGCACATGATCGGCAGCGCCCTTGTTCACCGGTGGTCGGCTGGACGGCAGGGTCGTGTTGACGCGGTGTTCGGGCGACGAACCCTGGTCCGCGGCGGACCAGGAGGTCGTCAAGGAGATGGCGTGCGACACCGCGATGGCCCTGCGCCGTCACGAGGTGGAAACGGCGACGGTCCGGGCGCAACGGATCGAGTCGGTCGGCCGCCTCGCCGGCGGCATCGCCCACGGCTTCAACAACCTCCTCCAGTGTGATCTCCGGCTTCACGGAGGCGGTGTGGTTTTCACTGCCCGACGGCGATCCCCACCGGCCTGAAGGTCCTCGCCGCCGCCGGCCGCGCCGCCGGACTCACCCGCCAGTTGCTCGCGATCAGCCGCCAGCAGTTCTTGAGCAACCGCCCCCTCGACCTCAACGAGACAGTCCGGTCGTTCGAGGGCATGCTGCGTTCCCTGCCGGGCGATTCGTGCCGGCTGGAGGTGGCCGCGGAGCCCTCCGGGCCCACGGTGATGGCAGACCCATCGCAGATCAAGCAGATCCTCGCGAACCTTGCCCAGAACGCCCGCGAGGCCATGCCCCGCGGGGGGTACTGAGGATCTCTATCGGAACGCGGACGATTGCCCCGGCCGAGGCCGAACCGCTCGGCCTCGAGGCCGGCGCTTACGCGGCGATATCCGTGAAGGACACCGGTACGGGCATCAGCCCGTCGGTGCGGGCGAACCTGTTCGAGCCGTTCGTGGCGCCACCTTCACCGTGTGGTGGTCCCTCGCCGCGCCGGCGAAGCCGGCGGCGGACCCCGAGGTCGGACCGCTCACCGTGCTGTTGATCGAGAATGACCCGGAGGTGCGGGTGTCGCTAGCGGTCACGCTGCGCGGGGCCGGCCACCGCGTTATCGACACCACCGATGCGGCCGAGGCTGTGCAGGTCGTCGAACGGCTTCGTCTTCGGCCGGACCTCGTGGTGGTCGACGTCGTCCTGCCCGGCCTCTCCGGCCCCGGGGTTGTCGCAGAACTGGTTCGCCGCATCCCGGACATGCCGGCGGTCTTCGTTAGCGGGCGCGCTCCGCTCGACGGCCGGCACCGCGTGTCCGCGGGTGCCGTGCTGCTGGACAAACCGGCGCGGGCGGGTGACCTTTAAATGGTGGTCCGCAACGCGGTCGCCCGGGCGCGTCCCACCGCCACGCCAAGGGCGCGAGGTGTGTCGCCGGGGCTGCCGCCTCGCCGCACGGAGGAAGTCGATGTGACAAGCCGCGAACGGCTGGCCGCGGCGCTTCGCCACCGAGCGCCCGATGCGGTGCCGGTGGACTTCGGCGCAACTGCGGTGACGGGGATCCATGCGTCCGCGGTCCACCGGCTCCGCCAGGACCTCCTCGGCCGCTCCGAGCCGCCGGTGCGCGTCATCGAGCCTTATCAGATGCTCGGCGAGGTGGACGCGGAGCTGCGGGCGGCGATCGGGGTAGACGTCGTCGGTCTGATGCCCCGCCGGACGATGTTCGGCTTCGAGAACCGCGACTGGACGCCGTTCACGCTGTTCGACGGCACGCCCGTCCAGGTGCCCGGCGATTTCCGCGTCAGCCGCGATCCCAACGGCGACCTACTCATCCACCCCGAAGGCGATCCCACCGCGCCCCCGAGCGGCCGGATGCCGGCGGGCGGGTATTTCTTCGATGCGATCATCCGGCAGCCGCCGATCGACGAGGACCGGCTCGATCCGGCCGACAACCTCGAGGAGTTTAGCCTGTTCTCGGAGGACGACCTGGCCTGGTACGAACGGCGGATCGGCGAAGTGGGCGCCGGGGGCGAGGGCGTGATCTTGACGATGCCCGGCACGGCGTTCGGCGACATCGCGCTGGTGCCGGCGCCCTGGTTGAAACATCCTCGCGGCATCCGCGACGTCGCCGAGTGGTACGTCTCCCTCGAGACGCGGCGCGACTACGTCCACCGCGTGTTCGAACGCCAGTGCGAGATCGGGTTGCGGAACATCGACCGGCTGGCGGAGCGCCTGGGCGACCGGGTGGACGCGGTGATGCTGACGGGGACCGATTTCGGGACGCAGCGCGGCCTTTTCCTCTCCCCCGAAACGTACCGCGAACTGTTTCTGCCCTACCACCGCGCGATCAACCGGCGCGTGCACGAACGTACCCGATGGAAGACGTTCATCCACTCGTGCGGCTCGGTGATCGACCTGATCCCCGACTTCGTCGAGGCCGGCTTCGACATCCTCAATCCGGTGCAGTGTTCCGCCGCCAAGATGGATCCGCGCACCCTCAAGCGCGAGTTCGGGCCGCACCTGGTCTTCTGGGGCGGGGGCGTGGACACGCAGCGGACCCTGCCCTTCGGAACGCCCGAGGAGGTCTACCGGGAGGTCCGCGAGCGGATCGAGATCTTCGGCGAGGGTGGAGGGTTCGTGTTCAACACCGTCCACAACGTGCAGGGCAACACCCCGACGGAGAACCTGCAGGCAATGTTCCGGGCGCTTCGCGATGCGCGCGGCACCCGCTAGGAGCCCCGCGCATGAATCCACTACTCCGGATCGCGATCGCGACGTTGGTGCCGGCGGCGGTGGCCGAGGCGGCCGACCGGCGCACGGTCGTTCCCTTGGACGGGATCTGGGAGGCGGCGGAGGGCGGCCTGGCCTCGCCGCCGCCGGTCTTCGACCGCACCGTTCCGGTGCCGGGGCTGCTGGACATGGCCTCTCCGCCCTTCGAGTCCCCCGGGGCAACGGTCCCGCTCGATCAGCGCAACGAATGGTGGCGGACGCTGGCCGACCCGAAGCGCGAGGCCTTCTGGTATCGGCGGACGTTCGTGCTGGCCGGCCCCGTGCCGGAAGTGGCCCGCCTCAAGTTCCACAAGGCGAAGTACGGCCTCTCGGTCTGGCTGAACGGCCAGAAGCTCGGGGATCACGATCGGAACTTCACGCCGGGCTGGTTCGATGCGAAGCCCGCGCTGCGCGGCGGCGGGGCCACCAACGAGCTGATCGCGAGGGTCGGAGCCTCGCCCGCCCAGTCCCCCGGACATCGGCTGTACGGCTTTGACTTCGAAAAAAGCCGGTACATCCCGGGCATCTACGACTCTGTGGAACTGATCCTTTCCGGCGCGCCCCACGTTTTGAACATCCAGGCGGTCCCCGACCTCGAGCGCAAGGCCGTCCGGGCGCTCGTAGAGCTCGACCGGGAGGCTGTCGGGCCGGTGACGGCCCGGGTGGCGGAGGCGGCCGGCGGGCGCGTCGTCGCCGCCAAGGTGGCGCGGCGCCGCGGCGAGCGGACGATGGAGGCGGACCTGCCCATTCGCGACGTGCGGCTCTGGTCGCCGGAGGACCCCTTTCTGTACGACCTGGTCATCGAGACGGAGGGAGATACGGGGCGGACCCGTTTTGGCATGCGGTCGTTCTCCGCCGATCCCGGCCGGGGCGTGGTCCTGCTCAACGGCCGTCCCTACTACCTTCGAGGCTCGAACGTCTGCATCTTCCGCTTTTTCGAGGACCGCGAGCGACAGGGGCTGCCGTGGAACCGCGAGTGGGTCCGCGCGCTCCACCGCCGGTTCAAGGACATGCACTGGAACAGCCTGCGCTACTGCATCGGTTTCCCGCCGGAACTCTGGTACGAGATCGCCGACGAGGAAGGCGTGCTGATCCAGGACGAGTTTCCCCTCTGGTACGGCAACAGGCCCGAGAATCCATGGCCCGTGGGCATCGCGGCCGACCACCTCGAGCAGGAGTACCGCGAATGGATGCGGGAACGATGGAACCACGCCTGCGTGGTGGTGTGGGACGCGCAGAACGAAACGACCTACGACCGCGTGATCTCCGCCGCCGTCGCCCGTGTCCGCAGCCTCGACCTCTCCGGCCGGCCGTGGGACAACGGGTGGGGGGCGATCCTGCATCCGAGCGACGTCTCCGAATACCATCCCTACCGCTCCAACCGGAAGGGGTTTCGCTGGGATCGGTTCGAACGGAGGGAGGACGGCGTGCCCGACAACGGCCCCCGGCACGGGCCCGTCCGCCCTCCCTTCCTCATCAACGAGTACGGCTGGCTGTGGATCAACCGCGACGGCTCGCTGCCCAACCTCACCGTGGACGTCTACCGGCGGCTGCTGGGCGAGGACGCGACCGTCGATCAGCGGTTCGAGTACTATGCGCGTGCGCTGGCCGCGAAGACGGAGTTCTGGCGCCACCGCAGGAAATGCGCCGGCGTGTTGCATTTTTGCGGTCTTGGCTACTCCCGCCCCGACGGGCAAACCAGCGACCACTGGCGTGACGTGGCCGCGCTCGAATAGGAACCGCGATTCCACAAATACGTGCGGGACGCGTTTGCGCCGATCAGCGTGATGCTCGACTTTTGGAGGGAGCGTCAGCCGGTGGGACGGCTACTGAACGTCGACGTCAGCCTGATCAACGACCTCTACGAAAACTGGAGAGGCGAGATCCGGCTCCGGCTGCTGCGCGGCGACGCGCCGGTGGTCGAGCAGGTCCAGCCGGCCGAGGTGCCGGCGCTCGGCGCCTCGCGCCGGACGTTCGTCATCCCCCTGCCCGACGAGCCCGGCGCCTACCGGCTCGAGGCGGCCCTGCCGGATTCCCCGCGAGGTCCCGTCCGCAGCCTGCGCGACCTGCGGCTCGTGTCGGCGGCGCAGTTCGACGCCGAAGAGAACCTCGCGTTTCAGTGCAACGCGACGGCGTCCTCGTGGCAGATCTGGGAAGGCCGCGCCCTCGAGGCCGGCTTAGCCGTGGACGGCGTGGAGGAAACGCACTGGAGCAGCCGGCTGGGCGCTTCGCACTGGCTGGCCGTGGACCTGGGGCGGACCTGCCGTGTCTCGCGTGCCACGATCATCTGGAGCCGTTCGCGCCCCGGCTCCTGCGCCCTCGACGTCGGCCCTATGGCCGGACGTGGACCGAGGTCCACCGCGTCGAATCGTGCTCGAACGAGGCAGATCGACTGGAGTTCGGATCGACGGAGGCGCGGTGGGTCCGCCTGCGCTGCACCCCGCGCCAACCGGGTGGCCGTGTGGACGTCAGGGAGCTGGAGGTGTACCGCTGACGCGCTGCAGGAGAACGCCGCCATGACGGCATGCACGGGACGGTTGGCGGCCATCGCCGCCCTCGCCGCCATGGCCGTCGCCGCGGAATATCACGTCTCGCCCGCCGGACGCGACGACCATCCCGGCACAGCCGGCGCACCATTCCGGCCGATCCAGCGCGCCGCCGACGCGCCCCAGACCGCGAACTTGCTCTTCGAATCCAACCCCAAAACCTTTGCACAGGCCGGTGGCCTGCGGTTCGCCGATTGGTCCAACGCCGCCGGCACCGACGGCGTCTGCGCCGCCGTTGACCGGATCCATCGCGCCGGCCCCGGTTCCAATCCTTGGAAGCGCCGGCCCCGCCGGTGTCCAAGGGTTGGAAACCGCCCCAGACCTCGCCCCCCCATATGCCCAAGGCCTCGTGAGGGACGAGTCGAGACGAACGTCGCCGATAGACAGGGGCCGAACGTGCGCCTATCGTATGGAGTTTCGGGCCGAATCCCCGATGAGCTCGCCGCGAAAATACGATCCGCCGGATAGCCCGACCTCCGTCGGCTGGACACGGCCGCAGGTCGTGCGCCTGGCGGACGCCAGGCGGCCGTTTCGGCTGGAATGCGGCCGGACCTTGGCGCCGATCGACGTGGAGTACGAGACCTACGGTCGTCTGTCGCCGCGCGGTGACAATGCCGTGCTGATCCTGCACGCCCTGTCCGGCGACGCGCACGTGGCCGGCTGGGACGCCACGGCCGAGGCCGCCGGCCGCCCGTGGCGCCTGCGCAAGCCGGGGTGGTGGAACGGCATGGTCGGGCCAGGCAAAGCGATCGACACGCGCCGCTGGTGGGTGGTGTGCTCCAACGTCCTGGGCAGTTGCTACGGGACGACGGGGCCGGCCTCGATCGATCCGGCCACGGGGCGGCCCTACGGGTGCCGGTTTCCGCCGGTGACGGTCGGCGACTGGGTTCGGCTGCAGGCGCGCCTGATGGATCACCTGGGCATTCGAAGGCTCCATGCGGTCATCGGGGGATCGATCGGCGGGCAGCAGGCCATGGAGTGGGCGTTGCGGTATCCGCGGCGGCTGGACAACTGCATCGTGCTGGCCTCCGGCGCGCGGCTCTCGGTGCAGGGGTTGGCGTTCAACATGGTGGGGCGCCATGCGATCCTCAACGATCCCCTCTATGCCGGCGGGGACTACTACCAGAACGGCCGGGGGCCGGACGTCGGCTTGGCCGTCGCGCGGATGCTGGCGCACATCACCTACCTCTCCGAGCCGGGGATGCACCGCAAGTTTGGCCGCCGCCGCAACGCCGGAGCAGGAGGGGAGGGCGGCTTCGGCCCGGAGTACGAGGTGGAGAGCTACCTCGCCCATCAGGGCCGGTCGTTCGTCGAGCGCTTCGACGCCAACAGCTACCTCTACATCAGCCGGGCCATGGACGCGTACGACGCGGCGCGCTGGGGCCGCGGCGACCTCGTCGTCGCCTGCCATCGCATCCGCGCCCGGACCATGATCGTGTCGTTTTCGAGCGACTGGCTCTATCCGCCCCGCCAGAGCCGCGAGCTGGCCCTGGCGCTCTGCCGCGCCGGTCGGGAGGTCACGTACGTCGACCTGCCCAGCGACGTCGGCCACGACGCCTTCCTCGTGGAGACGGAGAAGGTCGGCCGCCTCGTGCAGGCGTTTCTGGAGTCGGGAGGGCCCGGCCGATGAGCCGCGCGCCCCGCCGTCCCGCCTCGCTCGCTCGCCCCCGTGGCCAGGTCGGGTGCCCCGCCTGCGCGGAGGTGGAGGAGATCCTCCGCCGCCTCGATCCGGCGCTGCGCGTGGAGGGGGCCGACCTGATGGCGCGCTACCGCCGCGCCCTTCGCAAGGTCTCCGCCCGGGCGCCTGCCGAGCGCTGGCAGGATCGCCTGATCGTGCGGAAAATCCGGCCCGGCGCGTCGGTGCTGGACCTCGGCTGCGGCGCCGGCGACCTGCTGGCGGAGCTGATGTGCCGCCGCCGCGTGCGGGCCCAGGGCATCGAACTCGACCCGGAGGAGGTCGTCCGCTGCGTCGAGCGGGGCGTGCCTGTGCTCCAAGGCGACCTCGACCACGGCCTGCAGGGCTTTCCGGACCGCTCGTTTGACTACGTCGTGCTGGAGGAGACGCTGCAGACGCTGCACCGACCGCTGACGGTGCTGTCCGAAATGCTGCGTGTCGGCCGGGAGGGCATCGTCTCGTTCCCGAACTTCGCGTGGTGGAAGGTGCGGCTGTCGCTGATGATCGAGGGCCGGATGCCGGAGACCGAGCGGCTGCCCTACCGCTGGTACGACACGCCGAACATCCACCTGTTCACGCTGCGCGACTTCCTCGACTGGGCGGAACGCGAGCGGGTGCGCATCCTCGGCGGCTACGCCTACGAGAGCGGACGGGTCCGCCCGCTGAGGGAGGACGACAACCTCGACGCGGAGGAGGCCCTGCTCTTCCTGCGGCGATGACCGCCGCCGGGGCGCGCCGACGGCCCTTCCGGCCCGCCGTCGCCGCGCGCGTCCGCGCTGAACGCGCGATCTCCTCCGCCCGCCGGTAGTTTTCCCGCCACCAACGCGTCCACTCGACCATCCGGTCATGTCGGTCGATCCGGACCGCCGGGGCGATCGCGCTGCGCCACGTCAGCGGCTCCGGACGGTCGGGCATACGCGCAAGCCGCTCGACGGCCTCGGGACAGGCCTCTGGCCCGCCGGCCGCGATCACGGCCTCCCACGCGGACCGCAGTTCGTCGTGGGCGTCGATCGCCATCGCCCTGACCAGATCGCGCAACACGCCGAAATGCGCCGAGGTCCAGCGCGGGTGGTACACGAAGCCGCCGGCCAGCTCGTAGGGATTGACGTCCGGCGACGAGAGCGGATCGGCCGCGTGGCCGAGGTGGCGCCGATGCGCCGCGGCAAACGGCGGATGGTCGGATGGATAGAAATCGCGCCGGGCCGGCAGCCGCCGCAACGCGTACCGGACGGGGCCGCCGGGCTCGCCGGGCCGGTATGTCCACAGCCGCTGGCCCGCCTCCGAGAGCACGAAGCGGATGAACCGCGTGGCGAGCCGCGGATGTTCCGCCCCGCGCAGGCGCGCCACCGGATCGCCGCTGATGCTCGTTCCGCCCGCGGGAGCCGTGAACCCCAGCCTCGCCCGGCCAGCGGGGCCGCGGCTGAACTGCTCCTGGAACCTCGCGTAGAAATCGATCGCCAGCGCGGCGGCCGCCTCGCCCCCGGCCACGTCGAGCGGAAGGCGGCTGGAGGCGTCCGCGAAATGCCGCGTGTTGGCGGCGATCCGCTGGATGCGCCGCACCCCCGCCAGCCATCCCCTCTCGACGGCCGCCTGGTAGGCCTCGGGCACTCCGGCCGGCAGGATGCCCGGCGCAAGCCTCGCGGCGGCGATCTCCGCCTCCCACCGGGCGGTGTGTTCGTCGTCGAACCCCGCCGCCCGCACGGCCTCCCGGCACGCCTGGTGGACGATCATCTCGAACGCCTTCGCGACGCTCCCGCTCTTGGTCGGATCCGCCAGCGCCACCTCCCCGAAGAGCCGGGGATCCCCGAGGTCCGCCCAGGCCCGCGGCGGCGGCAGGCCGAGCCGGTCGAACCGCTCCGCGTTCCAGACGATCCCGAAGGCGCTCAGGGCGGTGGCGAAATAACGGTCCGTTCGAAGCCGCTCGCCGGCGATCGCCTCGGGGATCAGGGCGGGGCCCTCTGGCGGCCCAAGCAGGTCGGCGGGAAACTCCTCCGGCGGTCCCGGCGGGACAAGCCAGCCCTGGCCCGCGGCCCGGTCGAAGTCGTACTGGCCGCCGCCGAAGAGCACGTCGATCCGGCAGGTGAACGCGGCCGGGTCGTCGGTCGAGCGAAACTCGCGCCAGAGGGCCGCCGCCTCCCCGCCCTCCAGGTCGTCCGACGGCGGCTCGACTCGGAAGAGGGCGGCGGCCAACGCGGGCGACCACGGACGGCCGAGACGGCGTCGCCATGCGCGGACCGCCTCGGCGTACTGGGTTTCGAGGAAGCGGGCGATCTCCGTGGTGCCGCCGACCACCACCCACCGCACCCGCGCCGGCGCCCCGAACTGTTCCGTGTGCCAGCGCTCGAACGCCGCGCCGAACTCCCGCCGAATCGCGTCGTTGTGCGGCGAGACGATCACCACCTCCTCCGCCGGCGGGGCGGCGGCACCGGGCGCAGGGCCCCGAATCCGCACCGCGGCGGGCAGCGCCAGCAGCGCGGCCATCGCCGCCGCCGCCGCCAACGCCGATCCGTCGAACGTCGGCCGCATGCCGGCATTCTATCAGGCGGGTCGGCGCCTCGCGCTTGTGTCGCGGCGCGCCGGCCCCATACTGTGCGCCGAAACGGGGCTCCGCCCGAGATGGCGACGGACGGGTTTTTGATTTTCGAGAACGTCACGAAGCGCTTCGGGGCCCACGCCGCGGTGGACGGGGTGAGCGTGGGCGTGCAGAAGGGGGAGGTCTTCTCGTTGCTCGGACCCAGCGGCTGCGGCAAGACCACGTTGCTGCGCATCGCCGCGGGTCTCGAGACGCCGGACGAGGGCCGCGTGTGGCTCGACGGCGAGGACATTACCGACCTGCCGCCCGAGCGCCGGCGCGTCAACACCGTGTTCCAGAACTACGCGCTCTTCCCGCACCTGACCGTCGCCGAGAACATCGCCTTCGGCCCGCGGGCCGCCGGGTGGCCCCGCGCGCGGATCCGCGAGGAGGTCGACCGGATGCTCGCGCTGGTGCAGTTGACCGATCAGGCGGGCAAGAAGCCCCGGATGCTTAGCGGCGGTCAGAAGCAGCGCGTGGCGATCGCCCGCGCGCTGATTAACCAGCCGCGGGTCCTGCTACTGGACGAGCCGCTGGCCGCCCTCGATCTTAAGCTCCGTCAGCGGATGCTCGTCGAGCTCGACCTGATCCACGACGAGGTCGGCATCACCTTCGTCTACGTCACGCATGACCAGGGCGAGGCGATGGGGTTGAGCGACCGGATCGCTGTGATGAACCGCGGCCGGATCGAGCAGATCGGCCGGCCGGCGGAGATCTACGAGGCCCCGCGCACCGGCTTCGTGGCCGCCTTCATTGGCGATACGAACTTCCTCGAGGGGCGGGTCGAGGAGCACCTGGGGGACAACTACTGCCGGCTGGGTGTCGAGGGGTTTCCGGACATCGAGTGCTTCAACGACACCGGGCGGCCGCCGGGCGAACCGGTGTGCCTGAGCGTGCGGCCCGAAAAGATCCGCATCTCCCGCGAGCGGCCCGAGCCGGCGCCGCACGTCAACGTCGTGCCGGCGCGGGTGGCGGACGCGATCTACCTAGGCACGCACACCCGGTTCTGGGTGCGGGTCGGCCGCCATCGCGTGGCCGTCTGGCAGCCCCACGCCCGCTTCTTGCTCGACGAGCGTCCGATCCGGTGGGGCGACGAGGTGTGGATCTCGTGGCACGGCGACGACGGGTTCATGCTCGAGCGCTTCAGCGGAGCGGACGCGGCGCTGGTCGCCACGCCGCCGGAGCGAATCGGGGCGGCGAACGGAGGCGTGGCGCCGTGACGGCCGACCACCTGCGCCGGGAGGAATGGGCGGTCACGCTGCCGTCGCTGGGCTGGCTGCTGGCGTTATTTGCGGCGCCCACGCTGCTGGTGTTCGCGGTTTCGTTTCGGCCGGCCGATCCGTACGGCGGCATCGGCGCGGGCTGGACGCTGGCGACCCTCCGCGAGATGGCGCGGACGCCGTTGGGGCCGGTGATCGCCCGCACGGTGCGCCTTTCGGCGTTGACGACGGCCATCTGCCTGGCGCTGGCCATTCCCTGCGGCACGTGCCTGGCGCGGGTTGCGCCGCGCCGTCAGGCCGTCCTGCTGCTGCTGGTCGTCGTGCCCTTCTGGACGAGCTTCCTGATCCGGGTCTTCGCCTGGCGCATGCTGTTGCATCCCGAGGGGCCGCTGAAGCGCGTCCTGGTGACCGTCGGCCTCGCCGACCCGCACACCCAGCTGCTCTACAGCGAGCCGGCCGTGCTGCTGGTGATGGTGTACACCTTCCTGCCGTTCGCGATCCTTCCGATCTACGCGGCGGCAGAGAAATTCGACCTTGCGCTGCTCGAGGCGGCCCGCGACCTCGGGGCCGGGCCGTGGGGCGCGTTCGTGAAGGTCTTCCTGCCCGGCATCGGGAGGGGGGTCCTCACGGCCACGCTGATGGTGTTGATCCCGGCGCTGGGCTCGTACGTGATCCCGGACCTCGTCGGTGGGCCAGGGCAGGACATGCTCGGCAACCGCATCGCCCAGCGGGCCTTTTCCGATCGGAACTTGCCGCAGGCCAGCGCCCTGTCCGCCGCTTTGACTCTGGCGGCGCTGGCGCCGATGGCGCTGGCGGCCCTGGTGCAGCGGCGTCCGCCGGCCCTCGAGGCCGCCGCGCGCAAGGAGGCCGCATGAGGCGCAGCCGCTGGCCCCCCGTCGTCACCGCCGCCGTCCTGGTCTTTCTGTGGTTGCCGATCGCCGTGCTGGCGGCCAACTCGTTCAACCGCTCCCGCTTCGGCAGCTCGTGGGAGGGACTCAGCCTCCGATGGTACCGCGCGTTGCTGGCCGATGCCGACACTTGGCGCGCCCTGCGGAACTCGCTCGTGGTCGGCGTCGGGGCTACCCTCACCTCGCTGGCCCTCGGCACCTCCGCCGCCGTCGCCCTGCACCGCCACCGCTCCCGGCTGCAGCGGCTGCACTACGCGCTGGTCTACTCGCCGCTGGTCGTCCCGGATTTGCTGATGGGCATGAGCCTCCTGGTGCTCTTTGTGGCGCTCGGGGCCGACCTCGGCCTGGGCACGGTGTACCTGGCCCACACCACGTTCTGCGTCAGCTACGTCGCGATGGTGGTGCTGGCCCGGCTGCAGGACTTCGATCCCTCAATCCTCGAGGCCGCCCGCGATCTGGGCGCCGGCCGGTGGACCGTCGTCCGCCGCGTGCTGTTGCCGCTGCTGGCCCCCGGCCTGGCCGCCGCGGGGCTGCTGGCCTTCACGCTCTCGATCGACGATTTCGTCATCACCTTCTTCGTCGCCGGCCCGGGCGCCACGACCCTGCCGGTGCGCGTCTACAGCATGATCAAGCACAGCCGAAACCTGCCGGCGATCAACGCGCTGTCGGTTCTGATGCTGGCCGCGACGTTCACGGCCGTCAGGGCCAGCCGCCGGCTGCTTCAGGAGGACCGACCATGAGCCCTGCCCGCACCGTTCTCGCCATCGCCCTGGCCGCCCTGGCCGCCGGCTGCGGCCGGCCTCGGCCCGTCCTGCACGTGTTCACCTGGGCCGACTACATCAAGCCAGAGCTGGTCCGCCGCTTCGAACGCGAACACGGCTGCCGCGTCGTCATCGACACCTTCGACTCGAACGAGGCCCTGCACGCGAAGCTCCAGGCCGGCGCCCGCGGCTACGACGTGCTGACCCCCAGCAGCTACATGGCCGCCGTCCTGCGGCGGCAGGGCCGGCTGCGCGACCTCGACCATGCGCGGCTGCCCAACCTCCGCCACGTCGACCCCGACCACCTGCGCCGCGCCCCCGACTCGGAGATGGTCTACAGCGTGCCGTACATGATCACCGCCACCGGCATCGGATGGCTCGCCCACCGCGTCCCGGACGCCGAGCCGAGCTGGACCCTGTTCGACCGGTCGGATCTGCGCGGCCGGATGACGCTGCTCAACGACATGCGCGAGACGCTCGGCGCCGCGCTGAAGCTCCTTGGCCATAGCCTCAACAGCACCAACGAGGCCGAACTGGCCGCCGCCGCGGACGTCGTCCTCCGATGGAAACGGAACATCGCGAAGTTCGAAAACGAGCAATACAAGTCCGGCCTGGCCTCCGAGGAGTTCTTCGTCGTCCACGGCTACAGCGGCGACATCGTCCAGGCGATGGAGTCCAACGCCAACATCGTCTTCGCCGTCCCGCGCGAGGGGGCGCCGATGTCCTGCGACGACCTGGTCATCCCCGTGGACGCCCCGAATCCTGAGCTCGCCCACGCGTTCATCAACTTCCTGCACGACCCGGCCGTCGCGGCGGAAAACACCGAGTTCATCGGGTACCTCTGCCCGAACAAAGACGCCCTGCCCCTGCTGAGCGAGGACACCCGTTCCAACCCCGCCATCGTCGTGCCGGCCGAGGTTCGCGATCGCTGCGAGTTCATCGCCGACCTCGGCCCCGCCCTGTCGCTCTGGACGCGGGCCTGGGACCGGATCAAGGGCGGACAGTGACCGCGGGGCTGGCGGACGGCGGCGGCTCCATGCCGCGCGGCCGCTCGAGGCCGTGGGCCTGCATCCGCACCTCGTCCGAGAGCAGCTCCCGCGTCCGCCCCTCGGCCACCACCCGCCCGCCGTCGAGTAGGATCGCCCGGCCGCACACCTCCAGCGCCAACTCCAGGTCGTGCGTCGCGACGATGCGCGTCTGCGGCAACGACCGCAGCAGGCCGATTAGCCGGCGCCGCCCCCTCGGGTCGAGGTGGGACGACGGCTCGTCGAGCGCCAGCACCG
>CAKZPT010000072.1 GCA_937139365.1 uncultured bacterium | reverse complement strand
CTGCACAGGTGCTGCATGGCTGTCGTCAGCTCGTGCCGTGAGGTGTTGGGTTAAGTCCCGCAACGAGCGCAACCCTTGTGATTAGTTGCGACTCCGCAAGGAGGCACTCTAATCAGACTGCCTGTGATAAGCAGGAGGAAGGTGGGGATGACGTCAAGTCAGTATGGCCTTTATGTCCAGGGCTGCACACGTGCTACAATGGCCGGTACAGTGGGACGCAAAACCGCGAGGTGGAGCCAATCCTGAAAACCGGCCCCAGTTCAGATTGCAGTCTGCAACTCGACTGCATGAAGCCGGAATCGCTAGTAATGGCGCATCAGCTACGGCGCCGTGAATACGTTCCCGGGCCTTGTACACACCGCCCGTCACATCATGGGAGCCGTCTGCACCCGAAGTCGCCGCAAGGTGCCGAAGGTGTGGGTGGTGACTGGGATGAAGTCGTAACAAGGTAGCCGTAGGGGAACCTGCGGCTGGATCACCTCCTTTCTAAGGAGCATCCAGGCCCGCGAGAGCGGGTCGGGAGAGTATAACCGCGCGCGCACGCGCGCGATCGAGCTCGCGCACGCCGCACCGTTTCTGATCCGAAGCGGGTCGTACGTCATCGACGGCAGGACGGACCGATTGATCGGCCGGTGGCTGTGTTGTCGCCGAAGGGCGGGGGCATAGCTCAGTTGGCAGAGCACAAGCTTTGCAAGCTTGGGGTCACCGGTTCGAACCCGGTTGCCTCCACCATCCTTCGCTCCGCGTTCGCGAGGGGCGGGCTTGGGCTGCGGATGGCAAGCCGCCGACCGCGGGCTTGCCCTACGAAGCGCAAGGCGAAGCCGACGCGCGAAGTAGGGCGTGTAGCTCAGTTGGTTAGAGCGCGTCCCTGATAAGGACGAGGTCACTGGTTCGACTCCAGTCACGCCCACCAGGCGGCTGGTCCGTCGCCGACGTGAATTTCCCCGGCAACGGGGTGGTTCTTTGACATCGACGCGCAGGAATTGGGGAAGCCCGACCCGCCCGTTCGGGCGGGGACGGGACACCGAGACATTGTTGATCAAGCTAGTAAGGGCGTGCGGTGGATGCCTTGGCATCGGCCGGCGATGAAGGACGTGATAAGCTGCGATAAGCCTCGGGGAGCGGCACATACGCTTTGATCCGGGGATCTCCGAATGGGGCAACCCGCTCCGGGCAATGCCGGAGCGTCGGCGCCGGAACACATACGACGTCGAAGCGAACGGGGGGAAGTGAAACATCTCAGTACCCCCAGGAAAAGAAAGCAAACGCGATTCCCTCAGTAGTGGCGAGCGAACGGGGAACAGCCCAAACCCCGCGGTTTACCGCGGGGGGTTGTGGGACCGCGGCGTGGGATCTGGATGGATAGCCGAAGAGATCTGGAACGTTCCTCCACAGAGGGTGACAGGCCCGTAGGCGAAATCCGGACAGACCCTAGCGGGATCCCAAGTACGGCGGGACACGTGAAACCCTGCCGGAATCCGGGAGGCCCACCTCCTAAGGCTAAATACGTGCCGATGACCGATAGTGAACGAGTACCGTGAGGGAAAGGTGAAAAGAACCCCTGATAGGGGAGTGAAACAGTACCTGAAACCGCATGCCTACAAGGTGTCGTAGTCCGGCGAACGCCGGATGGCGGCTTGCCTTTTGCATAATGAGTCCGCGAGTTGCCGTACGCGGCGAGGTTAATCCCGGTGACGGGAGGAGCCGAAGCGAAAGCGAGTGCGAACGGCGCGATTCAGTCGCGTGCGGCAGACCCGAAGCCGTGTGAGCTACCCATGGCCAGGGTGAAGCCCGGGTAACACCGGGTGGAGGCCCGAACCAGTGGACGTTGAAAAGTCCTTGGATGAGCTGTGGGTGGGAGCGAAAGACTTAACAAACTCGGGGATAGCTGGTTCTTCCCGAAATAGCTTTAGGGCTAGCCTGCACGAACGCGACCGGCGGAGGTAGAGCACTGAATGGTCTAGGGTTCTTACCGGAATACCGAAGCCAATCAAACTCCGAATGCCGCCGGCGGCACGTGTGGAGTCAGTCCGTGGGGGATAAGCTTCACGGACAAGAGGGAAATAGCCCAGACCGCCGGCCAAGGCCCCCAAATCCGGTTAAGTGCGGAAGGATGTGAAACTGCGAAGACAGCCAGGATGTTGGCTTAGAGGCAGCCATCATTTAAACAGTGCGTAACAGCTGACTGGTCGAGTGGTTTTGCGCCATAAATGATCGGGACTCAAACCGGATGCCGAAGCCGCGGATCCCTCGCGCAAGCGGGGGGTGGTAGGGAAGCGTTCCATGCGGGCCGAAGTGTTGCGGGAACGCGGCATGGACTGCATGGAAGCGATTATGCGGACATGAGTAACGATAAGACGGGTGGAAATCCCGTCCGCCGAAATCCCAAGATTTCCTGGGGAAGGTTCGTCCGCCCAGGGTTAGTCGGCCCCTAAGGCGAGGCCGAAAGGCGTAGTCGATGGGAAACAGGTTCAATATTCCTGTACCGCCGGTTCGACGATCAAGACGCGATGGAGTGACGCAGAAAGCTAGGCCGGCCACCAGATGGAAACGGTGGTCCAAGCCCCCAGAGGGTCCCGATAGGCAAATCCGTCGGGGCGTCAACCTTGAAGGGCGAGCGGGATCCGTCCCGCAAGGGGCGGGAACCGGCCGAGGCTCCGCTGCCGAGAAAAGCTTCTAGCGAGTCGGACAGGCGACCGTATCGCAAACCGACACAGGTGGGAGGGTAGAATATACCCAGGCGCGCGAGAGAAACCTCGTTAAGGAACTCGGCAATCTGGCCCCGTAACTTCGGAAGAAGGGGTCCTCTCCGGCGTGCGATCATCTCAAGCGCTGGGGAGGCGCAGTGAAAGAGCTCTGGCGACTGTTTACCAAAAACACAGCACTCTGCGAACTCAAAAGAGGATGTATAGGGTGTGACACGTGACCAATGCCGAAAGGTTAAGGCAAGGAGTCAGCCGCAAGGCGAAGCTCCGACCCGAAGCCCCGGTGAATGTCGGCCGTAACTATAACGGTCCTAAGGTAGCGAAATTCCTTGTCGGGTAAGTTCCGACCTGCACGAATCGTGTAACGATCGGAGCGCTGTCTCAACGAGGTTCTCGGTGAAATTGTAGCGCCGGTGCAAATGCCGGCTTCCCGCAGTAGGACGGAAAGACCCTGTGAACCTTTACTGTAATCTGGTATGGGACTCTGGCCCGCCATATGTAGGATAGCTGGGAGGCGGAGAACCCCGCTCGTCAGGGTGGGGGGAGCCGACGGTGAAATACCAGTTTTGGTGGTCCGGAGTTCTAACCTGGGCCCGTCATCCGGGACAGGGACAGTGCCAGAGGGTCAGTTTGACTGGGGCGGTTTCCTCCCAAACGGTAACGGAGGAGCCCTAAGGTTCCCTCAACACGGTCGGCAATCGTGTGTAGAGCGCATAGGCAGAAGGGAGCTTGACTGCGAGACGGACAGGTCGAGCAGGTGCGAAAGCAGGGCTAAGTGATCCGGTGGTTGCTCGTGGTAGCGCCATCGCTCAACGGACAAAAGGTACTCCGGGGATAACAGGCTGATCGCCGCCAAGAGTCCACATCGACGCGGCGGTTTGGCACCTCGATGTCGGCTCATCGCATCCTGGGGCTGGAGAAGGTCCCAAGGGTTGGGCTGTTCGCCCATTAAAGCGGTACGCGAGCTGGGTTCAAAACGTCGTGAGACAGTTTGGTCCTTATCCACTGTGGGCGCAGGAGATTTGAGGGGATAGTTCCTTAGTACGAGAGGACCGGGAACTACGCACCTCTGGTGTTCCGGCTGTCGCGCCAGCGGCACCGCCGGGTAGCTATGTGCGGAAAGGATAAGCGCTGAAAGCATCTAAGCGCCAAGCCCCCCCCAAGATCAGATCTCCCAACCCGTAAGGGTTCTGAAGGCTGGTCGAAGACGACGACCTCGATAGGCCGGAGGTGGACGCGGGGCGACCCGTGAAGCTGACCGGTCCTAATCAGCCGTGTGGCTTGATCGTCCGGTGCCCGTTCGCTCGGCGACCGGCTTCCCCATTCCTGCGCGGAGTTTTTTCCCCGGTGACCATGGCGGGAGGACAACACCCGTTCCCATTCCGAACACGGTCGTTAAGACTCTCAGCGGCGATGGTACTGCGGCGGTGGCCGCGGGAGAGTAGCGCGTTGCCGGGGATCGCTTTGACGACGCGCGCCGCCGGCCTCACGGCCGGCGGCGCGTTTCGTTTAGGTGAGAGGACCGTCGTCCTCTGTCGAGGTTGACGGCCCGAACCGGTCTGCTAGACTACTAGTTCGCCCTTGGCGCGGGAATCGCACGCGCGCCCCGCCTGGGGCCGGCGGGGGCGGGATGGCCCATGTAGCTCAGTCGGTAGAGCGCGTCCTTGGTAAGGACGAGGTCAGCGGTTCAATCCCGCTCGTGGGCTCCAGCCCGCGCGGGCGGGCCGGACGATTGAGGCGGCCGGACGGCCGCAAGAAAGGGAGACAGTCATGGCGAAGGAAAAGTTTGAACGGACAAAGCCGCATGTCAACGTCGGCACCATCGGTCACGTCGACCACGGCAAGACGACGCTGACGTCGGCCATCACCAAGGTCCAGGAGGCCAAGGGGCTGGCCCGCTTCATCACATACGACCAGGTCGCCAAGGCCTCCGAGGCCCACGGGCGTCGCGACGCGACGAAGATCCTGACCATCGCGACCGCCCACGTCGAGTACGAATCGTCGGCGCGGCACTACGCCCACGTGGACTGCCCCGGCCACGCCGACTACGTGAAAAACATGATCACCGGCGCGGCGCAGATGGACGGCGCGATCCTCGTGGTCAGCGCCTCCGACGGCCCCATGCCCCAGACGCGCGAGCACATCCTGCTGGCGCGTCAGGTCGGCGTGCCCGCGATCGTCGTCTTCCTGAACAAGGTGGACACGGTGGACGACCCGGAGCTGCTCGACCTGGTTGAGATGGAGATCCGCGACCTCCTCTCGAAGTACGAGTTCCCCGGCGACGAAACGCCGATCATTCGCGGCTCGGCCTTGAAGGCCCTGCAGGCGCCTACGCCGGACCACCCGGACGCCGCCTGCATCACGCAGCTCATGGACGCGCTGGACTCCTACATCAAGGAGCCCGAGCGGCCGATCGACCAGCCGTTCCTGATGCCGATCGAGGACGTGTTCTCGATCGAAGGCCGCGGAACGGTGGTCACCGGTCGCGTCGAGCGCGGCTTGATTAAGGTCGGCGACGAGGTGGAGATCGTCGGGCTGCGCGACACCCAAAAGACCACCGCGACCGGCGTCGAGATGTTCCGAAAGCTGCTCGACGAGGGGCGCGCCGGCGACAACATCGGCGTGCTGCTGCGCGGCACCAAGAAGGAGGAGGTCGAGCGCGGCCAGGTCCTGGCCAAGCCGGGAACGATCACGCCGCACACGACGTTCAAGGCCGAGGTCTACGTGCTGTCGAAGGAAGAAGGCGGCCGCCATACCCCCTTCTTCAAGGGGTACCGTCCCCAGTTCTATTTCCGGACGACGGACGTCACCGGCGACATCACGCTGCCTGAGGGCGTCGAGATGGTGATGCCGGGCGACAACGTCAGCATGCTGGTCAGGCTGATCACGCCGATCGCGATGGAGCGCTACATGCGGTTCGCGATCCGCGAGGGCGGTCGGACTGTCGGGGCCGGCCGGGTGACGGAGATTCTGGAGTAGGCCAACAGGCGTCCGGCGGGGCAACCGCCGCGGGCGCCGGAGCAACGGACCGGCCATGCCGAGAGAAATCGTCACGCTGGCGTGCACCGAGTGCAAGCGCCGCAACTACACGGCGACGCGCAACAAGCGCACGCAGACCGAGCGGCTGGAGCTGCGCAAGTTCTGCCCGGCGGAGCGGAGGCATACGCTGCACCGGGAGACGAAGTGAGCGGCCGGATTTGGCGGCAGGCCAGTAGCTCAATTGGCAGAGCACCGGTCTCCAAAACCGGTTGTTGGGGGTTCAAGTCCCTCCTGGCCTGCCAGGCTTGAGCGCCGCGGAGATCCGATGGACAAGGTTCGAACATGGCTGCAGCGAGGCCGGGGCTTTGTGGAGGATGTCCAGGCCGAACTCAAGAAGTGCAGCTGGCCGACCCGCGGCGAGCTGTTCGAGTCCACGGTCGTGGTCATCGTTTCGGTGGTTCTGCTGGCGGCCTACGTCGCGCTGTGCGACGGGGCTGTGATCCTGGCGTTGCAGGCCATCCTGCCACGGTAGCCGGCGGGGGCGCGGGCGCGTATGAACAAGCAGTGGTTTGTGTTGCACACGTTGTCGGGCCAGGAGAACCGCGTCAAGGAGAGCATCGAGCGGCGGGCGAAGCTCGAGGGAATGACCGACTACGTCGGCGAGGTGCTCGTGCCGACCGAGCGCGTGGCCGAAACCCGCGGCCAGCGCCGTGCGACGACCGTGCGGAAGTTCTTCCCGGGCTACGTGCTGGTCGAGCTGGCCCTCTACAACGACGAGAGGAAGCTGAACGAGCCCGCCTGGCGGTTCATCCAGGAGACACAGGGCGTGATCCGCTTCGTCGGCGGCGACCGGCCGTTGCCGCTCAGGCCGGAGGAGATCGAGAGCATCCTGGCGCAGGTCGAGGAAAAGAAGGACAAGGTCCGGCCCAAGGTGACCTTCGAACCGGGCGAGTCGGTGACGATCACCGAGGGGCCGTTCCAAAACTTCACCGGCGTCGTGGAGGAGGTGGACCCGGCGCACGGCAAGCTGAAGGTATCGGTCTCCATCTTCGGCCGGGCCACGCCGGTGGAGTTGGAGTACTCGCAGGTGGAGCGGGCTTGAGCCCGTCCGGAGCGTAGACATGGCGAAAAAAGTCACGGGTGTGATCCGTTTGCAGATTCCCGCCGGGCAGGCGAACCCCGCCCCGCCCGTCGGCCCCGCCCTTGGCCAGCAGGGCGTGAATATCATGGAGTTCTGCAAGCAGTTCAACGCGGCGACGGCTTCGCAGGCCGGCCTCGTCATTCCGGTGGTCATCACCGTCTACCAGGACAAGTCGTTCACGTTCGTGACCAAGAGCCCGCCGGCGTCCGTGCTGCTGAAGCGGGCCGCGGGGATCGCCAAGGGCTCCGGCACGCCAAACCGCGAGAAGGTCGGCAAGGTGACCCGGGCGCAGGTGGCGGAGATCGCAAAGATCAAGGCGAAGGACCTCAACGCGTCGGACCTCGCGCAGGCGGTGCGTATGATCGAGGGTACGGCGCGCAGCATGGGGATCGAGGTGGTGTGACATGGCGCGACGCGGCAAGCGATACCAAAAGGTGGCGGCCCTCATGGACCGCGGCCGGACTTACGAGCTGGCCGAGGCGATCCAGTTCATCAAGGACCACCCGGCGGCCGACTTCGATGAGACCCTCGAGGTCGCGTTCCGGATGGGGTTGGATCCCGCCAAGTCGGACCAAACCCTGCGCGGCGTCGTGTCCCTGCCGCACGGCACGGGCAAAAAAGTTCGCGTGATCGTCTTTGCGGACGGTCCGGCCGCCGAGGCCGCTCGCGCGGCCGGCGCCGACGCGGCCGGTTTGCAGGACCTCGTCGAGAAAGTCCAGGAGGGATGGACGGACTTCGACGTCGCCATCGCCACACCGGACGCGATGAAGGAAGTTCGCAAGCTTGGCAAGGTGCTGGGCCCGCGCGGCCTGATGCCCAACCCGAAAACTGGCACCGTGGTCACGGACACCGCGGCGGCGGTGCGTCAGTTTCTGGCCGGCCGCGTCGAATTTCGGATGGACAAGACCGGCAACGCGATGGTGCCCTTCGGCAAACGGTCGTTTCCCGTCCAGGCCCTTGTCGAGAACTGCCAGGCCGTGATCGACGCGATCCGTGCGGCGCGGCCCGCGTCGGCCAAGGGCGTCTACATCCGGCGATGCACGGTCAGTTCGACGATGGGGCCGGGGCTGCACGTCAACGTGCGGGACAGCGAGTGAGGTGGACATGACGACGACAGCGACGACGGCCCGGCAACGCCCGTTGCGCCCGGAAAAAGAGTCGATCGGGGAGGAGATCCGCCGGCGGGTCGAGTCGGCGGCGTATTTGATCCTTGTGGATTTCACCGGCCTGGATTCGGCGAAAACCACCGATCTGCGCAACCGGTTGCGGCAGGCCGGGGCGCGCATGCAGGTGGTGCCCAACCGGATGTTTCGGGAGGCGGTCGGGGCGCCGGCGGAACGCCTGGCCCCGGCCCTGCGCGGGCCGACGGCGGTGATCCTCGGCGGCGGTGACATCACGGAGGTGGCCCGCGCTCTGGCGCAGTACCAGAAGGAGACGAAGTTGCCGACGGTGAAACTGGCCGAGGTCGGCGGACAGGTGATGACGGCGACGGATCTGGCAGCGATCGCGGCCCTGCCGGGCAAGGCCGAGCTGCGCGGGATGCTAGTGGGGGTGCTGGCCGCGCCGCTGCGGGGGCTGGTCACGGTGCTCCATCAGCTTCCGGCGGGCCTGGTGAGGGTCCTGAAGGCGATCGAGGAGAAAAAGGGGTCGGCGGTGCCGGCCTGACAAGCGGTTTCGGGACCTCGTCCCGGAAGTCAACCCAGAGCGAAGAGCGAGGAACCAGAGATGAGCGAAACAACGCAGGCGACAGAGCAGGTGAAGTTGGACGGCAAGGCGGCGGAATTCGTGGAGTGGCTCGAATCGATCAGCGTGCTGGAGCTGTCCAAGCTGGTCAAGGCGCTCGGCGCGCGGTTCGGCGTCTCGGCGTCGGCGCCGGTGGCGGTGGCGGCGGCACCCGCGGCGGCCGCCGCGGCGGCTCCGGCCGAGGAGAAGACGGAGTTCACGGTCGTGCTGGCGTCGGCCGGCACGAACAAGATCGCGGTGATCAAGGAACTACGTGCGCTGACGAACCTCGGCCTCAAGGAGGCCAAAGACCTCGTCGACGGCGCGCCGAAAACGATCAAGGAAGCCGTGCCGAAGAAGGAGGCCGAGGAATTCAAGGCGAAGCTCGAGGCGGCCGGCGCGAAGGTCGAAATCAAGTAATCCGGCGGCGGGCGACGGCCCCGGACCGCCGCCGGCGGCGGCGGGGCGGGTGGCGGACCGAAGCATCGGCGGCGTCGTCGGAGGGTGTGGAATGGCCAAGCGAATCAACTTTGGCAAACTGGTGGATGTCCTGGCTCCGCCGGATCTCATCGAGATCCAGACGGAGTCCTACCGGGAGTTCCTGCAGCGGGACGTTCCCCCCGCAAAGCGGCGAAAGATCGGCCTGCAGGCCGTCTTCCGCGAGGTGTTCCCGATCGAAAGCTACGACGGCCAGTGCGTGCTGGATTTCGTGCACTACGAGATCCGCGAGCCGAAGATGGGGCCGATCGAATGCCTTCGCGAGGGCCAGTCCTACACCGCCCCCCTGTACGTGACCTTCCGCGTGAAGGACGCCAAGGAGGTCCGCGAGGAGGAGGTCTACATGGGGGAGATCCCGCTGATGACCGACTCCGGCACGTTCGTGATCAACGGGGCCGAACGGGTCGTCGTCAGCCAGCTCCACCGCTCGCCGGGCATCTGCTTCGAAAGCGAGGACCACCCGAACGGATCGGTGCTGTACTCGTTCCGCGTGATCCCGGACCGGGGGTCGTGGCTGGAGGTGCAGTTCGACACCGCCGACCTGCTCTACGTCTACATGGACAGCCGCCGCCGCCGGCGGAAGTTCCTGGCCGTCGCGTTCCTTCGAGCGCTGATCGGGATGGGAGACCACGGCAACGGCGAACGGGCGGGCAAAGGGACCGACGAGGAGCTGCTGCGCCTCTACTACCCGATCGAGACGCTGACGCTCTCCGGCGAGGTCGAGACCGCGCACCGCGTGCTGCTGCACGAGGTGATTGACCCCGACAACCAGCTGATCCTGGCGCGGGCGTTCGACCCGCTCACTCCCGAGTTGGTGCGGCAGATCCGCGCCGCCGGCCATCGGTCGGTGGACGTGGTCAACGTCGCGTGGGACGAGGGCGTCTTCCTGAACAATGTGCGCCGGGACGCGCAGAACCGGACCGCCGAGGACGCCCTGAAGGACATCTACTCCAAGCTGCGCCCCGGAGACCCTCCCACGCTCTCGAACGCCCGCCAGCTTCTCAAGCGGCTCTTCTTCGATGAGAACCGCTACAACATCACGCGGGTCGGCCGCTACAAGATCCACCAGAAGCTCGGCACGCACGTCGGGCGCGAGGACTGCGTGGTCCTCTGCAAGGAGGACATCATCGAAGGCATCCGGTACCTGATCAACCTCCGGCGGGGCGAGGGCACGGTGGACGACATTGACCACCTCGGCAGCCGGCGTGTGCGGACGGTGGGCGAGCTGCTGGAGAGCCAGTGCCGGGTCGGCCTGGCGCGGATGGAGCGGCTGGTCCGGGAGCGCATGACGATCCTCGACCCCCAGACGGACAAGCCGACGCCGCAGCGCCTGATCAACCCGAAGGCGCTGTCCACGGTGATTCGGGACTTCTTCGGCCGCAGCCAGCTGAGCCAGTTCATGGACCAGACCAATCCGCTCTCCGAGCTGGCGCACAAACGCCGCCTGAGCGCCCTGGGCCCCGGCGGGCTCAACCGGGAGCGGGCCGGTTTCGAGGTCCGCGACGTGCACTCCAGCCACTACGGCCGGATCTGTCCGATCGAGACGCCCGAGGGACCGAACATCGGACTGATCTCGTCGCTAAGCATGTACGCGAAGGTCAACGCCTTCGGCTTCATCGAGAGCCCGTACCGCCGCGTGGTGGGCGGTCGGGTGACGGACGAGGTGGACTACCTGACCGCCGACGAGGAGGAGAAGTACGTCATCGCGCAGGCGAACGCCGCGCTGGACGAGCACGGACGGTTCGCCAACGAGCTGGTGATGGTTCGCAAAGGCGGCGAGTTTAAGGAGGTGCCGCGGGAGTCGGTTCAATACATGGATGTGTCGCCGCGGCAGGTGGTCAGCGTGGCCGCGGCCCTGATCCCGTTCCTCGAGCACGACGACGCGAACCGCGCGTTGATGGGCTCGAACATGCAGCGGCAGGCAGTGCCACTGCTGGACAGCGAACGGCCGCTGATCGCCACCGGCAACGAAGAGCGTATCGCACACGATTCCCGCGTCCTGGTGACCGCCCGCGAGGCGGGGCGGGTGGCATACGTGTCTGCGTCGAAGATCATCGTGACGTCGGACGGGAAGATGCCCGACAAGCGCTCGGCCCACGCGTCGGGCGTCCAGATCTACGAATTGCGCAAGTTCATGCGCACGAACGCCGGCACCTGCTTCAACCAGCGGCCATTGGTGCGGGTCGGGCAGCGCGTCCGCAAGGGCGACGTGCTGGCCGACGGCCCGTCCACGGCCGACGGCGAGCTGGCGCTGGGTCGAAATGTGCTGGTGGCGTTCATGCCGTGGCACGGCAACAACTTTGAGGACGCGATCGTCATCAGCGAGCGCCTGGTCCGGGACGACGTCTACACCTCGATCCACATCGAGGAGTTCGAGTGCGGCGCCCGCGACACGAAGCTCGGCCCCGAGGAGATCACGCGGGACATTCCGAACGTCGGCGAGGAGGCGCTGAAGAACCTGACGCGCGACGGGACGATCCGCATCGGCGCGGAGGTCAAGCCGGGCGACATCCTGGTGGGCAAGGTGACCCCCAAGACGGAGACCGAGCTGGCGCCGGAGGAGCGCCTGCTGCGCGCGATCTTCGGCGAGAAGGCGGCGGACGTGCGCGACACCTCGCTGCGCGTGCCCAGCGGGACCTACGGCATCGTGATGGACGTCAAGGCCTCGGCGCGCAACCCCGTCAAGCGGACGAAGGTGACCTCGCGCGACCGGCGACAGCAGGCCAAGCAGTTGCAGGACGAGTACCGCGAGCGGCGCCAGAACCTGCTCGAGAACTTGATCGAGGCGCTCAGCAACAAGCTGCTGGGCGAGAAGATCCCGATGGACGTCGTGAACGTCGAAACCGGCGAGGTCATCATCCCGGCGAACCGGAAGATCACCAAAACGCTGCTGCGAAAACTGGCCGGCGCCCGCGAACACATCGAGATCGACGCCGGGCCGGTGCAGTCGATGATCTACGGCATCCTCGCCGAATACAACCGGAAGTTCTCGGACCTCGACATGGAGGAGGCCGCGGCCCTGGACCGGGTGGAGAGCGGCGACGAGATCGAGCCGGGCGTGCTGAAGCAGGTCAAGGTGTACATCGCCACGAAGAAGAAGATCGGCGTCGGCGACAAGATGGCGGGTCGGCACGGCAACAAAGGCGTGATCGCCCGGATCGTGTCGGAGGAGGACATGCCGTTTCTGGAGGACGGCACGCCGGTGGACATCGTGCTCAATCCGCTGGGGGTTCCCTCGCGCATGAACGTGGGCCAGGTCCTGGAAACGCACCTGGGCTGGGCGGCGCGCTACCTCGGGATGGAGGCCGATCGCCGCATCAGGGTCGGCGCGAAGACCGAGGACCTGCGGGCGTTCCTGGACCGCATCTACATGGCGGCCGGCCAGCCGGACGCGGTGGGCCGGATGAGCGACGAGGAAGTGCGGGCCACGACCGAGCTGTTCCGGAAGGGCGTGCGGTTCGCGTCACCCGTCTTCGACGGCGCGCCGGAGGGCCGCATCTGGGACCTGCTGAACCTCTGCCAGGACGTCGCGAAGGAGCGCGGCGAGGGGACCCCGGCGGTGGGCCCCGACGGCAAAGCGAGGCTGTACGACGGCGGCACGGGGGAGCCGTTCGAGCAGAGCGTCGTGGTCGGCGTGATCTACATGCTCAAGCTGCACCACCTGGCCACGGACAAGATCCACGCGCGCGCGGTGGGCCCGTATTCGCTGGTGACCCAGCAGCCGCTCGGCGGCAAGGCCCAGTACGGCGGCCAGCGGTTCGGCGAGATGGAGGTCTGGGCCATGGAGGCCTACGGCGCCGCCTACTCGCTGCAGGAGCTGCTCACCGTCAAGAGCGACGACATCCGCGGCCGCACCGCCATCTACGAGGCGATCGTCAAGGGCGACAACGTGCTCGAGGCGGGTACGCCCGAATCGTTCAACGTGCTGATGAAGGAGCTGCAGAGCCTGGGGCTGGACATCAAGGTCCATCGCTCGGCGAAAGGGTGACGGACCGGCCGCGTCCATCCGGCCGAATGGAGAGACCATGGTTGACACAGTGACCAGCATAGCGCAGCAGGCCCTCGGCCTGACGCACGAACTGGACTTCGATTCGGTCAGCATCACGCTGGCCTCGCCCGAGACGATCCGATCCTGGAGCAAGGGCGAGGTGAAGAACCCGGAGACGATCAACTACCGAACCTTCAAGCCGGAGAAGGGCGGCCTGTTCTGTGAACGCATCTTCGGCCCGACGAAGGACTGGGAGTGCGCGTGCGGCAAATACAAGCGGATCAAGCACAAGGGGGTGATCTGCGACCGCTGCGGCGTCGAGGTGACCGAGCAGCGCGTTCGCCGCGAGCGCATGGGTCACATCGAGTTGGCGGTGCCGGTCTCGCACATTTGGTTCTACAAGTGCACGCCCAGCCGTATGGGGCTGGTCCTCGACCTGACGGCCAACCAGCTCGAGCGGGTCCTGTACTACGAGGATTACATCGTGGTCGACGCGGGCGACACCTCCCTGCGGCCGAAGCAGTTGTTGAGCGAAATGGAATACCGTGAGGCCCAGGAGGCGTTCGGCGAGGGGACGTTCCGCGCCCTGATGGGCGCCGAGGGTATCCGCGAATTGCTGCGGCAGATCGACCTCGAAAAGGAGATCGCGCTCCTCACCGAAGAGATGGAGATGACCCGCAGCAAGCCGACCCGCAAGAAGCTGACCAAGCGGATCAAACTGCTCGAGGGTTTTCTGCGCAGCGGATCGCGGCCGGAGTGGATGATCATGGAGGTTCTGCCGGTCATCCCACCGGACCTGCGGCCGCTGGTGCCGCTGGAGGGTGGGCGGTTCGCGACCTCGGACCTCAACGACTTGTACCGCCGGGTGATCAACCGGAACAACCGCCTGCGCAACCTGCTGCAGCTCAAAACGCCGGACGTCATCATCCGGAACGAGAAACGCATGCTGCAGGAGGCGGTGGACGCGTTGTTCGACAACGGTCGCCACGGCCGGCCGGTCACCGGGGCCGGGAACCGGCCGCTGAAATCGCTATCGGACATGCTTCGCGGCAAGCAGGGGCGCTTCCGGCAGAACCTGCTCGGCAAGCGGGTGGACTATTCGGGTCGCGCGGTGATCGTCGTCGGGCCCGACCTCCAGATGAACCAGTGCGGGCTGCCGAAGAAGATGGCCCTGGTGCTCTTCGAACCCTTCATCATCCGCCGGCTCAAGGAGATGGGCATCGTCCACACGGTGCGCAGCGCAAAAAAACTGATCGAGCGCGAGGCGAACGAGGTCTGGGACATCCTGGAGGAGGTCACGCGCGGCCACACCGTGTTGCTGAACCGCGCTCCGACGCTGCACCGGCTGTCGATCCAGTCGTTCGAACCGGTGCTGATCGAGGGCGAGGCGATCCGGATCCATCCGCTGGTCTGCACCGCATACAACGCGGACTTCGACGGCGACCAGATGGCCGTGCACGTGCCGTTGTCCGTCGAGGCGCAGATGGAGTCGCGCCTGCTCATGCTGGCGCCGAACAACATTTTTTCGCCGTCCAGCGGCAAGCCGATCACGACGCCGACCCAGGACATCGCGCTCGGATGCTATTACCTGACCAGCGACTCCCAGCGCGAGCGAATCCGCCAACGCCAGTCGGCGACCGCCGGCGCCCCCGAGCACCTGCCGCTGATGGCCGACGCCGACGAGGTCCACACCGCGTTCGACGAAGGCGCGGTCCGGATCCACGACCGCATCCGGCTGCGCAACCCGTGCTTCGGGCGCCAGACGGTCTACGGCGATCCCACCTGCCGCGTGATCACGACGACCGTCGGCCGGGTCTTTTTCAACGAGGTCTGGCCGGCCCAGCTCGGCTTCGTGAACACGGTCGTGAAGAAGAAGGATCTGGGCGAGATCATCCGCAACTGCTATCGGGTCGCCGGCCACCAGGAGACCGTCCGCGCCCTCGACCGCGTGAAGGCGCTCGGATTCGAGTACGCCACTCGCGCCGGCATCTCGATCGGGATGGTCGACATGATCATCCCCGCCGAGAAAACGAGGATCCTCGAGCGGGCCCGCCAGCAGATCGACGAGGTGCACCGCCAGTACACCCGCGGCGTGATCACCGACGGCGAGCGGTACAACAAGATCATCGACATCTGGACCCACGCGACCGAAGAGATCTCGAACGTGATGTACAGCGCGCTGGACCGCAACCTCCGCGAGGGGCCGGCCGGCGGGCCGGACGAGATCAACCCCGTGTTCATGATGGTGGACTCCGGCGCCCGCGGCAGCCGCCAGCAGATCCGTCAGCTTTCGGGGATGCGCGGCCTGATGGCCAAGCCGTCGGGCGAGATCATCGAGCGGCCGATCACCTCCAACTTCCGCGAGGGCCTCAGCGTGCTGGAGTACTTCATCAGCACGCACGGCGCCCGCAAGGGATTGGCCGACACCGCGCTCAAGACCGCGGACGCCGGCTACCTAACCCGCCGGCTGGTGGACGTCGCCCACGACATCATCGTAGTGGAGGAGGACTGCGGCACGCTGAACGGCATCGAGGTCAGCGCGATCATCGAGGGCGAGGACGAGCTGGTGCCGTTGCAGCAGCGGATCGACGGCCGGACGGCGCTCGAGGACGTCCGCCACCCCCACACGGGCGAGACCCTGGTCGCGGCCGGGCAGGAGATCGACGAGTTTGCCGCCCGCCGGATCGTTCAGGCCGGCATTGAAAAGGTCCGCATCCGAAGCGTGCTGACCTGCGAGTCCGTTCGCGGCGTCTGCGCCCGCTGTTACGGACGCAACCTCGCGACGAACCGGCCCGTAGCGCTCGGCGAGGCGGTCGGCATCATCGCCGCGCAGTCCATCGGCGAGCCCGGCACGCAGCTGACGATGCGCACCTTCCACATTGGCGGCACGGCCAGCTCGGTGTTCAAGCAGCCCCAGATCTTGGCCAAGCACGACGCGGTCGTGCGGTACCAGGACCTCCGGACGGTGCCGACCGTGGAGGTCGTGGACGGCCGCGAGGAGCCGCGGTTCGTGGTGCTGAACAAGAACGGTTCGATCGTGCTCTACGACCACGACGGCCGCGAACTGGAGCACCACACCCCGGTGATCGGGGCGGTGATCAGCGTCCCGGATGGCGGCCGAGTGCGCAAGGGGCAGAGCTTCGTCAAATGGGACCCCTACAGCGTGCCGATCCTCTCCGAACATAGCGGCGTGGTCGAGTTCCGTGACTTCATCGAGGGCGTCACGGTGCGCCGGGAGAGGAACGAGACCACCAACGCCGAGGAGACGGTGGTCATGGAGCACCGGGAGGACCTGCACCCGCAGATCTTGATCCGGGCCTCCGCCGACAAGAACGCCGAGATCCTTGGCAGCTATCCGATCCCGGCCGGCGCCCACGTCACGGTCGCGCAGCACCAGCGCGTCACCGCGGGCGCGATGATGGCCAAGACACCCCGCAAGCTGGTCAAGACCAAGGACATCACTGGCGGCCTGCCGCGCGTCGCCGAGTTGTTCGAGGCGCGCAAGCCGAAGGACGCCGCCGAAATTGCAAAGATCGACGGGGTCGTCGAGTTCGGCGGCACCGTCAAGGGACGCCGCAAGCTCATCGTGCGAGACCCAGTCACCGGCGACGAGGAGGAGCACCTGATCCCGACCGGCAAGCACATCGTCGTGTTTCGAAACGACCGCGTGCGCAAGGGCCAGCAGCTGACCGAGGGGCCGGTCGTGCCCCAGGAGATCCTCGACGTCTGTGGCCCGAAGGAGCTGCAGGAGTACCTGCTCAACGAGATCCAGGAAGTCTACCGCCTACAAGGGGTTGAGATCAACGACAAACACATCGAGATCATCGTCCGGCAGATGCTCCGCAAGGTCCGGATCACGGACCCCGGCGACACCGACTTCCTCTGGAGCGAGCTGGTCGAGAAGTACCACTTCCAGGAGGTCAACCAGCGCGCGATCGCGGAGGGCAAGCGGCCGGCCGAGGCACAGCCGGTGCTGCTGGGCATCACCAAGGCGGCGTTGGAGACGGAGAGCTTCATCTCGGCGGCCTCGTTCCAGGACACGACGCGCGTGTTGGCCGACGCCGCCACGCTGGGCCGAAGGGATCCCCTGCACGGCTTCAAGGAGAACGTGATCCTCGGCCACCTGATCCCTGCGGGGACCGGGTTCCCGATGAACCGGAACGTCAAGCTGGTTCCGCTGGGCGAGCCGATCCCGGTGGAGGAGCTGCTGGGCGATCGGCTGCAAACCGCCGCGCCGGACGCGGCGATGCTGGCCTCGGCGATTCCGGAGGAGGACATCGAGCCGTAGGCGGCTTGCGGGGGCCGCGCCGGCCGGATAGAATGGCGGTTTTCCGCCGAAGGAAGACTATCGATGCCGACCATCAACCAACTGGCGCGCGCGGGACGGCCCGCCGCCAGATCGAAGAGCAAGTCGCCGGCGCTGACCGGCTGCCCGCAGCGCCGCGGCGTTTGCCTCGTGGTCAAAACGATGACCCCGAAAAAGCCGAACTCGGCCCTCCGCAAGATCGCGCGGGTGCGGCTGACCAACGGCTACGAGGTGACCGCCTACATTCCCGGCGAGGGCCACAACCTTCAGGAGCACAGCATGGTCCTGGTCCGCGGCGGTCGCGTGAAGGACCTGCCCGGTGTCCGTTACCACATCCTCCGGGGGACGCTGGACGCACTGGGCGTGGAAAACCGGCGGCGCGGGCGCTCGAAGTACGGCGCGAAGCGGCCGAAGGCGGCAGAACCGAAGAAATAGGGCGGCGAGACGGCCATGGCACGACGGCGGCGAGCGGAACGGCGTCCGGTGACCCCGGACGTGAAGCACAACAGCGAGCTGGTGGCGCACCTGATCAATGCCGTGATGCAGCGCGGCAAAAAGTCCGTTGCGAAAAGCATCGTCTACGGCGCCCTCGATCACCTCCGGCAAAAGGTCCCCGACACGCCGCCGGTGGAGGTCCTCGCCCGCGCGATGGAGAACGTCAAGCCGCGCCTCGAGGTCAAATCCCGCCGCGTCGGCGGCGCGACCTACCAGGTGCCGGTCGAGGTGGCGGAGGACCGGCAGCGCGCGTTGGCGCTTCGCTGGCTGCGCACCTTCGCGCAGGCCCGTCGTGGCGTGCCCATGCAGCAGGCCCTCGCCTACGAGATCCTCGACGCCTTCAACAACACGGGCAACGCCATCAAGAAGCGCGACGACACCCACAAAATGGCCCAGGCGAACAAGGCGTTCGCCCACTATCGCTGGTAACCCCCGCATGGTCCCGGTGTTGGAACAACGTCCATCGCGGAATGCCGCCGGCAGCTCGCCGGCGGATGTCGGCCGCGCCGTCCCGCTCGACCGCGTCCGCAACATCGGGATCGTCGCCCACATCGACGCCGGCAAGACGACCGTCTCCGAGCGCATCCTGTTCTACTCGGGCCGGGTGCACCGCATGGGGGAGGTCCATGACGGGACCACCGTCATGGACTGGATGGTGCAGGAACAGGAGCGCGGTATCACCATCACCAGCGCGGCGACCACCTTCCTCTGGGGCGGCCATCAAATCAACTTGATCGACACCCCCGGTCACGTGGACTTCACCGCCGAGGTGCAGCGCTCCCTGCGCGTCCTGGACGGCGCCATCGGTGTGTTCTGTGGCGTCGCCGGCGTGCAACCGCAGTCGGAAACCGTCTGGCGGCAGGCGCGGGGGTTTGGCGTGCCCTGCCTCGCGTTCATCAACAAGATGGACCGCAAGGGGGCGGACTTCGCGTCCGTGGTGCGGAGCCTGCGCGAGCGGCTGGGGGCCGTGCCGGCTCCGATCCAACTTCCCTGGGGTGCCGAGGAGCAGTTTCGGGGCGTGGTGGACATAATCGGCCGCCGCGCGCTCGAGTTCGACGAGGCCAGCCAGGGCGCCCGAGTCCACGAGCACCCCATCCCCGCGGAGCTGGCCGCCATCGCGGCGGAGGCGAGGGCCCGGCTGTGCGAAATGGTCGCCGAGGCCGACGAGGCCGTGCTCGAGGTCTACCTGGCCGGACCCGACCTGCCCGCCGACCTCCTCTGGGCGGGGCTGCGTCGCGCGACGATCGCCGGCCACCTGTTGCCCGTGCTTTGCGGCAGTGCGCTCCGCAACAAGGGCATCCAGCCCCTTCTGGACGCCGTCGTCGCCCTGTTGCCCTCGCCGACCGACATCCCGCCGGCGCGCGGTCGCCATCCGAAGACCGGCGCGGAGGTGACCCGGGCGGCCGCCGACACCGAGCCGCTGGCGGCGCTGGTGTTCAAGATCGCCGCCGATCCGTACGTCGGCCGTCTCGCCTACGTCCGCGTGTACTCCGGCGTCCTGAAGCGGGGCCAGAACATCTATCAGCCGCGCACCCGGCGGCGCGAGCGCGTGCCGAAGCTGGTCCGGCTGCACGCGAACCAGCGCGAGGAGATCGAGGAGCTGCGCGCCGGGGACATCGGCGGGGTGCCGGGGATGCGGCAGTTGGCCACCGGCGACACCATCTGTGCGGAGTCGCACCCCATTCTTCTGGAGCGCATCACCTTTCCCGAACCGGTCGTGTCCATGGCGATCGAGCCGCGTACGCAGGCCGATCGGCCGGCACTGGCCGAGGCGCTGGCGGCGCTGGCGGACGAGGACCCGACCTTCCGCGTCTCGACCGACCCGGAGACCGGCCAGGTGATCATCTCGGGAATGGGGGAGCTGCATCTCGAGATCCTGCGCGACCGGCTTCTGCGGGAGTTCCGCGTCCCGGCCAACGCGGGCCGGCCCATGGTCTCCTACCGGGAGACAATCTCCCGGCCGGCGGCGGCGCGTCACCGCTTCCAGCGCGAGATCGGCGGCACCGTGCAGTTTGCGGAGGTGGCCGTCGAGGTCGCGCCGCGGCCGCGCGGGAGCGGCAACGAGGTGAGGGTCGAGGCCGGGCCGCGCGAGATCCCGTCCGAGTTCCACGAGGCGGTGGAGGGTGGGATCGCGGATGCGCTGGCCACCGGCGTGCTGGCCAGCTACGCGATGACCGACGTCGGGGTCCGGGTGGGCGGCGGGGCGTGGCGCGAGGGCGATTCGACCGAGACGGCCTTTCGCACGGCGGCGCTGTTGGCGACGCGCGAGGCGTTGGCGGCCGGCGGGCCGCTTCTGCTGGAGCCGGTCATGGCGCTGGAGATCGTTACGCCGGACGAACACCTCGGCGAGGTGCTCGCCGACCTCACCTCGCGCCGAGGCCGGGTGCGGCAGATGGAGGCGCGCGAGGGGGCCCAGACGATCCGGGCCGAGGCCCCGCTGGTCGAGCTGTTCGGATACGCGACCGCGCTGCGGTCGCTGACGAAGGGTCGCGCCTCCCATAGCATGGAACCGAGGAGCTTCGAGCCGGTGCCGTCGGCGCTGCAGGCCACGATCATCCAACGTTGAGCGAGGACGCGACATGACACAACAACGCATACGGATCCGGCTGCGGGGCTACGACCACCGCGTGCTCGACCAGTCGGCCGCGGACATCGTCGAGACCGCCAAGCGCACGGGGGCGCGCGTCGCGGGCCCGATCCCCTTGCCGACGCGCCGGGAGCGCTTCTCGGTCAACCGCAGCCCACACGCCGACAAGAAATCCATGGACCAGTTCGAGATCCGGACCCACAAAAGGATCCTGGACATCATCAGCCCGACGGCGAAGACGGTGGACGAGCTCAAGAAGCTCAACCTCCCCGCCGGCGTGGACATCACGATCAAGGTGTGACGGATGAAGGCGCTTCTGGGACGGAAGATCGGAATGTCGCGCGTCTTCGACGCCGACGGGCGGCAGCGGGCGGTGACCGTGCTCCAGGCGGGGCCCTGCTGGGTGGTCCAGCGCAAGCACACGGAGCGGGACGGCTACGAGGCCGCCCAGATCGGGTTCGAGCCGCAAAAGCCGTTGCGGTTGCCCCGGGCCCTCGTCGGGCATATGAAGGCGTGCGCGGCGGGGCCGTTCCGAATCCTGCGGGAGGTGCCGCTGGACGAGGGCGACGACCCGAAGCCCGGCGACGAGGTGACGGTCTCGATCTTCGCGAAAGGGGACTGGGTGGACGTGACCGCCGTGACGAAGGGCCGCGGCTTTCAGGGTGTGATGAAGCGCCACGGCATGGGCGGCCAGCCCGACTCGCACGGCCACACGATGCACCGGCGTCCGGGCTCGGTGGGCATGCGCGAGCTGCCGGGCCACATCCTGAAGAACAAGCGGATGCCGGGCCACATGGGGCGCGTGCGCGTCACCGTCCAGAACCTCGAGGCGGTGGACGTGCGGCCCGAAGACCACCTGCTGTTGGTGCACGGCGCGGTGCCGGGGCCCGTGGGCGGGCTGGTCCTGATCCGGAGGTCGATCAAGAAGGCGCCGGCCAAGGCGGCGAAACAATCATGAGCAAGCTGGCGGTTCGTAACTGGAAGGGCGAGACGGTCGGCGAGGTGGAGTGGCCCGACGACCGGCTGGTGCTCGATCGCGGCGACCAGGCGGTCCGCGACGCGGTCGTGGCCCACGCGGCCGCGCTGCGCGCCGGGACGGCCAACACGAGGGGCAAGGGCGAGGTCGCCGGCAGCAACCGGAAGCCCTGGCGGCAGAAGGGGACCGGCCGCGCCCGCGCTGGCTACCGGCAGTCGCCGCTGTGGCGCGGCGGCGGGGTGGCGCACGGGCCGCATCCCAGGTCGCATGCGGCGCGCCTGCCGCGCAAGGTCGTGCGGCTAGCGGTGGCCCGCGCGTGGAGTTCGCGGGTTGCGGATGGCGAGGTCGTGGTGCTGGAGGCCGTCGATCTGCCGGACCCGAAGACCCGGCACGTCGCCGCGCTGCAGAAGGCGCTGGGGGCGGACGGCGGGTTGCTGGTGTTAACCGATCGTCCCGACCGGCGCCTGGCGATGGCGGCGCGGAACCTGCCTCGTGTGGCGGTGGCGACGGCCTCGGAGGTGGACGTGACCACGATCCTTCGTTATCCGCGGATCGCGGCGACCCGTGCGGCGCTCGAGGTCATGGCCGCCCGGGTGTTCGCGGCGGGAGGCGCGGAATGAAACCGGCGGAGCAGATCATCCGGCGTGCGCTGATCACGGAGAAGGGCACGCGGCTGCGCGAGCGGCATCGTCAATACATCTTCGAAGTGGCGCCCGACGCGAACAAGCTCGAGATCCGCCGCGCCGTGGAGCAGTTGTTCCGCGTGCACGTCGTCGATGTCCGCACGCTGTGGCGGCGCGGCCAGTGGACCCTCGGCCGCACCCGCCGCCCCGGCCGGACAGCCGACCGCAAGCGCGCGATCGTGACCCTCAAGGACGGCGAGACGATCGAGTTCACCTGAGGCAACGCCCATGGCACTGAAGAAAAGCAAGCCCATCACTCCCGGCCGAAGGTTTGCCGAGCTGCCGGCCTTCGACGAGATCACGAAGCGACGGCCCGAGAAGTCCCTGTTGCGCCCGCGCCGGTCGACGGGGGGGCGCAACATGTACGGGCGGATCACGGTCCGGCACCGTGGGGGGGGGCACAAGCGGCGGCTGCGGATCGTGGATTTCCGCCGCGACAAGCACGGCGTGCCGGCGACGGTCGCGGCGATCGAGTACGATCCGAACCGCTCGGCGCGGCTCGCGTTGCTGCACTACCGTGACGGCGAGAAACGGTACATCTTGGCCCCCGAGGGGTTGCGGCCGGGCGCGACGGTCGTCAGCGGCCCCGGCGCGGAGCCTGTCGTGGGGAACGCGCTTCCGCTCAGTCAGGTGCCGCTCGGCATGCCGGTCCACAACGTCGAACTGCGGCCGGGCGCAGGCGGACAGTTGGCGCGCGCGGCGGGGCAGTCGGCCCAGGTGATGGCGCGCGAGGGCGGCTACGCGCACCTGCGGCTATCGTCGGGCGAGATCCGCAAGGTGCCGGAGGCCTGCACGGCGACGATCGGCCAGGTCGGCAACCTCGAACACGAGAACGTCTCGCTCGGCAAGGCGGGGCGCCGGCGCTGGCTCGGCATCCGGCCGACCGTGCGCGGGGTGGCGATGAATCCGATCGATCACCCGATGGGCGGCGGCGAGGGGCGCACGTCCGGCGGCGGTCATCCGGTGTCGCCGTGGGGCGTGCAGACCAAGGGCAAGAAGACCCGCAAACGGCGCAAGCCGGGCGCGCGGCTCATCCTGCAGCGGAGGAAATAGACCATGGCCAGATCGGTGCACAAGGGACCCTTCGTGGACGAGCACCTCCGCCGGAAGGTGGACCGCCTCAACGCCGCCGGCGAGCGCCGGCAGATCAAGACGTGGTCCCGCCGCTCGATGATCATCCCGGAGTTCGTCGGCCACACCTTTCTCGTCCACAACGGCAAGACGTTCGTCTCGGTGTACGTCACGGAAAACATGGTGGGCCACCGTCTCGGCGAGTTCGCGGCAACGCGGACGTTCCGCAAGCACGGCGTGGCCACGGACAAGGCGGTCGCCCAGAAATGATGTGCGGTCCGCTTGCCCGGCCGGGGCGGACCCCGTACAATGGGCGGTCCGCCGCGCGACGGAGGCGGAGCGACGGTGGAACACACGATGGAGATTGTCGCGACATCACGGTACGTGCGCCTGTCGCCGAGAAAGGCGCGGGATCTGGCGCGGGAGCTCAAGGGACGACCCGTGCCGGTCGCGCTGGCGATGGTGCGCTTCAGCGAGCGCAAGGCGGCCTTCTGGCTGGGCAAGACGTTGCGCTCGGCGGTGGCCAACGCGGAGAACAACCACAAGCTCGACGCCGAGCGGCTGGTGGTGAAAGAGGCGGTGGTGGAGGAGGGGCCGCGGCTGAAGCGTTGGATGGCGGTGGCGCGCGGGGCGGCGCACCCGATCCAGCACCGCTACAGCCACATCCGGATCGTGCTGGCCGAGCCGCCGGCCTGACGGAGCGGATCAAGAAAGGAGTCCCCGGTGGGCCAGAAAGTCAATCCGATCGGCATGCGCGTCACGGTCACGAAGGACTGGCGGTCGCGCTGGTTCGCCGATAAGCGAACCTACGGGCGGTTCGCGGTGGAGGACGATGCGATCCGTCAGTGGCTGAAGGAACGCCTGAAGGATGCGGCCATCGCCGACATGGTGATCGAGCGCCATTCGGACCGGGTGCGAGTGACGCTGCACACCGCGCGTCCCGGCCTCGTCGTCGGACGCAAGGGGGAGGAGAAGACCGAGCAGCTCCGCCGGGAGCTGGCGCGAAAGACGGGGCGGGATGTGTTCGTCGAGGTCCAGGAGGTGCGCGACCCAGACCGGAACGCCCAGCTGGTGGCGGAGGGGATTGCGACGCAACTGGAGCGGCGGGTCTCCTTCCGCCGCGCGATGAAGCGGGCCGCGCAGATGGCCATGGAGGCCGGGGTCGAGGGTATCCGGATTCACGTCTCCGGCCGTCTCGGCGGCGCTGAGCTGGCGCGGCGCGAGGGGCTGCGGATGGGCAAGGTGCCGCTGCACACGTTGCGGGAGAGGATCGATTACGGCTTCGCCGAGGCCGCCACCGTGGCCGGCCGCATCGGCGTGAAGGTGTGGATCTGCCACAAGGCGGACGAGAAGGCGACGCCGTCGTTCGGACGAAGGGAGCGCAGCCATGCCGCTTATGCCTAAGCGGGTGAAGTACCGCAAGCAGCAACGCGGTTCCCGCCGCGGGGTGGCTCAGTCGGGCAACACACTGGCGTTCGGGGAGTACGGGCTGCAGTCGTTGGGCCGCGGCTGGCTGACCAACACCCAGCTCGAGGCCTGCCGCGTGGCGATCAACCGCTTCATCAAGCGCAAGGGCCGCGTCTGGCTGCGGGTTTTCCCGGATAAGCCGGTCACCAAGAAACCCCTCGAGACCCGCATGGGCAAGGGCAAGGGCGCGGTCGAGGGATGGGTCGCCGTGGTGCGCCCCGGTACGATGGTCTTTGAAATGGATGGGATTCCTGAGGACGTGGCGCGCGAGGCGCTGCGGCTGGCGGCGTTCAAGCTGCCGGTCCGCTCGAAGTTCGTCGCCCGCCCCCGGCTGGCGGGCTAAGGGAGGGGGACGTCGATGAAAGCGCGGGACGTTCGGGAGTGGACGGATGACGAGCTGCGGGCGCAACTCGACCAGGCGCGCCGGGAACTGTTCCAGCTGCGGGTGCAGCAGTCCGTCGGGCACCTGGAGAACCCGGCGCGCGTGCGGCAGCTTCGCCGCGACATCGCGCGGATGCTGACGGTTCAAACGGAGCGGAGGATCGCGAAAGCATGACGGACACGGCGTTGCAGAAGCCCGTCCGCGGGCGTCGGAAGGTTCGGATCGGCGAGGTCGTCAGCGATCGGATGGACAAGACCGTCGTGGTCCGCGTCGAGCGCCGCTACCGCCATCCGCGCTACGGCAAGGAGCTGCGGGCGTATACGAAGTTCTACGCGCACGACGAACGGAACGATGCGCGGGTGGGCGATTGGGTGCGGATCGTCGAAGCCCGACCGCTGAGTCGGCTGAAACGCTGGCGGCTGGTGGAGATCGTCCGCCGCGCGCCCGGGGCTCCGGGAGGCGGGACATGATCGGACTTCGAACGACGATGGAGGTGGCCGACAACACGGGCGCGCAGCGCGCGCAGTGCATCCGGGTGCTCGGTCACGTGCGGGACTACGCCCGCGTCGGGGACCTGATCCGCGTCACCATCAAGGAGGCGTCGCCGGGCAGCATGGTGCGCAAGGGCGAGGTCGTCAAGGCGGTCGTCGTGCGGACGCGCCAGCCGATCCGCCGGCCCGACGGCTCGTCGGTGCGGTTCGACGCCAACGCCGTTGTCCTCGTCGACGACCAGCTCAACCCCCGCGGCACGCGGATCTTCGGCCCGGTGGCGCGGGAGCTGCGGGAAAAGAACTTCATGAAGATCGTGTCGCTGGCCCCGGAGGTGGTGTGAGATGAAGCGACGGCGCAAACAGCCGACCGTCCGGGTCCGCCCGCCGTTCAAGCGGGGCGACGTCGTCTACGTGATCTCCGGCGACGACAAGGGGCGGACGGGAAAGGTCCTCCGGGTCATGCCCGACGAAGGGCGGGCCGTGGTGGAGGGGATCAACCTGGTTAAGCGGCACCGCCGGAGGTCGCAAGAGCATCCGCAGGGCATCATCGCCACCGTCGAGGCGCCGGTGCCGTTGTGCAAGCTCCGGCGCCATGATCCGGCGCGCAAGCGGCCCGCCGGGGCGAAGTGAGCGGAGGCGCCATGCCGGCTTATCTAAAGGAATTGTACCGGACGCGGATTGTGCCCGAGATCCAGAAGGAGCGGGGCATCGCCAATCCGTTGCGGGTGCCGCGGCTGGTGAAGATCGTCGTCAACATGGGGTTCGACGCCGACACCGATCGCGACACGATGAAGGCCCTCGCCGAGGACCTGGCCCGCATCACGGGCCAGCGGCCGATGGTCACCCACGCCCGGAAGAGCATCTCGAACTTCCGGTTGCGCGCCGGCATGCCGATCGGGGCCAAGGTCACGTTGCGCGGCGACCGGATGTACGAGTTTCTCCACCGCTTGATTTTCGCCGGGCTACCGCGCATTCGCGATTTCCGCGGCGTTTCCCCGCGCAGCTTCGACGGGCGCGGCAACTTCTCGTTGGGGCTGCGCGAGCAGACCATCTTTCCCGAGATCAACCCCGACCACGTGAAGAAGGTCCAGGGCATGGACGTCACCGTGGTCACGAACGCCGGCCGCGACGACGAGGCGCGGGACCTGCTGACGCGGCTCGGCATGCCGTTCGCGAAATAGGAAAGGGACGGTCGTGGCGACCAAGGCATGGGAAGCCAAACAGAAACGGAAGCCGAAATTCTCGGCGCGCGCCTACCACCGCTGCGAGCGTTGCGGGCGCCGGCACGCCTACATGCGCCGGTTCCGGATGTGCCGCATCTGCGTGCGCGAACTCGCCCAGGCCGGGCGGCTGCCGGGTGTGATCAAGGCCAGCTGGTGAGGCGGAGCGGAGGACGAAGATGAGCTTGAACGACCCCCTGGCCGACCTGCTCACCCGGATCCGCAACGGCCTCCATGCGCGTCTCGACGCGGTGGACGTGCCGTATTCTCGGATGAAGGAGAAGCTCTGCCGTGTGCTCGTGCGCGAGGGGTTTCTGGCCGGCGTGGCGGTCGAAGGCGATCCACCCCGCCGCCTCCTCCGCGTTGGGCTGAAATACGACCGGCCCGCCGGCCCGGACCGCCAGCCGGTGATCCGCGGCCTGCGCCGCGTCAGCAAGCCCGGCTGCCGGCGCTACGTTGCCGAGGACGCGCTGCGCCGCGTCCGCAGCGGCACAGGGGTGGCGATCCTCACCACGTCCCAGGGGCTGATGACCGACCGGGAGGCCCGCCGCCGGCGGGTGGGCGGCGAAGTCATCTGCCACGTCTGGTGACCCCCACAGGAGTGCAACCATGTCGCGACTGGCCAAGAAACCGATTCCCGTTCCCGCTGGCGTGACCGTCGTCATCGACGGTGCGCGCGTGGCGGTGAAAGGCCCCCGCGGGGAGCTGGCCTGGGGGATGGCCGACGGAATGCGCGCGGAACTGGCGCCCGGAGGCCTGGTCGTCCACCGGCGGGACGACAGCGCGGCGCAGCGGCGCCTGCAGGGGACCACCTGGTCGTTGCTGCGCGGCATGGTCGTCGGCGTCAGCCAGGGCTACATGAAGGAACTGGAGATCCAGGGCGTCGGCTACAAGGCCGTGGTGCAGGGGCAGACGGTGATCCTGACCCTGGGCTATTCGCACCCCGTGCGGTTCGAGGTGCCCGCGGGTGTGAAGGTCGAGGCGCCGGACGCGACGACCCTGAAGATCAGCGGCTGCTCCAAGAGTCTGGTCGGGGACGTGGCCGCACGCCTGCGCGACTTCTACCGGGCCGAGCCGTACAAGGGCAAGGGCCTGCGCTATAAGGGCGAGGTCGTGCGCAGGAAGGCCGGCAAGACCGTGGCGTAGGAACGGGCATGAAATTGAAGACACGGGCGGATTATCGGGCGCGCCGGCACCGCCGGCTGCGCCAGCGCGTCGCCGGCACCGCGGAGCGCCCGCGGATGGCGGTGCACTTCAGCCATCGGCATGCGACGGTGCAGTTCATCGACGACGACCTCGGCCGCACCCTGGCCGCCGTCTCGACGTTGGGCGGCGAGCTGGCCGCGTTGGCGGGCCGCGTCACGGTCGAGGCGGCGCGGCGGATCGGCCGGGCCGCCGCCGAGGCCGCGCGGGCGGCGGGGATCACCCGAGTGGTCTTCGACCGCGGCGGATTCCGCTACGGCGGCCGGGTCCGCGCCCTCGCCGACGCGGCGCGCGAGGCCGGGCTGGAATTGTAGGAGGGATCCGATGAGCGCACGACGCTATGAGAGCGAAAAGGGGCTCCGACAGGATGAGGGCGACAGCCTCGGTGAACGGGTGGTCTTCATCAACCGGTGCGCCAAGGTCGTCAAGGGGGGCCGCCGCTTCAGTTTCAGCGCGCTGGTGGTGGTCGGCGACCGCGAGGGTCGAGTCGGCTTCGCGCTGGGCAAGGCCAACGAGGTGGCCGACGCCATCCGCAAGGGCGGCGAGGCGGCCCGGCGGTCGATGATGACCGTGCCGCTGCGCGAACGTACGATCCCTCACGAGGTCGAGGGCCGGTTCGCCGGCGCCCATGTCCTGCTCAAGCCCGCCTCGCCCGGCACCGGCATCATCGCCGGCGGCGCCGTGCGCGCGGTGCTCGAGCTGGCCGGCGTGCGCGACGCGCTGGCCAAGTCGCTCGGCAGCGACAGTGCGCTCAACGTGACGCGAGCCGCGATCGAGGCCCTCAAACAGCTCCAGACCCCCGAGGAACTCCGCCGCCTGCGGAGCGGGACGGAGCTCGAGGCGGTGACGCCATGAGACTCCACGAACTTCGGAACACCCCGGGATCGAAGACCCGCCGAACCCGCGTCGGGCGCGGGGAATCCTCCGGCCTCGGGAAAACCTCCGGACGCGGGCACAAAGGGCAGCATTCGCGCGCCGGCAGCGGCCGCCGACTCCGCTTCGAGGGGGGGCAGATGCCGCTGATCCGCCGTCTGCCCAAGGTCGGGTTCAACTCTCCGACGCGCGTCGAGTACCGGCCCGTCAACGTCGGGGCCCTCTCGGTGTTCGAGGACGGGGCGGTGGCGGACGTGGCCGCGATGCGCGAGCGCAGGCTCGTCCGCGGTCCGGCCGACTTGCGCGTGAAAGTCCTCGGCGGCGGCGAACTGGCCCGCCGGTTGACTGTGCGCGCCCACGCCTTCAGCGTGGCCGCGAAGGCCAAGATCGAGGCCGCCGGCGGCGTGGCGGAGCTTCTGGGCTGAGGGAGCCGGCGCATGCTGTCGGCCTTCGTCAACTCGTTCAAGATCCAGGAGCTGCGGGAGCGCATCCTCTTCACGCTCGGGCTGATCTTCGCGGTTCGGATCACCGCGAGCGTGCCGGTTCCCGGCGTCGACTACAACGCGCTGCGCGAGGTGATCGCCGAGGTCCAGCGCCAGGCGGGCGGCGGGTTCCTCGGCCTCTACGACCTGTTCACCGGCGGCGCGATGGACCGCTGCGCCGTCGGGGCGTTGGGCATCATGCCCTACATCAGCGCCTCGATCATTCTCCAACTCATGACCGCCGTCATCCCGGCCCTGGAACGGCTAGTTCGGGAGGGCGAGGCCGGCCGCCAGAAGCTGACCCAGTACACCCGGTACCTCACCGTCGCGCTCTGCGTTGTTCAGGGCGGGGCCTTGGCGGGGGCGCTGCTGCACCCCGGTGCGTTGGGCCTCAGCCGGCCGATCGTCCATATGGAGTCCCACTTCGGGTTCGTGGCGCTGGCGGTGCTGACGATGATGACCGGCACGATGATCCAGATGTGGCTGGGCGAGCAGATCACGGCGCGGGGCATCGGGAACGGGATCTCGCTGATCATCACGATCAACATCATCAGTCGGCTGCCCGGCGCGGTCGCGCAGACGATGCGGATGTTCCAGCCGATCGGGGACGAGCGCCAGTTCACGCCGTTTCACCTGCTGCTGATGCTGGTGATGATCTTCCTGGTGATCGCCGGCACGGTGGCCGTGACCCAGGCGCAGCGGAAAGTGCCGGTCCAGTACGCCAAGCGCGTCGTCGGCCGCAAGGTCTACGGCGGCCAGAGCACCTACATGCCGCTGCGGGTCAACTACGCGGGCGTAATGCCGATCATCTTCGCCCAGTCCATTCTCCTCTTCCCGCCGCGCCTCCTGAAGGCGGTCCCCTGGCAGTGGGCCCGCGACCTCGGCGCCTCGATCGACTACGGCACCGGCCCGTACATGATCCTGTACGCGCTGATGATCCTGTTCTTCTCCTATTTCTGGGTCGCGACCCAATTCAACCCCGTCCGCATCGCCGACGACCTGAAGAAGTACGGCGGCTACGTGCCCGGCATCCGGCCCGGCACGCCGACGGCCGAGTTCCTGGATCACACGATGAGCCGCATCACGCTGGCGGGGGCGGTGTTTCTGACGGCGATCGCGGTGCTGCCGACGATCATGCAGAAGCATTTGGGCATCCCGTGGATCGTCGCTTCCTTTTTCGGCGGCACGAGCCTGCTGATCGTCGTCGGGGTGATGCTCGACACGATGCGCCAGGTCGAGGCGCACCTGTTGACGCGCCACTACGACGGGTTCCTGAAGAAGGGCAAGCTGCGCGGGCGGCGGTGAGCGACGGAGGTTCCGAGGCCGATGAACATGATCATCCTGCTGGGCGCGCCGGGGGCGGGCAAGGGCACCGTCGCGGCGCTGCTGACCGGCGCCAACGGCTGGCGCCACGTCTCGACGGGCGACATGCTCCGCGAGGCGGTCAAGGCCGGCTCGCCTGTCGGGCTCCAGGCCAAGGCCTACATGGAAAAGGGCGAGCTGGTCCCCGACGACGTCATCCTCGGGCTCGTCCGCGAGCGGCTGGCCGCCGACGGGGACGTCCGCTACCTCTTCGACGGGTTCCCGCGCACCCGCGCCCAGGCCGAGGGCCTGGACCGGCTGCTGGCCGCCTTTGGCGCGCGCGTGGACGGCGTCTTCCTGCTCGAGGTGCCGCGCGAGGTGCTGATCGACCGGCTGGCCGGCCGGCGGGTTTGCCGGCAGTGCGGGGCCGTGTTCCATGTGCGCAACATGCCCACGCGGGTCGAGGGCGTCTGCGACCGCTGCGGCGGGCCGACCTATCAACGGCCCGACGACAACGAGGCGACGGTCGCCAACCGCCTGGACGTCTACCAGCGGCAGACCGAGGAGCTGATCGGCTTCTACCGCGCGCGCGGGCTGCTGCACGTGGTGGACGCGGCCGGCGCCGTCGAGGCCACCCGCGACCAGATCGCGGCCCACCTGCCGGCGGCGATGTGAAGATCGCCATCAAGACGGCGGCGGAGATCGCGGCGATGCGGACCAGCGGCCGGGTGGCGGCGCGGGTGCTCGAGGCCGTCTGTCGGCGCGTGCGGCCGGGGGCGACCACCCGTGAGCTGGAGGAGGCGGCCCGCGAAGAGATGGCGCGGGCCGGTGCCGTGAGCGCGTTTTTCGGCTACCGCGGCTACCCGGCGCACATCTGCGTGTCGGTCAACGACGAGGTCGTCCACGGCATTCCTGGGGACCGGACGATCGCGGCCGGCGACGTCGTGAGCATCGACTGCGGCGTGCTGCTGGGCGGCTGGTACGGCGACACGGCCCGCACGGTCGTCGCCGGCGCCGGCGACCCGACGGCGCTGCGCCTGATCCGCGCGGCGGAGGACGCCCTGGCGGCGGCCGTCGCCCGAGCGGTCGAGGGCGCGCATGTCGGCGACCTGTCCGCGGCGGTACAGCGGACGGTCGAGGCGGCCGGATTTTCGGTCGTGCGGGAGTTTGTGGGCCACGGCATCGGCCGCGGTCTGCACGAGGAGCCGCAGGTGCCTAACTTCGGCGAACCGGGGCAGGGGCCGCGGCTGTGCGCGGGGATGACGCTGGCGATCGAGCCGATGGTGAACGAGCGCGGCTCGGAGGTGCGCGTGGACCCCGACGGGTGGACCGTCCGGACCTGCGACGGCGGCCGGTCCGCCCACGCGGAGCATACGTTGGTCGTCGGCCGCGACGCGGCCGAGGTGTTGACGGAGCGCGATGGACCCGACGTGGTTTGAACTGGACGCCGAGGTGGTGGATGTGATAAGCTCGCGGGCTTTCCGGGCGCGGCTCCGGAACGGCCACGAGTTCGTGGCCTTCTTCGCGTGCGCGGCCGATGCGCGGCCCCTGTGTCCGGGGGAGCGCATCCGGGTCGAGATGTCGCCGTGCGACATGTCGAAGGGCCGGATCCGGCCGGCCGGCGAGGCGGTGCAATCATGAAGGTGCGCAGTTCGGTGCGGAAGATTTGCGAGCGGTGCAAGGTGGTCCGCCGGCGCGGCGTGGTCCGCGTGATCTGCATCAACCCGCGGCACAAGCAGCGGCAGGGATGAGAAAGGAGGCGCGGCGATGCCACGAGTGATCGGGGTGGACCTCCCGGGGCGCAAGCGGATCGAATACGCGTTGAGATACATCCACGGGATCGGGCCGACGCGGGCCTGCGAGGTGTGCGCGAAGGCCGGGGTGGACGTCGGCAAGAAGGCCGACGCGCTGACCGACCAGGAGATTACGCGCATTTCCGAGGCGCTCCAGGCCTACCGCCTGGAGGGCGACCTGCGTCGCGACGTTCAGCAGAACATCCGGCGGCTGATTGCGATCAACTCGTACCGCGGCCAGCGCCACCGGCGCGGTCTGCCGGTGCGCGGGCAACGCACGAAGACCAACGCCCGCACCAGGAAGGGGCCGCGCAAAACGGTCGGCGCCGTCCGGAGCAAGGAGGCCAGGGCCTCGCTGAAGGCCGCCAAGTAGGCGGCCACCCGGCGTTCCGCCACAGGAGGACATCGCAGACATGGTTGACGACAAGACCAGGAAGGACACCCCGCCCGGACCGGCCCCCGACGCCGCCGAAACGACCGCCGCCCCCGCTGCGGGCGAGGAGGCCGAGGCCCCCAAGGTCCGCAAGGGCCGTGCCAAGGGCGGCCGCCATGTCCCGGTGGGCATCGTGTACATCCGGGCGTCCTTCAACAACACGATCGTGACCATCACCGATCCGCGCGGCGCCGTCGTCGCGTGGAGCTCCGCAGGCCGCTGCGGCTTCAAGGGCTCCCGCAAGAGCACCGCCTACGCCGCCACCGTCGTTGCGCAGGAGGCGGCGCGCGCGGCGATGGCCAACGTCGGCATGCGCGAGGTCGAAATCTGCGTGCAGGGCCCCGGCGCCGGTCGGGAGTCGGCCATCCGGGCCGTCCAGGCGGCGGGCTTGATGGTGACCGCGATCCGCGATGTCACCCCGATTCCCCACAACGGCTGCCGCCCGCCGAAGCGGCGCCGCGTCTGACGCGCCGAGGGAGAAGGCACGATGGGCAGATACCTGGGTCCGGTGTGCCGGCGGTGCCGGCGCGAGGGCATGCAGCTCTTTCTCAAGGGCGCCCGATGCTTCATGGCCAAGTGCCCCGTTCAAAAGGGCACCAACCCGCCCGGGATGCACGGCGCCCGGCGCCGCAAGCTATCGGACTACGGCACGCAGCTCCGGGAAAAGCAGCGGCTGCGCTCGATGTACGGCATGCAGGAGGAGCAGTTCCGCGTCTTTTTCCAGAAGGCGCGGAAGAAACGCGGCGAGACCGGCGTGGCCCTCCTTCAGCGCCTCGAGCTGCGCCTCGACACCGTCGTCCGGCGCCTCGGCTTCGCCACCTCCCAGCGCGCCGCCCGCCAGTTCGTCACCCACGGGCACGTCACGGTCAACGGTCGTGTCGTCAACATCCCTTCCATGCAACTGCGCCCCGGCGACGTCGTCCAGGTCCGCGACCGACCCTCCAGCCGAGATCTGGCCAAATTCCAACTCGAGCGGGCCGACGAGATGTCCCGCGGCGCGCCGGTGTCCCCGTGGTTGAAGCTGGACCGGGAGGGGCTGCGCGGCGAGGTGCTGGCGGTGCCGAGCCGGGAGGAAATCGCCCCCGTCGTCAACGAGCAGCAGGTCGTGGAGTTGTATTCGAAGTGATCCGCGGCGGCCGCCGGCCCGCCGGCGGCCCCCACCATACGGGCCGGGTGACGTCCGGCCGTGGGAGATCCGACCATGCCGATCCGAATGGCGAGATTCGAGATGCCGAAGGCGGTGACGGCCGTCGAGACGGACCCGTCCCAACATTACGCCCGCTACGTCGCCGAACCCTTCGAGGCCGGGTACGGCCGCACGTTGGGCAATTCGCTGCGCCGCGTGCTGCTGTCGTCCATTGAGGGGGCCGCGATCTCGTCGGTCCGCATCGAGGGCGCCATGCACGAATTCTGCAGCCTGCCCGGCATCGTCGAAGACGTGACCGACATCGTGCTCAACCTCAAGGGCGTCCGGCTGAAGATGTTCAGCCGCGAACCCCGCCGTCTCCGGCTGTCGAAGAAGGGGCCCGGCGAGGTCACCGCTGGCGACATTGCCGGCGATGCGATGGTGGAGATCCTCAACCGCGACCACCACATCGCCACCCTCGCCCCCGACGGCAAGCTGGAGCTGGAGATGGAGGTCTGCATCGGTCGCGGCTACCGGCCGGCCGAGTGGAACAAGAAGCCGGACCAGGAGATCGGCGTGATCCCGATGGACTGCCTCTTCTCCCCCGTCCGCCGCGTCAAATACTCCGTCGAAAACTGTCGCGTCGGCCGGCGTACGGATTACGACCGACTGGTGATCGAGATCTGGACCGACGGACGCGTTGAGCCCGAGGAGGCTCTCACGACCAGCGCCGCCATCCTCCGGCACCACCTGGATGTCTTCGTCCATTACGACCGCGACTTGATCCAGTTCGAGCAGGCGGAGAGACAGGTGGATGCCCAGCGCGAGGAGCTGCGCCGCAAGCTGGCCACCAGCGTCAACGACATCGAGATGAGCGTCCGCGCCGTCAACTGCCTCAACAACGCGAACATCACGACCGTCGGCGACCTCGTCCAGCGCAGCGAGGCCGAGCTGCTGAAGTTCCGCAACTTCGGCAAGAAGTCGCTGAACGAGATCAAGCAGAAGCTTCAGGAGCTGGGGCTGTCGCTCGGCATGTCGTTCGACCCCGATCTGCTGCCGACGCCGGAGGAGCGCGCCGCCGCCGAGAAGGCCCGGGCGGTCGGGCCGGACACAAAGGCCGGGTCGGAGGGTTGATCCCATGCGCCACCGAAAGACCACGGTCAAGCTCGGGCGCACCATGGCGCACCGCAATGCGATGCTGTCCGCCCAGGTGTGCAGCTTGATCCGCCACGGGCGCATTCGCACGACGCTGGCGAAGGCGCGCGCCTCCCGGCGGCTGGCCGAGCGCATGGTCACGTTGGCCAGGGAGGGGACCCTCGCCGCCCGGCGGCACGCCTTGGCGGTTTTGCGGCAGAAGGAGCCGGTCCGCGACCTCTTCCAGCGCATTGCCCCGGCCATGGCGGCGCGGCCCGGCGGCTACACGCGGATCGTTAAGCTCCCCGGAAAACGCGGTTCCGACGGCGCACCGATGGCGATCCTCGAGTGGGTCCAGCAGCCCGCTCCGGCCACCCCCGCATCCGCCGAGGAAGCGCGTCCCTCCTCGTCCTCCGGCTGAACCGCGCGCGATTCCGGTCCCGGCGGCGCGTCGGCGGGATGGGGCCTCCGACCAACGGCCACGAAGGCGGCAGGATGCGAGGTCAGACGCCGCGGGGAGGGGAGCGGCCGTTCTGGGTCTGAACCGCGGCCTGGGAGGCGCTGCATGCCCCGCCCTTCGGCTTGCGCCAGTCCTGCGTTGCGTTGAACCCCTGCGCTTTCGAGTTCGGGTCAATCGCCTGAGGTGCGCGGGCCGGTTTCGTCCGCGCCGCCGCGAAGCGCCGCCGCCAAGGCTGAGGCGTGCGGGAAGTTGAGCGCCAGCCTCCGCTCCATCCGCCCGATCCGGCGGATGCGGTCGAACACGGCGGCGGGGGGGCGGACGGCGGCGGCGCGGCGCAACGCGTCGAGACGGTCGGCGTTGCGCAGCATCTCCGTCGGCGCGCCGAGACTCACGGCGAGCACGTCCCGCTCCCACCCCAGCCACTCCTGGATCAGCAGCCGGCGGATCTCAAGAAAGGCCGCCCGGCGACGCGCCCGGACTACGTCCGCGTCGGCCGGTTCCGGTCCTTCCTCCGACTCCGGGGCCGCCGTTTCGATCTCGTCCCACAGGGCGGACAGACGCGCGGCGGCGGCCAGCCCGCCCAGCGGCCCGCCGGCGTCGTCCGCGGCGGCCAGCAAGTCCAGCCAGCGCGAGCGCCAGGGTTCGGGGGCCGACTCCACGCCGCGGCGCACGACGATTTCTTGGCAGCGCGAGCGGATCGTCGCCGGCAGCCGTTGGGGTTCATCGGTGACCAATACCAGCAGCGTCTGGGGCGGCGGCTCCTCCAGCGTCTTCAACAACGCGTTGGCGGCCGCCGGCGTCAAACGATCCGCGGCCAGGAGTACACCCGCCTTCCATCCGCCCTCGATGGCCGATCTGTTCAGCGGTTGAAGAAGGCCGAACCGGATGCCGGGGTCGCCCTCCGGATTGGCGGCGTCGCCGATCGTGATCTGCCGGCTGACGCTGGTCGGCTCCAGCCAGCGCACGTCCGGATGAACATGCCGCTGCACCAGCCGGCATCCGCGGCACTCGCCGCAGGCGCCGGCCGGTGTCTGGCAAAAGACCATCTGGAGAATGCGTTCCGCCGCCGCCAGCCCCTGGCCGCGGGGCGGTCCAACGATGAGCAACGCGTGCGCCAGCCGTCCGGCCGCCGCGGCCCGCCGCAGTGGCTCCACCGCCTGCGCGGCCGCCGCCTCAGAGCCAGCCGGCACGCTCCACCTCCGCCCAGATCGCCGCCTCGACCGTCTCCGCCGGCGCCGAGGTGTCGATCCACCGGCAGCGCTGCGGCTCCCGCCGCGCCAGCTCCCGGTACCCCTCCCGCACCCGCTCGTGAAACGCGGCGTCTTCGCGCTCGAGCCGGTCGGGCGCCTCCCCGCCTCCGGCCTGCCGTCGGCGCAGCCGCAGCGCCGCCTCGAACGGACCCGAGTCAAGGATCAGCGTCAGGTCCGGCCGCGTGTCGCCAACCGCGATTCGGTGCAGTGCCTCCACCGCCTCCACTCCGAGGCCTCGGGCGTGGCCCTGGTAGACCGTCGTCGAATCGAGAAAGCGGTCGGCGACGACCCACAGCCCCCCCTCGAGCGCGGGGCGGATCACGCGGCGAACTAGCTGCGCCCGGCTGGCGGCGAACAGCAACACCTCCGCTTCCGCGCACAGCGGCTCGGGGAATTCCTCGTGCTGCAAAATTCGCCGGATCGCCTCGCCCGCCGCCGTCCCGCCGGGCTCCCGGGTGTACACGACCCCGAGCCCCCGCCGTTCCAACCGCGCGACGAGCCGGCGCGCCTGCGTCGTCTTGCCCCCCCCATCGGGGCCCTCGAAGCTGATGAGCCGGCCGCGCATGGCGCCCTCATTTCCTCCGCAGCTTCGGCCCGCCTGGCGTGTCCTGCACCTCCCAGCCGAGCGCCGCGATCCCGGCGCGCAGCCGGTCCGCCTCGCCCCAGTTGCGTGCGCGCCGCGCCTCCTCCCGCAGCCGCGCCATGTCCACGACCTCCGTCGGCGGTCCGTCCGTCTCCGGCGTCAGCACGGCCAACACCCGGTCCCACTCCCGCAGCATGGCCAGCACTGCGCCCGCCTCCGGCGGCGCCAGCCGGCCGGCATCCATCGCCCGGTGGCCGTCCCGCACCAGATCGAACAACGCGGCCAGCGCCCCAGAGATGTTCAGGTCGTCCGCCAGCGCGTCGTGGAACGCCTTCTGCGCTTCCGCCGCCCACGCCGGCGGCGCCCCCGCCGCCGCTCCGCCGGCCACCTCCTCCAGCCGCTCCCGGAACCCGTCCAGCCGCTCCAGCGCCGACCTCGCCGCTCCCAATGACTCGAATGTGAAGTTCAGGTTCTGCCGGTAGTGCGTTGCCAGCAGCACGTACCGCGTCTCCCTCCCCGTCCAGCCCCGCTCCAGCACGTCGCGCAGCGTGTAAAAATTGCCCAGCGTCTTCGACATCTTCTGCCCCTCCACCACCAGGTGCGCGCAGTGCAGCCAGAAGCGCGCGAGCGGGCGGCCCGTCGCCGCCTCGCTCTGGGCGATCTCGTCCTCGTGGTGCGGGAAGATGTTGTCCTGGCCGCCGGTGTGGATGTCGAAGCTCTCGCCCAGGTAGCGCATGCTCATCGCCGAGCACTCGATGTGCCACCCCGGCCGGCCTCGCCCCCAGGGCGAGTCCCACGCGACCTCCCCGTCCGCCTCATCCCACGCCTTCCACAGGGCGAAGTCGCCCACGTGTTCTTTCTCGTACTCGTCCTGCGCGACCCGGGCTCCGGGCTTCAGCCCCGCCAGGTCCAGCCGCGACAGCCGTCCGTAGGCCGGAAACCGTTCGATCCGGAAGTAGACGGAGCCATCGTCCGAGCGATAGGCGAACCCCTTCTCCATCAGCCGCGCGATCAGCGCGATCATCTCCGGCACGTGCTCCGTCGCCGCCGGATAGTGCTCGGCCCGTTCGATCCGCAGCGCGTCGAGGTCGGCAAAGAACGCGTCTGCGAAACGCCGCGTGTATTCCCGCAGTGGCACGCCCGCCGCGCGCGACTTGCGGATCGTCTTGTCGTCCACGTCCGTCAGGTTCATCACCTGCCGCACCGCCCACCCGTGAAACCGGAGGAACCGGCGCAGCAGGTCCTCGAACACGTAGGCGCGGAAGTTCCCGATGTGGGCGAAGTCGTGCACCGTCGGGCCGCAGGTGTACATCCGCACGGTGCGGCCGTCGGAGGGCTCGAACGGCTCCGTCGCGCGGGTCAGCGTGTTGAAGAACCTGGGCGTTGTTGCCATGGTGGTTATCGCGCGGATGCGCCGCGCGGCTCCATTAATACCCGCGCTGCGGCGCTGGGGCAACCGCGCGCCCGTTGTAAGCCGCCGTTGATGCCGCTGGCTGTTCGCTGTAAGGTCACCTCCTGCACGAGGCACCGAAAGACCAGTCGGGCTCGAGCTCGTTCCAGCCGTTTTTCCCAGACGGAACATCGATCCGACGGTGCATGCGATACGTAATCGATTTGTCATCAAGCGAGTGTGTAAAAAATCTCTCTGAATTTTTCGGAAAGCCTATTGACCAATCTTTTGTGCCGTCCATAATACGTCTACAGTGGTGACAGCACTATGGAGACGATGCGATGAGAACAACGATCGGCTTCAGGTGAAGCGAAGGGCCGCTTCGCGTTTCCGCGATCCTGCTCGGGTTGTGCGCCGCGACCGCCGGCGCGCAGGTCACCGGCTACTGGGCCACCACCTTTGGCGGCGTGTGGAGCATCGCTTCCATGTGGAGCAACAACGCCATTGCCAACGGCGTCGGCCACTGGGCGTGGCTGACCGGCAACAACAACCTTGGCGGCGGACTGACGGGCTCGTCGGCGGTCTTCACGCAGGACGTGGACGTGGCGCTCGGCTTCCTGTTTTTCGGCGACACCGACCGCGGGACGGCAACGCACATCCGCGGACCGAGCGACACGGTCAGCCGGTGGCTGACGTTCGACACCGGCGACGGACGGATGGCTCTCCTCTCGCACGGTTCCGGCGACAACCACATTCGCCAGACGACGAACAACTTCAACATCGGCACCGGCAGCGACACGATCAACGTGGGCATCCGGGTGACGGATCCTGATGGGCTGTACATCGACAGCTTCCATAGCTTGACGTTCCATGGTGGGGCGACCAACCAGGCCTTCACCGGCGGCAGCCGGGAACTGGACGGCCGCGGCTACGACGTCGTCAAGGCCGAGGACGGCAATCTGATATTGCGCCGGATCGTCACCAACGTGAACAACTTCATCGTGCGCGACGGCGTCGTGGAGCTGTACATGGACAGCGGCACTGTCCGCGAGGGGAACCCCCTCGTCCGCCCCTCGATCGGCACCATCGTCATCGGGGTGGCGCCGGGCGTCGTTGACCGCGGGGAAGCGCATCCGCTCAATCCCGGCTGGGCGACGACCAACATCGGCGAGGGGACGGTCAGGGACCGCACGCAGTGGCCCTTTTTCCAGATCATCGGCGACAACAACACCAACGCGGCCGGCGTGATCACCAGACCTTCAACGTCGTCGTCAACCGCGGCGCGTTCCAGACCTTCTCGCGCGCGCTGGGCGCCACCCCCTCCGCCCTCCGCGCCAACTGGACCAATCATCAGGCCCTCTTCACCGGCTCGTTCACGTTCAACGGCGGCGCGAACGAATCGTTCCTGTGGAACGAGACCGGCGCGTTCGCCGGCTTGACCTCGTCGGTCCGGCAGCACGTCTTCGCCGGCCCGTTCTCGGGCACCGGCGGCTTCACGAAGGTCGGTTCGTCCGAAGCGAAGCTGGTGAACCCGACCAACGATTTCAGCGGCCAGATCTGGCTGGCCCGCGCGCTCGACGCCGGCCGCGGCGGCTACGGCAGCATCGGCCTGCGCATGGCCGGACAGTTGCCGCAGGTGGAGGGGTTTCGTATCCTGCGCGACGGCGGCATCTACCTCGACAACAGCTTCACGAACCTGCCCGACCGGATCAAACGACGCCGCGTGGATCCTGAACGAGAACTACGGCCGGTTCGAAATCCGCGGCCATTCGAGCCAGCCCGCCTCGGAGACGATCGGCAGCGTGACCGGCCGCGCCGGCTGGCTGGCGATCGAATTGGACGCCGACGACACCTCGCCCCAGCCGATCGCCCTGAGCCTGGCGCGGCTGGTGCGCGATCCCGGCAGCGTGGTCAGTTTTCACGCCAGCAACGTCGGGCAGGGCGCGCTGGCGACCAACGCCGGACCGAACATGCTGACGGTCACGCTGCTGGACGGCGGCGCCTCGCTGGCGCAGGTCGGCGGCTCGGGCGGGGTCGGGGCGGTCAACCGGAAACTGGTCCTGGGCGTGTTCGGCGGCGACGCGGGGGACATCGCCTCGCCGCCGTGGACCTCCGGCGGCACCGACGCCCTCACCATCGCCCCCAACCGCGCCGACGAATTCATGACGATGGAGGGCAATCGGCTGCGGACGCTGCGGGACGACGAGATGGTCCATTTCGGCGGCCGCGCGACCAACTTCCTCAACATCACGCAGGCCGACGCGCAGGCCGACGCGAACGTCAACATCCAGTTCCGCGCGACGACGGTGGTTATCAACGCCTCAACCAACGGGCCAGGGGGCTCCCTCAACATGGTCAAGAACCGGATCCTCGGCGACGTGACGTGGAACGCCCTGCGTATCGGCATCGCCACGAACTTCACCGGCGCCACCGCCAACGAGATGGGCCGGACGATACTGCTGGACCGCGGCCGCCGGCTGACGCTCGAGTCCGGCATGCTGCTGGTTGGCCGCGACACTCAGAGCGCCACCGGCGACGACAATCCCGGCGGGGCCATCTACCTGTGGCGGGGCATCCTCGACCTCGACGGAGCGAACAACGACCGCGAGGCGATCGTGCATCTGGCATCCGGTCATTCGCTCTTGATCCGCAGTCGGATCGAGGCCGCGAACGGGCTGACCAAGAGCGGCGACTCGGGGTTGTGGCTGGACGTGGCCAACGACATCGCGGGCGCCGTGACGGTGCCGCAGGGGCCCCTGTATCTGCGCGATCCCGCCGCGCTCGGCTCGGCCACGGAGATCGTCCTGACCGGCACCGGGTGGCTCCGGCTCCACGGGGGCGGTTCCTATAACCCCGCCGATATCGTCGTGATGCCGTTGTTCGGCGGAGGAGCCCCGCTGGTCTCGGAGTCCCACCACAACGTCTGGAACGGAAACCTCCGCCTCTGGCTGGCCGACCCGACCGGCCTGACGCACCACGAGCCGCAGCTCGTCGTCGGCGAAGCCAGCCAGAACCCCACGCTGACGATGAACGGGGACATCGCGCTGGACGGGCCAACGCCGTCGGCGGACATCTGGCTCAACGATCCCAGCCGCCTGACGCTGGGCAGCTCGGCCGGCATCCTGAACCTCCGCGGCACGGTCGGCGACATCTTCGTCGGCGGCCAGGCGCGCCCCTTCCTCTCCACCGGCGCCACCCACAACGCCGTCTCCGTCGGCGACATCACCAACCGCATCTCGACCGAGAACGCCATCCTGCGCGTCCGGATCGACGGCCCCGCCCTCGCCAGCTACGGCGACGAACTGGCCGTGAACATCTACAACCCGTGGAAGGCGACCGGCCGGCTCTTCGCGGAGCAGGGCACGATCCGCTTCCTCGGCGATCCGGCTCAGGGCAAGGGCGAGTTTTGGGACGCCGAGACGCTGACCAACGCCAACTTCGCCAACGGCCACAGCGGATTCCAGCTCGGCGGGCCCGGCACCGACGCCGGCGGCAGCGTCACGCTGCTGCTGACGAGGAACGGGCAGTCGTTCAACGCCGAGCGCTGGACGGCCACGACCGACCAGACGAACAGCACCCTGACGATCGGCCTGGAGCACTTCGGACCCCTCGACTCCACGGTGACGATCGGCAACAGCTTCAACGACCCGAGTCCCTCAACCGAGGACAACTGGATCACGATGAATCGGGCCGTCCGGTTCTTCGCGCACAACGGCTACAATTCGGCCGCCGGCACCGCCAGCGTCGGCCGGGTAAACATCGTGCAGTCGCTGCGCGGTGACGCCGCCTCGCGGTTCGTGAAAATCGGCGACGGGCAGGTCTGGCTTCAGGGGCCGGACCATGCCTCCTAAGCGAGGCGAACGACATTTTCGGGTTCATGCTCTTCGGCGGCGAACTAGTGCTCGACCGCAGCCCCGGCTCCTCCGCCAACCTCACGCAGCGGCGCACGCGCGACAACGGTGCGCAACTTGTGCTGGCCGGCGGCGACCTGACGTTCCACGGCAGCGCGAACGGATCGGTTGCCACGGAGATGCTCAACAGCAACCTCGTGATCATGGCCGGCGACTCCGTGCTCCGCGTGCGGCCCGCCGGCGCGACCCAGTCCAATTTGTTGCACGTGGCCAACTTCGCCGGCTCGACCGTGACCCGCCAAACCGGCGGCACGGTGCACGTGATCTACGGCACCACGCTCGGCGGGGGGGCGGGGCTCCTCTTCGGCCAAACGCCCAACATCCGCCTCGGTTCGTGGGCCGTCTTCAGCAGCAATACGACGTTCGAGTCGCTCACGTGGGCCAGGACGCAAAGCGGCAGCGTCCATATCGAGCCGTTCACGGGCTACTCGATCGATGCCTACGGTAAAATCGGGTATCACACGGACGTGCGGAATGGCTCCCCGACGCTGTGGCCCGCCGACGTGGTCGGGTCGTTGCGGTTCGACACGAACCTCTTCATGAACCTCAATCTCAGGGGCAACCAGCTGAATGTCGCCGACGGCGGCATTTTGGTGACCCGGGGTTCGGAGGACGGCTTGGGCGGGCCGCAGGGCATCGCCAACGGCTTCCTCGGCAGCCAGTCGGGAGAGGTGATCCTCCACAACTATTCTCCGTACGGGTTCAACATCTCGGCCGCGATCACCGGACCCGTGAGCTTCACGCATTCGGGCGTCTCGACCACGACGCTCAGCGGGGCCAACCCGTTTGCGGGCCGGGTGTTCCTGAACGGCGGCGTGCTGGTGGTCGACGATCCCGCCCGGCTCGGGCAGTCCACCAACCAGTTCGAACTGCGGGGCGGCGTGCTGCGGTTGACGCAGACCATGTCGTTCAGCAACAACATCGTCGTCGGCGGCGACGGCGGCCAGATCTGGGTGGACGCCGGCCGGACCGTGACCAACTTCGGGCGCATCGACAGCGAGACGAATCTCTTCGGCGCGGTCCTCCCGAACCTCGGCCATGGCGACTACATCAAGAGCGGGCCGGGCACTCAGGTGGGGGCGAGCCTCACGATCGGGACGCCCTCGGTCAGTAACTGGATCCAGGGCGCGATCGACATCCGCGGCGGCGTGCTGAAGGTGGACCGCTTCAACCTGACAAACGAGGTCTTCGGCACATCGCGCTCGTTCTTCGACGGCACCATCGTGCGCTCCGGCGCCAGCCTGATCATCAACATTCCCACCAACGGGCTGGGCGAGAACTCCTCGGCGGACATCCGCGAGTGGCTGACGCTGGAACACGGCGCGATGCTGGCGGTCCTCAATCCCGACGACAACTTCCAAAGCCGCCGGTGGAATGCGCCCATTCGGTTCCTCGGCGACGCGACGGTGTTTGTGGAGGCCGAAGATTTCAACCTCAACACGGACGCCGGCTACATACTCGGCCCCGGCAGCATCGTGAAAGAAGGCGACGGCGCCTTGCTGATCCGCCAGTTCAGCCCCGAGTTCACCGGCGAGATCCGCGTGCAGGATGGCGTCGTGGACATGGTCACCAGCGGCCCGTTCCCCACGCCGAACGCGTCGAATATCGTCATCGGCATCGCCGCGAACACGAACCGGGGCCTTGTGGCGTTCCGCGTCCGGCCGGAGCAAGATAGTCTCGCCAAGACGACGATCGTTCCGCAGAACATCAGGGTGCTGGGCGAGTCGGACGCGACCCGGCTGTCGGTGTTCCGCAGCGACCACAACGACTCGATTCGTTTCACCGGCAATATCGATCTGACGGGCTTCGACAATTTCGGCAACCACCGCGAGTTCCAGCTCCATCGCAGCGACGACAGCTTGACTCACCGGGGCGGGGACGGTGGCGACACGTTCGACGAACGGACGTTCATTTGGCTGGAGGGCAGTATCACGGGCATCAACAAGCGCATCCGCACGCTGATCGAACAGGGCGGCAGCCCGAATACGCAGGACAAGGGCGCGCAGGCGCCGCCGGAGCTCGACTTGCACGTCCTGTGGACGCTCGGCGGCAACAACTCCGGATGGACCGGCACGCTCGAACTCGGCAACCGCCAGGGGACGTCCGCCGGCGCTCAGGGCCCGGACTTCGACAAGGAGCACTTCGTCCGCTTCGGAAATAACGACGGGCTGCCGACGGCGGCGATCTCGTCCAACGTGGTGGTCGTACTGCGGCACGACGCCCACCTGCAGGCGTTCGGCAGCCAGGTGACGATCGGCACGCTGTTCACCGACGGCAAGGCCGACAACGTGACGAGCGATTACTTCGGCAGCGACCTGACGACGAACTCGTTCATCGAGAACGCGGGCACGCAGCCGGGCAGCTTCCGGATCTGCCAGTTCACCAACGCGACGGTCTCGGCGACGATCCGGGATGGGACGTACTGGTCGCCGACGGAGGCGGACGCGCCGGCGGCGGCGCTGAGCATCCTGAAGGATGGCCCGGCGACCCTGACGCTGCTGGCGAGCAACAGCTTCAGCGGGCTGGCGCGGGTAATGAGCGGCACGCTGGCGCTGTCGGGCACCGGCTCGATCCGCAACGCCCACACGATCCAGATCGACGCGGGGGCGACGCTGAATGTGAACCCGCGGGTAGACCAGACGCTGCGGCTGGCGGCGGGGCAGACGCTGCAGGGGAACGGCACGCTGACGGGCGGGCTGATCGCGGAGAGCGGGTCGTTCGTGAAGCCGGGGACCAGCCCGGGGGCGCTGACGGTGGTGGGCGACGTGACGTTCCAATCTGGGGCGACGTACGTGGCGGAGGTGCTGGGAACGCTGGCGGGCCAGTATGACCAGTTGCTGATGGGCCCGTTGTACGAGCTGGAGCTGAACGGGGCGACGTTGTCGGTGCTGGCGCCGACCCCCCTGACGCTGGGGGCGGTCATCCCGATCATCAGCGGATGGGGGACGATCGACGCCTCGACGTTCGGCGGCCTGCCGGACAACACGACCTTCGCGGCGGGAGCCAACTTGTTCCAAATCAACTACGGCACGCTGTCAGGTTACGAGGACGACGTGACGCTGACCGTGGTGCCCGAACCCGGAACGTTGGGGCTTGTCGGGCTGGCCCTGCTTGCGGCGGGCCTCCCCCGCCGTCGCCGGCGCTGCTGACGCGGGCCCGGCGATGGGCCAGAAAAATCCGGCCCCGAGAGCTTGCGAGGTCGGAGCATGGCGAGGTAGAGTGTGGACCGCGGGACGCCATGTTGACATGACGAGAGTCTTGCTCCAGTATGTGTATAGAAAGCGGAGGATCGAGCGGATGAAAAAGCTCTCGATCGCGGCGATGATCGCGGCGGCCGTCCTATCGGCGGCGGAGGCCCAGACCAACGTCTTCAGCAGAAACGCGGTCGGCGTGATCAAGGTCGCCATTCCGGCCAACCGATGGACGCTGGTCGGCTACCAGTTGGAGCCGCTGAACACCTCCAACCGGGTGGCGGACATCCTCGGGACGAACGGCATCCCGGATGGGACTGTGGCGCTGTTGTTCAGCGGTACCAGTTACCAGGCCGAGGAATATGTCGAGGGCGACGGCTGGCTGCCGGGAACCAATCTCTACCGGCGCGGCGCGGGGTTCTGGGTGCGAAGCCCCGTGGGATTCGATTTGTATCTGACCGGGGAAGTCCCCTCGGCGACGAATACCCAGGTCAACCTGCCGGCCGGATACCGCTTGGTTTCGTTTCCGTATCCGGTCGAGGTGGACATCACCAACAGCGTGTTGAACACCGTCGCCAGCGACGGGGACACCATCCTGCGGTTCACCGGAACAAATTACGTATCTGCCGAGTATGTTGAGGGCGACGGGTGGCTCCCGCCGAACTTCAAGCTCAAGGTGGGTGAGGCCTATTGGTACCGCTCCATGGCCAACAAGGTTTGGAACGAGCCCAAGAACGCGCACTACACGTATCCATGAAGAGGTCTCTGATGAAAAGGTTCTGGGGCGCTCTCGCTGGCGTCGCCGTGTGCATCCCCGCGGCGAACGCCGAGATCCGGATCTCGTGGAACAGCCCGGGCAGCACTTTCTTTCTGCCGGGAGGGGTTCCCTGGCCCAACTCGAGCCTGTTTCTGGCGTTCTGGTCGCCGGACGCCACCGCGGGATTCGATCCGGCCAACCCGACCGTACCAGTGGGAGGGGACATCTTCCTGGGGGCGCGCAACAGTCACCCGATAGGCGGGACGAGCGTTGCGCGCATCACAGGGTACGGCGGCGGTGACGAGTTGAACGAGAGCACGTACGGGTTGCCACCCGACACGTTGCAGAGCGGATATGTGTACATCGCGGTGATCAATATGCCCTTTGCCTCCTACACCGGGCCGTCCAGCATCGTACCCGGCACCTTGTACACGCTGGCCCCGGGCATTCCGGTGGCGCCGCAGGGCGGGTTGAGCGATGCGTGGCCGCCTTCGGGCCCGCCCCCGCCTCCCGATGTTGTCGATTACCGGGGGCTGACCTACGTGTTGTCCTCGAGCATCATTCCGGAGCCTGGGACGGCGGTGCTCGGGCTGTTCGGGCTGGCGGCGGTGGGGTGGGCGCGCCGTCGGCGGCTCGCAAATCTCAAGGACTGACCGACACCGGATCGTACGGCGTTCGGGCCCGGCGGACCGGCTCCGCCGGGCCTGTGGCTTTTTACCGGCTCCCGCCACGACCCGGAACGATGCCCTCGTTGAGACTGCCGCTGCGGTATCCCAGCAGGTCGAGGGCGACGTGGCGAAACCCGCAGGCGCGGACCTTGGCCGCTACGTCCGCGCGCAAGGCCGGATCGAGAAGCCGCGGGATCTCGACCTCCGCCACCTCGATGCGGGCCACGTCCCCGTGCGCGCGCACGCGAACCTGCCGGAAGCCCGCGTCGTCGAGGACGGCCTCGGCCCGCTCGATTTGCCCAAGGATCTCCTCCGTCACCGCGGTTCCGTACGGGATCCGGGAGGCCAGGCAGGCCGAGGCCGGCCGGTCGGCGGTCGGCAGCCCGAGCGCGCGGGAAGCCTCGCGGATCTCCGCCTTCGTGAGGCCCGCCTCCTGCAGCGGCGAGCGTACGCCGCGCTCCGCGGCGGCGCGGGCGCCCGGCCGGTAGTCGGCCAGGTCGTCGGCGTTGCTGCCGTCGTAGGTGAGGGGCCTCTCCACGCCGGCCTCGGTCGTCTCCATGCGCTGGGCAGGGGCGTAGCGCTTTAAGATGGCGTTGATCGCCACGTCTTTGGCTTCGGGGTGCGAGTGAATGGCGTAGGCCGGCACGCGCACCAACACCACA
>CAKZPT010000071.1 GCA_937139365.1 uncultured bacterium | reverse complement strand
CGCCCATCCGGTGGCGCGCGATCGACGCGGCGTCGCCGGCGTGCGGCGTTGCCGCATCGGGCGCGGAGAACGCGCGCCCGGCCGCAAGGACGGCGCACAACGCCGACGCGCCGGCCGGTCGAAGCCTCACGGCGGGGACTCTCGCTCGACGACCAACACCCAGTCGCCGTCCACCCCGGAGGTCGGGGGCTCGAACACGACCGTGCCCGAGGTCGGGGCGGCCGGGCCGATGGCCCTGGATTCTCCCGTCCTCGGGTCGTACCAGCGCGCGCCGGCGGGGCCGCCGAAGCGATCGGGCCCGAAACCGGACCGGACGTCCCATCGGGGTGTACGCGATCGCCACCCGCCCGTCGGCCGAGGCGCCGACCTGGATGTGCGCGTCACCGCCGCCGGGGTCGCCGTCCAGCAGCTCCATCGCCGGCCGATGATCGTGGAAGCGCGTGGCCTCGACGAGCTTCCGCAGGTGGATCATCTGCGTGGCGCCGGGCGCCTCCAGTCGCTCGTACCATGGGATGTGCGCCCCGTGTTTGTACGTTTCGCCCTTCCGCATCCAGCCGATGAAGCTGCGGTGGCCGTAGGTGTGCCCGAAACCGCCGGCCAGCACGTTCCACCACGCCGCGCGGCGCGCGTCCCACGGCCGAGTCCGCATGTCCCGCGGCTCCTCCTTGTTAAGCGAAAGGCTCTCCTCGTAGGCGACCTCGGCGTCGAGCGTGGGCTTCGGCGGCGTCAGGGCGAAATCGCGCATCACGGTCCGCCAGTTGTCGAACGAAAACCGCGTGGTCGTCTGGATCATGTTGAAATCCAACCACGGCTCGTTGTGCAGCCACATCGAAGAGGACTTGTTCCCGCCCGGCGGATGGAACGTCATCAGCACCGCGTCCCAGTCCGCCTGGCCGTCGAAATCGCCCCCCCCGGCCGCCCCGTCCGCGATGCCCTCGGCCATCGCGCGGACCAGGGCGAGACGGGAGGGGGTGTCCACATTGCTCCCCTTCCGCCAGGGATCGCCGCCGAGGACCCAGATCACGGCCGGATTCCGGCCCCAGCGATCGCCGAGGAACCGACCGTATTCGTGGGCCAGCGCCGGGTCGCGCACGGCCGGGTCGTCGTCTTGGATGTTCAGCGACCAGATGGGCAGGGCGGCGATACGCAAGCCGTGGGGCGTGGCCTCGTCAATGCGCCAGCCGATAAGTAGTCATCGTCCGGACCCGGCCGCACCCGAGGACGCCACGAACCGGGCGCCTCGAAGGGGCGGTGGCCGTAAGCGTTCGGCTCGTTCGATCCTTCTCCGCCGATCGTCTCGTGGACCATGACGGACTGAATCACCGAGAAGCCCTGCCGGGCCCGCGTGGCGAAATATAGCCTCACCGACGGCTGGTTCGTCGTATCCTCGCGAACGGACATCCCGAACATGTGCCACGCGGTGTCGCCGAGCCGGAAAAATGGGGCGCCGTCCTCCTGAACCAGGTACCGACCGTTCGCGCCGACCCGGAGCTTCGCCATCGGCGACCCGGCGGCCGCCCTCGCGATCGCCCACGCGATCATCCATATCGCGGCAGGCTGTCGTGGGCTCCTTGTTCGCCTCCTCTCCGCCGTGGTGGCCGGCGGTTCGACCCCTCATTTGTAGGCAAGGGGCGGCCGCCCTGCAATCCTGAACCAGCGTGCCAGCCGATGGCCCGAAGTCGCCCTGGGCGGGCCCTCCATTTCCGGCGAGGGGCGGCGCCATGGTCGTCCACGCGGGGATCGGGGTCGGCGGGCCGCCGATGGCGGAGCGAGTTTCCTCACGCCGTCCACCGTCTGGCCGTTCCTTTTCGTTCAGGGCGGCGCAAATTTGCTCGCCGTAGCCGGGATGGCTCCGGACATCGAGGCAACGTAGGCGCCGAGGCGGTTGCCGTCTCGCGCGGCCTTCACGGCATCGCCGGCGCGCAAGAAGTGCGCAAGAAACGCCGTGCCAACCTGAACCATCCCTTTGGCTGAACTCGACGCACACCACAGCCGGTGGTTCGTTCGCTCACCGCCAATCGTGCGCGTCCGCCCACGCTCCCCGGGCGGGGCGCCCCCACAGCGGAATCCATCAACGTCGCGAATCGATCCGGACCGCTCCCCTCGCTGACGCCAAGCTTGACTCCATACGGACCGTCGTAGCACCGTTTGTAATTAACCGTCATGAAAGCGCCTACGACGGAAAGGGGCTGTGAAGAGTGAACCGCCAACTGACCCGCCGCCGCCTTCTGCGCACTTCCGCCGGGGCCACGCTGGCCGCCGCCGCGCCGCGCGTGTTCGCCGCCGGGTCCGACACCCTTCGCATCGCCACCATCGGCGCGGGTGATCGCGGCGCGTACGACGCCGAGTGCCTCCTGACCTGCGCCCCGGGCGTGGAGCTGGTGGCGACGGCCGACCTTTTCGCCGACCGCGTCGAGACGGCCCTCGGAAAACTCCGCAAGGCCGCCCCCGACCGGGTCAAGGCGACGCCGAACGACGTGCACCTGGGCTTCGGACGCCTGCCGGAAGGTGTGCGAACGGTCCGACGTGGACGTCGTGATGCTGCTCTCGCCGCCCGGCTTCCGGCCCGGCCAATCTGGCCGAGGCGGTCGCCGCCGGCAAGCACGTGTTCATGGAAAAGCCGGGCGCCGTGGATCCGGTCGGCGTGCGGTCCCTGCTCGAGTCGGCGGACCGGGCGGACGAGAAGAGGCTCTCGATCGTCGTCGGCACCCAGCAGCGGTACGCGCCACAATACCTCGAGCTGATTCAGCGCATCCGCGACGGCCAGATCGGCGAGCTGACGCTGCTGGAAGTGCTGTGGCTGGGCGACATGGAACTGTGGCACTACCACGACCGGAAACCCGAGTGGAGCGACATGGAGTGGCAGATCCGTTGCTGGCCGTTCTTCGTGTGGCTGTCGGGCGACCACTACGTCGAGCAGCTCATCCACAACCTCGCCGTGGTCAACTGGGTCGCCGAAGCCGTCCCGGCCGTCTGCCAGGGCGTCGGCGGACGTCACGTTCGCGCCGGCCAGCAGTTCGGCAACATCTACGACCACTTCGCGGTGCGCTACGAGTATCCGAACGGCCTGCCGATGTTCGGCATGGCCGCGCAGATTCGCGGCATCAGCATCCGTGTCAGCAACGTGATTCACGGAACCCGGGGCCGTGCCGAGGTTAACCGCGGCACGGCGAAGATCGAGGGCGAACAACCGTGGACCTATCAGGGACCGGCGTCCAGCGGCGACAAGGAAATGATGCGCGCGCTGGTGGATTCGATCCGCAACGGCCGCCCGATCAACGAGTGCCGCCGGCTGGCGGAGGCCACCCTGACTGCGGTCATGGGGCGGATGAGCACCTACACCGGGCGCGCGCTGAAGTGGGAGTGGGTTTTGAAGTCGTCCAAGCTCGACCTGCGGCCGCCGAAATACGAGTTCGGGCCGCTGCCGGTCGAGCCGGTCGCCCTGCCGGGCCGCACGCCGCTGGTCTGACGCGGCCGTGGCCGTCGCGTCACAGCCCGGCGGCGGCCGGTGGCGTGATGCGGGTGATCTCCGGCGGTCAGACGGGCGTGGACCGCGGCGCCTTGGATGCCGCCCTGGCCACGGGCGTCCCCTGCGGCGGATGGTGCCCGCGCGGCCGGCGCGCCGAGGACGGTCCGGTCCCCTCCCGCTATCCGTTGCGCGAGCTTCCCGGCGGCTATACCGACCGGACCCGCGCCAACGTGGTCCGGTCCGACGCGACCCTCGTGCTTCACTTCGGCCGCCTGTTCGGCGGGACGGCGACGACGGTCCGCTTCGCCCGGCGCTGGAGGAGGCCGACGAGGATCGTGGACCTGTCCGCCGCCGGCACGGACCTCCTCCGGTATCGTGTGGCGCAATGGCTTCTGTGCGAACGTATCCGGACCCTCAACGTCGCCGGCCCGCGCGAGAGACAGGTTCCCGGGGCGGCCGCCGCGGCGCGCCGTTGGCTTACGCCCCTCCTCCGCACCGTGGCGGCCGGACGGCGGCGCCGAAACCCCTGATCGGATGCGCCACCGGATGCGCTCCTTCAGCGAAAACCGCCCGCGCCAGTTGCCCTGACGCCGGACTGTGCTATCCTTTCGCGGCTCGCGCGGACCCCATCG
>CAKZPT010000070.1 GCA_937139365.1 uncultured bacterium | reverse complement strand
CGGGTTCTCGCGGCCCGGCCCGAAGGCCGGAGCGCACATCCAGCCTGCGCGAATCCAGCAAACCGTCGGCGCCGTTCGACGTCGCTTCGAGGAGCTTCACCGCTCGTGGTTCTCGGCCCTCGCCAGAGAAATCGGGGCGAGGGCCGTTCGGCAACCCTTCCAGGCCCTGCTTCCAAGTCCAGCTTCCCATTTCAGCCCCATCGCATGCCGCCCCCTGTTGTCCGTAACGCAAAGCTCACGCATTAAGACGTGCGTGTGCTTTACGAGACGGCATAGGCTTGATCTCAGGGATGGGTCAGCGTGCGTTCCAGGACTTTGAGGAGGTGGATGATGCGCGGGAGACAGTTCGGGGCGTTGGCCGGCGCGGTGCTGGGGTTGTGGGCCGGAGCCTGGCGGCTCACGGCCGAGTCGCGGAAGACGGAGTCGCTTTCGCCGCAGGCAGAGCGGTGGCTGACGCAGGCCGGAGCGCGGCGGGTGGTGTCGGTCGAGGAGGTCATCGCCCGATATGAGCGCGACCGGGATGCGTTGATGCCGCTGCTGTTGCCCGACCCCGAATTCATCCATCGGCACGACGGCGGCGTACTGCCGTTTGCCATCGAGGGCTTTCCGGCGGAGTTCGTCAAGGGGCTGGTCCCCACGAAGGGCGAGGGCGTGGCCCGCTATCCGGTCCGCATTTTCGAGGATCGCCGCACGCGTGAGCGCTCGGTCCTCAACGCGGCCGGCGACGAGCTCGTGCGCCGGCCGGCTCCGGCGGACTACGATCCGAGCGCCTATGCCCGCGAACGATTTCCCAAGCTGACCGCCGAAGACAGCCGTTACGCCGCGCGGTTGTTGGCCATCTACGATCCGGCGCGCATCGTGCTCGAATACGAACTGGTGGCGGAGGACGACCTTGCGGCATGGGCGGAAGCGCAGGCGGCGGAGATCGAACGGCTGGCGGCGAAGCTGGAAGAGCCGCCCATGCAAATGCTGGGGGGTGGTGGCGTAGCCGGCCTGCAGTTTGTCGAGATCGAGCCGGAGGCGGGCGGGGTCCGACTCGGCATCGCCTGGCCAGAAAACGGTCTGACGTCGAGCACGCTGGATTTCTTTGCCTGCCCCGACCTCGTACAGGCGCAATGGGGCATTGCGTGGACGGTCACCGTGGACCCGTTGACCCTTGCCTACAGTTGGTGGGCGAACAATCAGGCTCCGCG
>CAKZPT010000069.1 GCA_937139365.1 uncultured bacterium | reverse complement strand
GTGCGGTGCAAACTGGCCGCCCGCGGCAGCGGCCACTGGACCGACTCCAGCGGCGACCGAGGGATGTACGGCCTGACCGTCTCGCAGATCGTCGAGGTGGTGGATCGCCTCCGCGCCGCAGGGCGGCTGGACGACCTGAAGATGCTCCACTTCCACATCGGCTCGCAGGTGCCGAACATCCGGATCATCCAGAACGCCTGCCGGGAGGCTTCGCGCATCTACACGGGGCTGGTCCGCGAGGGCGCCCCGATGGGCTACCTCAACGTCGGCGGGGGGCTCGCGGTGGATTACGACGGCTCGCACACGAATTTCGCGTGCAGCAGCAACTACACGATGCAGGAATACGCCGACGACATCGTCGAGTGGATCGGCAAGGCGATGGACGAGGCCGGCGTGGACCACCCGACGATCGTCAGCGAGTCGGGCCGGGCGGTCGTCGCGCACCACTCGGTGCTGCTGTTCAACGTGCTGGGCGTTACGCGCTTCGATGCGACGCCGCCGGCCGAGGGGCTGCCGGCCGACGCCCCGGAGGCGCTGCGCAGCCTCAACGAGGTCTATCGGACCCTGAACGTCAAAAACCTCCAGGAGTCCTACCACGACGCGGTCATCTACCGCGACGACATCCGCTCGCAGTTCGACCACGGCCTCGCCGACCTTCGAACCCGCGCGCTGGCCGACCGGATGTTCTGGTCCATCATGGTGCGCATCAACGAGCTGCTGGCCGATCGAAAATTCATCCCCGAGGAACTGCGCGGCATCCCAACGGCGTTGGCGGACGTCTACCATGCCAACTTTAGCGTCTTCCAGTCGCTCCCCGATGTCTGGGCGATCGACCAGATCTTCCCGATCATGCCGATTCACCGGCTGAACGAGTACCCGAACCGGCTGGGGACGATCTCCGACATCACCTGCGACTGCGACGGCAAGATCACGCGCTTCGTGGACCTGCAGGACGTCAGCCCCGTGCTGCGTCTCCATGAGCCCGACGGCCGGGAGTACGTGCTGGGGGTCTTCCTGGCCGGCGCGTACCAGGAAACGCTCGGCGACCTCCACAACCTGTTCGGCGACACGAACGTCGCCAACGTTCGGATCGGGCCGGGGGGACAGGTGGAATACGTGCGGGAGTTCGACGGCGATACGGTGGCCGACGTGCTCACTTTTGTCGAGTACAATCCCGCCGACATGGTCGAGCGGGTCCGCGCTACGGCCGAGCGCGCGGTGCGCCATGGCCTGATCTCGCCCCAGGAGCGCCGCGAGATCATGGATGCCTACGAGGGCGGCCTGCGCGGCTACACCTATTTCGAGCGCTGAACGGCGCCCGGGTAGAAGGAAGGCAGGACCATGCGGGGATCCGCTGGATGGCGGCCGCGGTGTGGGGCGCGTCGGCCGTCCTGGCAGCGCCGCGCCGCTGGAACGTGCTGTTCGTGGCGGTGGACGACCTTCGAACGGAGCTAGGTGGCTACAGCCATGCCCACGTCCACAGTCCGAACATCGACCGGATTGCCCGCGCGGGCATGGTCTTCCGCCGGGCCTACTGCCAACGGGCGGTCTGCGCGCCGTCCCGGTCGAGCCTGCTGACCGGCCGACGACCCGACACCACGCGAGTGTACGACCTTAAGACGCATTTCCGGAAGCACCTGCCGGACGTCGTGACGTTGCCCCAGCTCTCCGTCCGCAACGGCTATTTCGTGCAGGGCATGGGCAAGCTCTGCCACGGCGGCCAGGACGACCCGCCGTCGTGGTCCGTTCCGTGGACCAGGCCCCGCACGACGACCTACGCCTTGCCAACGAACCAGGCGCTGGTGGCGCAGCGGTAGGCCGAGAACCACCGCGCGGCCGCCGCCGGTCGCCGGCCGCCGCACGCCCGTACGCACGGCCTGCCCTGGGAGTGCGCCGACGTGCCGGATTCGGCCTACCACGACGGCGCCCTGGCGGACATGGCTGTGGCCGCCCTGCGAACGATCGTCGCGGAAGGGAGGACGCCATTCTAGCTCGGCGTCGGGTTCACCCGGCCCCACCTGCCGTTCGTCGCGCCGAAACGATACTGGGATCTCTACGACCCCGCGAAGATCGGCCTCGCGCCCACCCCTTTCCCGCCGCGCGGGGCGCCCCCCCTACGCGGTGCCCCACGGCGGCGAACTGCGCTCCTACGCGGGCGTGCCGTCGGGACCGATCCCCGATGACATGGCGCGGACGCTAAAACATGGCTACTACGCCGCGATCAGCTATATGGACGCCCAACTCGGCCGCGTGCTGGACGAACTGGAGCGACTTGGCCTGCGCGATTCGACCATCGTCGTCCTCTGGGGCGACCACGGCTGGAAGCTCGGCGAGCACGCCGCCTGGTGCAAGCACACCTGCGTAGAGACCGACACCAACGCCCCGCTGCTGATCAGCGTCCCGGGCATGAAACACGCCGGCCGCTCGACCGACGCCCTCGCCGAATTCGTGGACGTTTATCCGACCCTGGTTGAACTGGCCGGCCTGCCGGCACCGCCCGGCCTGGAGGGCACGAGCCTTGTTCCCCTTCTGGAGGATCCCGGCCGGCCCTGGAAGAGCGCGGCCTTCAGCCAGTACCCGCGGTCTCAGGAAGGCCGGCAACTGATGGGCTACTCCATGCGCACCGACCAATACCGCCTCACGATGTGGGTTCACCGCGACGACCCGAACCGAGTGGATGCGTTCGAACTCTACGACCACCGGGATGACCCGCAGGAGAACGAGAACATTGCCGTGCGACTGGACATGGCCGCGGCGGTGCGGGATCTGACCGCGAAATTGCGCGCCGGATGGCCGGCGGCGCTGCCGCCGAAATAGCGTCCAGCCCGGGTGTCCGGACCGGGGCCCGACCGACTCGCCGACCACCGGCCGGCGAGGACGCGGCCGGTGCATCGGCGGCGGCCGACGCGATGGGCCGTCACCGCGCGATGTCCCTGCGAGGGTCCCCCACCCGCATTGCGATGGCGGCGGGGGATCGGCTATCCTTGACGCCTTTGGAGCCAATGGCCAACGGAGACGTGGGTTCATGAGAGTCTTGTCGGGCATCCAGCCGTCGGGTCGGCTGCACATCGGCAACTACTTCGGGATGATGCGGCCGGCGCTGGAGCTGCAGGAACGGGGCGAGGCGTTCCTGTTCATTGCCAACTACCATGCGCTCACTACGGTGCATGACGCCGACGCCCTCCGTCGGGCCACCTGGGAGGTGGCGCTCGATTTTCTGGCCTGCGGCCTTGACCCGGAGCGGACGGCCTTCTACCGGCAAAGCGATGTGCCGGAGGTCTGCGAGCTAGCCTGGCTGCTCTCCGTCGTCGCCCCGATGGGCCTGCTCGAGCGCTGTCACTCGTACAAGGACAAGATCGCCCGCGGCATCTCGCCCAGCCACGGCCTGTTCGCGTACCCCGTGTTGATGGCGGCGGACATCCTCGCCGTGCAGGCCGAGATCGTCCCCGTCGGCCGGGACCAGAAACAGCACGTCGAAGTCACCCGGGACATCGCGATCAAGTTCAACAACGAGTTCGGGCCGGTGTTCCGCGTCCCGGAACCGGCCATCCGGGACGAGGTCGCCGTGGTGCCGGGGCTCGACGGACAGAAAATGTCGAAATCTTATGGTAACACGATCGATCTTTTCGGCGACCCGGCGGAGACGCGCCGGCGGATCATGCGGATCGTGACCGACAGCCGGTCGGTGGCGGAGCCGAAGGACCCGGATGCCTGCACCGTGTTTGCGCTGTACCGGTTGTTCGCGACGGAGGAGGAGCGCCGCACGATGGCCGAACGATACCGCGCCGGCGGCCTGGGCTACGCCGCCGCGAAACAGGCGCTCGCGGAGAAGCTGGAGGCCCACTTCGAGCCGATGCGGCTGCGGCGAGCCGAGCTGGCCGCGTCGCCGGACAAGGTGGAGGCGGCACTTCGGCGCGGCGCCGAGCGGGCCCGCGCCGAGGCCCGCCGGACGTTGGCGGCGGCCCGGCGCGCCGTGGGGTTGGATTGATCCCCGATGCCCGCGCCGGTCCCAGATTACAAGGTCCGCCTCGAGGTGTTCGAAGGCCCCCTCGACCTTCTGCTGTACCTGATCCGGAAGGACGAGATCAACATCTACGATATCCCGATCGAGCGCATCGCGTCGGAGTATCTCCAGTACGTGGACATGATGCGGATGCTCGACCTGACGATCGCCGGGGAATTCCTCGTGATGGCGGCGACGCTGATGATGATCAAGAGCCGCATGCTATTGCCGGAGGAGGAGCGCGCCGCGGAGGGCGAGGATCCGACGGAGGAGGAGGACCCGCGTTGGGAGCTGGTCCGGCGGCTGGTGGAGTACAAGAAGTTCAAGGACGCGGCGCAGTTCCTGCAGCAGATCGAGCAGGAGCGGGTGGACGTGTTCACGCGGCCCGACGTCGCCGAGGCCGCGCCAGGCGCAGCGGCGCCGCCGCTGCCGCTGGGCGAGGTCAGCATCTTCGATCTGCTGACGGCCTTCCAGACGGCCCTGCAACGGATCGGCGGAGAGGACCTGCGGGAAATCTTCGCGGAGCGGTTCACCGTCGGCGAGAAGATCGATCAGTTGCTCGAGCAGATTCGCGAGCGCGGCGAGCTCTCGCTGACGGAGATGTTGTTGGCGATGCGGTCCCGGCACGAAATGGTCGTGACATTTCTGGCCATGCTGGAGCTGATCCGGCTGCAGCAACTGGTGGCGCGCCAGGATACGCCGTTCGGCGAGATCGTGCTGCAAACGGCGGTCGCGTAGGGGGGGAGGGCGCAGATGTCCGAGACGCAAGTGCGACCGGAGGTGCGGGAGATCGTCGGGGCGATCCTGCTGGTGTCCCGGCAGCCGGTGACCGTCGAGCGGCTGGCTCAGGTGTTCCAGCAGGCCGCGGATCACGGTGGGGGTTTGGCGCGGGAGTACGCCGAGGTGGGCCGAGCGGAGATCGAGGCCGCGCTGGCGGAAATCTCCCGGGCGCTGGACGCGGCACGGATCGGGCTGCGGTTGGTCGAAGTGGCCCACGGCCGGCGCCTGGAGAGCCTGCCCGCGTGCGGACCGTGGGTGAGGGTCCACCTCGAACGCGGCCGGCCGCAGCGGCTCTCGCAGCCGGCCCTCGAGACGCTCGCGATCGTCGCCTATCGCCAGCCGGTGACGCGGGCCGAGATCGAGGCGGTGCGCGGCGTGGCGGTGGACCAGATCCTGCGCAATCTGCTGGACCTGCAGTTGATCCGCGTCGTCGGCCGCAGCGATCTGCCGGGGCGCCCGTGGCTGTTCGGCACGACGCAGCGGTTTTTGGAGCACTTCGGCCTCAACAGCCTGGACGACCTGCCCGGCGTGGACGAGCTGCGCCGCCGCGAGATAAGCGCGCCGCAGGCGCCCGCGGCGACGGCCCCGGCGCCGCCCGCCGCGCCGGACGACCCACCCGCAGGCGGAGGGGACCCGTCATGAACCTCGAACAGCTTCGCAGCCGGATCGACGAACTCGACCGGCAACTGGTGGCGCTGCTGAACGAGCGCACCCGGATCGCGATGGAAATCGGCCGTGCCAAGCGCGAGACCGGCGAGTCCATCTTCAAGCCCGAGCGCGAGACCCAGGTCCTCGAGCGAACCGGCCGCTACAACGAGGGACCGCTGCCGGACGCCTCGCTGCGCGCGATCTACCGCGAGATCATGTCCGCGGCCATGTCGTTGCAGCAGCCCCTGACCATCGCCTACCTCGGCCCCCCGGCGACGTTCACCCACGAGGCCGCCAGGATGCGGTTCGGCGCCAGCGTGGACTACTGTTCCTGCGACACGATCAGCGACGTCTTCGCCGCAGTCGAGAAGGGCCGCGCCGACTACGGCGTGGTGCCGATCGAGAACTCGACCGAGGGGGCTGTCACGCACACGCTGGACGAGTTCGCCGAGACGTCCCTGAAGATCGTCGCGGAGATCTACCTGCGGATTGCCCAGCACCTGCTGGCCCGTTGCGCGCGCGACCAGATCCGCCGCATCTACAGCAAGCCCGAGGTCTTCGGCCAGTGCCGCCGCTTCCTGCAGGCCGAGATGGCCGGCATCGAGCTCGTTCCCGTGTCGAGTACGGCGCACGCCGCCAAAATGGCCGCCTCCGAGGAGGGCGCCGCCGCGCTGGCCGGCCCCCAGGCGGCGGATCAGTACGGCCTCGACGTGATCGCATCGGAGGTGCAGGACCTGCGGGGCAACACCACGCGCTTCCTCGTCGTCGGGGCGCGGTGCGGCCGCCCCACCGGCCATGATCGCACGTCGCTGCTGTTCTCGGTTCAGCACAAGGTCGGCGCACTGCACCGGGCCCTCGCGGCGTTCAGCCAGCACGGCGTTAACCTCTGCAAAATCGAATCGCGGCCGAACCGGTCTGTGGCGTGGGAGTACTACTTCTTCGTCGACGTCGAGGGCCACAGCGAGGATCCGCCGGTGGCGGCCGCGATCGAGCAGCTTGCGCACGAATGCACGGTTCTGCGGGTGCTCGGGTCGTACCCGCGCGCGGTCGACCGGGGGGAGTGAGGCGGCGATGGAGATCCCATCCCGCGTGCGCCGACTGGCGGTGTACGAACCCGGCCGCCCGATCGAGGAGGTCGCCCGCGAGTTCGGCCTGGGGCCCGACATCGTCAAGCTGGCCTCGAACGAAAACGCGCTCGGCCCCTCGCCCCGGGCCGTCCGCGCCTACCGCAAGGCCGCCCGCTCGCTGCACCGCTACCCCGACGGCGGCGCCTGGCACCTGCGACACGCCCTCGCCGCGCGCCACGGCGTTTCGCCGGACCACATCGCCGTCGGCCACGGCAGCAACGAGCTCATCGCCCTTCTCGGGCAGGTCTTCCTGATGCCCGGCACCTCGATCGTCGCCTCCGAGCGCGCCTTCGTCGTGTACCGCTTGGTGGCCGACCTCTTCGGCGCGGCCACCGTCGAGACCCCGATGCGCGGGTTCACCCACGATGTCGAGGCGATGGCCCGCGCGGCCGACCGGACCACCCGCCTGATCTTCGTCGCCAACCCCAACAACCCCACGGGCACGATGGTGGACGAGGCGGCGATCGGTCGGATGATGGCGATGGTGCCGCCGCACGTCGCGGTGGTGTTCGACGAGGCCTACATGGACCTGCTGCCCGCCGACCGGCAGCCAGACACCGTCGGCTACGTTCGCGAGGGGCGGCCTGTGTTTGTGCTGCGCACTTTCTCAAAGACGTACGGTCTGGCCGGCCTGCGGATCGGGTACGCCGTCGGCCCCCCCGAGGGCATCGACGCGATCCACCGCGTCCGGCAGCCGTTCAATGTCAACGCCCCCGCGCTCGCCGCGGCGCTGGAGAAGAACCGTCTCGCCTTCGAGCTGCAGCCGGGCGAGGGCGCCTTCTATGGCCCCAAGATCGAGTTCACGCTGAAGGACACGCTCGGCCGCCTGTGGCAGTGCGGCACCATCCAGCTCGACTTCAACCTGCCGGCGCGCCTCGGCGCCGAATACGTCGCCGAGGACAACAGCCGCAAGACCCCGGTGATGCTGCACCGCGCGATCCTCGGTTCGATGGAGCGCTTCATCGGCATCCTTATCGAGCACCACGCCGGCAACTTCCCCTTGTGGCTCGCGCCGGTGCAGGTCATGGTGATGAACATCAGCGAAAACCAGGCCGGCTACGCCCATGCGGTCGTGCGGACGTTGCGGGCGGCCGGCATACGCGCCGGGGCGGACTTGAGTAATAACAAAATTACCTATAAAATCCGCGAACATAGCTTGCAGAAGCTGCCTTATCTGGCGGTCGTCGGCGACAAGGAGCGGGAGACCCACCGGGTTTCCGTCCGCGCCCGCGGCAACCAGGACCTGGGGCAGCTCGGTTTGGATGACTTCATCGCGCGCCTGAAATCGGAAATTCAGACGCGCCAGTAAAGGCGGTCAAACAAAAGGCGTTGGGGTCTCCCTCAGGGAATCCGCCCCCGCGCCTTCTTTACTTTGTTTGACCTGGTTTGCCCGCGCGCCTGGCGCCGGGTTTTGGAATTGGAGAACGGCTCATCGCGACAGAGAAAAAGCAGACACGCATCAACGGTGAAATTACAGCCCCGGAAGTGCGTTTGGTCGGAACCGAAGGCGAACAGCTCGGTATCGTGAAACTCTACGATGCCTTGCGCCAGGCGGAAGAGGCAGACCTGGACCTGGTGGAGATTGCACCGACGGCGCAGCCGCCCGTGTGCAAGATCATGGACTACGGCAAGTTCAAGTACCAGGAAAGCAAGAAACAGCACGAGGCGAAGCTCAAGCAGAAGCAGGTGCAGATCAAGGAAGTGAAGTTTCGTCCGGGCACGGACGAGGGCGACTACCAGATCAAGCTGCGCAACCTGATGCGTTTCCTGCAGGACGGTGACAAGACCAAGGTGACGCTGCGTTTTCGCGGCCGCGAGATGGCGCACCAGGAAATCGGCATGGAGCAGTTACGCCGCGTGTCGGCCGACCTTGCCGAACTCGCCGTGGTCGAGCAGTTCCCGAAGATGGAAGGCCGCCAGCTCGTGATGATGCTGGCGCCGAAGAAAAAAGCCTGATTTTCGAGACGGGCGTTTCTCGGGCTCCGGTTCAAGCCGGGTCAAAAACGCCACCATACGTGCTGTTGGGTTGGTGAAGCATTCCGCGTCGCGGAATCACCTGGCCGCATGAGATAAATAAGGAAGCATCATGCCCAAGATGAA
>CAKZPT010000068.1 GCA_937139365.1 uncultured bacterium | reverse complement strand
GAGGCCGCCGAACGCATATTGATGGCCGCCGCCGACACCCCCGTGGCACTGGTCTTCGGACCGGAAGACGATGGCCTGTCCAACGATGATCTGGGGGCCTGCCATTGGCTGATCCGCATTCCCTCCTCGCCAGCCTATCCCTCCCTGAATTTAGCGATGGCAGTGATGGTGTGCGCCTATGAGCTGTATGTCGCCTCCGGCGCGTACGAGCCGCCGCAGGAGCGCACGCCCGAGGCGACCGCGTTGGCCAAGCAGCGGTTTTTCGAAATGTGGCGGGCGATGCTGCTCGAGATCGGCTTCATGGAGGAACCGAAGGCGGACCACATGATGCTCGGCTTCATCCGCGCCTTCAGCCGAGGGCCGCTCTCGTCGGCGGATCTGCGCATCCTGATGGGGGTGGTGCGGCAGACCCGGTGGGTCGTGCGGCAGTATCGCAAGTACAGGGCGGCGGTCGAAGGGCGCGACGATCCGGCCCCACCCCCACCGGCCCCGGACACAGACGGCCCCGCCGGATCGGCTCACGGTCGCGACGACGGCGCGACCCAGCGGTAGCAGCCGGACCCGACGCGCCGGACCGCGCAGCCGCTCCCGTCGCGCACCGGCGTGCTCGCCAGTCGGCCCGGGCGACTCCTTCGGGAACGGGCAGCCGAACAATCGCCTCCGTCCCGACGGACACGGCGACACCGAGACGGAGCTTGTCGCCCGAGATGTCCGTATGCCGTCTCGATCCGGCCGTAGGTCGAGTCGTGCCATGCGCGGGCCCACGACACCCGGCCGCCGCCTCGGGGGCGATCACGAACTCGCGAAACACAACCGCCTCCGGCACCACCGGCCCTCCGGTGGTGGACACCCTCGGAGAGAGGCGGAGGCCGGCCATGCACTGGAACCGCCACACCGAAAAATCGCCGTACATGATGTGGTTCCGCGAGGCGCCCTCGTTCCAATCCTCCCACAGCGTGTCGCGCCCCTGAGGAGCCACGCGCCGAACGACGACGATCCTCCTTCATCAACATCGCCAACGCCAGGTCAGCACGTCCCCCCTTGCTCCGGCGGCGGAAAACTCGAGCCAAGGATGCCGAAATCGGGATGCCCACGGGCCACCTGGATCGCCTCGACGAGGCGTTCGACGGCGGCCGCTTCGAAGACGCGGCCAGGTCCGTCCCTTCGGCGCGACGGTCGTACCCCCTCGCCGGCCCCAGATCCAACCGGCGACGGCAAGTCCAACTACACGCGGGTCGCGGGATGCGCCCCAATCCGTTTGGCCGTCCAGTCCTCCGGCCGGACGACGCCCATCACCCAGCTCGACGGGACACTCCACGGCGACGGCACATCGGGCGCGGACCTCCCCCAGACGCGCACCTTCCAGTGGCATCGTCGCCTGGAGCCCGGCGGCCGGCCGGTGTACGGGATCCAGATCGTCTCTGCGGATTCGACGCGGCCGCTGTCCCACAGGCCACCCTCGTCCCGCGCAAAGTCCCCCAAAGTGCTGGCGACTAGCACCTGCCACGCGCACGCCTTTAAATTGCGCGCGTCGGGCCGGGCCGCGACCAGCTTCCAGCCGAGCCGGGGCGCCGTCGCATCGATGCCCGCGGGCGTCATCATGCCCTCCACGGTCGGGTCGATCGGCGGTCCAGGCGGCGATGCCGCGCCGGGCACCCCCCCGGCCGCGAGCATCACCCCGCCCGTGACCGTTTTCCGCACCACGCGCCTCATAAATCCACCTCCTGCTGGACGCGCCATCGCCAGCCGCCATGCGATTCCGGCCCTTATCCGCTCCGCCGACGGCCTCCGACCCGACGCCACCGGATGCCGGATCAGAACTCCCGGCGGAGAATCTCCTCCGTCCGGCGGCAGAGCTCGCGGGCGTAATCGGTCCAGATGCCCTGTCCCCAGTACCGGAAGCAAGAGGTCTGGCACAGCATGAGGTGCACGAGGGCGCGGCGGTACCTCGGCTCATTCGGCCGGGCGTTGCTGGCGGTCATCCGTTCGTGGAAGAGGGCGCTGACGCGTTCGATCGGACCGAGCACGGCCTCGTAGCCGCGCACCCAGGAGATGTTGGAGGTCCAGCTTCCTCCCTCCATGTGAAAGCGGGCGTCCTCGCGCCTCGCCTCCTCGATCGCCGCGGCCAGCCGCTCGGGCCCGTCGCCGGGTCGAACCCTCGCCCAGATGCGGCCTTGGTGGACCGGCCGTACCTCCGGCGCGTCGGCGGGCGTCCATCCGTCGGCGCGGAGAAGCTCGAGGTATTCCGTGGCGTTGAGCAGCGGATACGGTCCGCCCGAGGCCTCGCGGACGACTTCGAAATACTTTGGCGGGAACTCGTTCATCATCACGCCGCCGTTTTCGCCGTCCGAGATCTGGGTCACCAGCGGCGGACGCGGCCGGCCGCCGATCGTCCAGCGCCGCAGCGAGCGGGCCTCGTACCACGGCTGCATCTGGCCGACGAGCTTGGTGTCGCTGCCCTGCGTCTTCACGAACGCGAGGATCTCCGCGCGGCGGCCGGTCGAATCCACGCAGACGAGGCGGTGGGGGACGTGGGGGCCGGGCCTCGGGGCGGACGGATCGATGGGCTCGATCGTGTGTTCCTGCACCAGGACCCACTCGTAGCCGTGGTCGAGGAGGGTGCGGACGAACTCGTACGCGACATCGGGATGGTTGGGCAGCGCCATTTCCGGCGGTGAGAAGCCGCGGACGCGCGCGAGGGCCTCGCGGCCGAACAGGGCCGCGAAATGGTGCCTCCAAGCGCCGACGTGGAGCCGGAAATCGCGGACCGGCGTCGAGGGCGCGACGGCGTGGCCCCAGGCCGTACCCAGCCATTCCACCGCCTGGCGCAGCCGGGGGTCGGTAGCGAGGGCGCGCAGGGCGTCGAGCACGTCGTCGGCCCCCATCTGCCGCAGCCCCCACAGCAGCGTGCCGGAGTAATCGAGCATCACGCGCGGCCGGCGGCCCTCGTCAAGCAACGCCGGAATGAACTCGCCCATCCGGCGGTAGCACCAGCGGAACACCGGCGCGTTGTGGTTGTCGCCGATGTGCTGGTTCTCCATCATGTACTGCAGATTGCCGATGATCGGGGCCGTCTCGAGGGGGCCGCCGCCGGCCGGGATCTGGGGCTGGTGCATGTGCAGCGCGATCGCGCAGGCCGCTTCGACCCGGCTGAAATCCACGGAGCTTTCCGGCCCAAAGACCGGACCGCGCTCCACGGCCGTCGGAAAGAGTTCCTCCTCGCGCCCACAGACGTCGGGCCACCCGTCAACCAGTTCCGGTGCCGATCGAACCATGCCCCTGGTCCTCCGTCGCGGGCGGCGGACTGTCCCCGCCGTCGAACAGCGGCGGAACCAGCACCCCGCCCGAGACCACCATCCGCACCCCCTCCTCGATCGTCATGTCCAGCCTCGTCACCTCGGACTCGTCGACCAGCAACAGGTACCCCGACGTGGGGTTCGGGGAGGTCGGCAGAAACACCCGGACCTGGCGCCGGCCGTCGAACGTCCGGCCCTCGCCGCCGACGAATCCCAGCGCCCGGCATCCCGGGCGGGGGAAGTCCACCAGCACGACCGATTTGAACGCAGTCCGATCGCGGCTGGCGAGCAGCTCGATCAGGCTCTTGGTCCACGAGTAGACCGATTTGACCACTGGAATGCGGTTCAGGACCGCCTCGCCCCACCCCACGAGGCGGCGGCCGACCATCATCCGCATCAGGGCGCCGACACCGTAGAGGAAGGCCAGCAGCGCGACGACCGCCAGGCCGTTGACCGCATACTCCGGCAGCCCCTGGCGAGGCATCAGGCGGGCGATCGGCCGCACGTAGCCGACGAAGAGGCGGTAGAAAAACCGCAGCACGACGAACGTCACCGCCAGCGGGGTGAGCACCAGCACGCCGGAGATGACCCGCGCGCGGAGATGCCGGAACATGCGAGCGATCATGGGCTCGGCCTCACGGGGCGACGACGATACACGATGCGCCCGCCAGGTTCAAAACGCCGGCCGCCCAACCGATCACGCCGAGCTGGCGGCCGACCGCTACGAAGGCTGCGAGGGCGCGTTCAAGGTCGGCCGGTTCGTGCGCGGCGGACAGCTGGACGCGGATGCGGGCCTGGCCCACCGGGACGACGGGGTGGAAAAACGCGACGACGAACACGCCGTGTTCGAACAATTCGTCGGCCATCCGGGCAGCGAGCAAGGCATCCCCGATCAAGATCGGGACGATCGGGTGGCCCACGCCGCCGACCCGGAAACCGGCGGTCGACAGCCCCGCGCGAAGCGCCACGGTGTTCCGGCGCAGCCGCTCGCGCGCGGCATCGGCGCCGGCGGCCAGTTCAATGGCCGCCAGCGCCGCCCCGACCAGCGCGGGCGGCAGCGAGTTGCTGAGCAGATACGAACGGCTCCGCTGGCGGAGCATCGCGATGACGTCGCCGCGGCCAGCGACGAAGCCGCCAAGCCCGCCGCCGAGGGCCTTGCCGAACGTGGAGGTGACGATCTCCACCCGGCCGAGGAGGCCGTGCTGCTCGATCGTCCCTCGGCCCGTCGGCCCCCAGAAACCGGTGGCGTGGGAATCGTCCACCATCAGCATCGCCTCATATTCGTCGCACAGCCGTCGCAGGGCGGCGAGGTCGGCGACGTCGCCGTCCATCGAGAAGACGCCGTCGGTGACCACGAGGATTCGGCCGGCGCCGGCGGCCCGGGCCTTGCGCAATTCGCGCTCCACCGCGGCCGGCTCCGCGTGCGGGACGATTCGGCGCCGGGCCTTGCCGAGCCGGATCCCGTCGATGATCGTGCCATGGTTGAGCTCGTCGCTGATCGCGAGGTCGCACTCGCCGAGCAGCGCCGAAAATAGGCCGACGTTGGCCTGGTAGCACGAGGCGTGGAGGATCGCGTCGTCGGCCGACAGGAATTCCGCCACGCGGCGTTCCAGCCGGCGGTGGATCGTCCGGGTGCCGCAGATGAAGCGAACCGACGAGAGGCCGAAGCCCTACTCCTCCATCGCCCGCGCAGCCGCCTCACGTAGCGCCGGATGGTCGGAAAGGCCGAGGTAATTGTTCGCGCAGAGGTTTAGGACCTCGCGCCCGTCCACCCGCCCACGCGGACGCTGCGGTCCGGCCATCTCCCGCTCGCCCTTCCACAGTCCAGCGGCCCGGATCGCCTCCAGATCCGCGACGTAGGACCCGGTCATACCTTCGTTCATGTTGCACTCCGCGGCGGTCGTCACTCGTCCAGCTCTACGGCGCCGGCCCGACGCCGCAGCGCGGCGATCATGTCGGACCACTCGGGCAGGCGCAATAGCCGCGCCGAAAACCCGTACACGGCCGCCCCCGCGATCAGCCCGGCGAGCACGCCGGCGACCTGCGCAAGCTTTCCAGGGCCGGCCCAGCGCATGGCCGCCGCCGCCGCCCAGGCATCGGCGGCGGGCGCGGCGATGGCCAGGAGGGCACAGCCGGCCGCGACGCGGACGAAGCTGGAGCCGACCGCCCGCCAGTCGACCGCACCGATGCGGCGCTCGAGAATGCACAACAGGATCAACACGTTCAACGCCTCCGAGGCGACGACCGCGAACGCCAGGCCGGCGTGCCGGAGATGGAGCGGCCAGGTCGCGCGGAAGGTGAGGCTCATCGCGAGGTTGGCCAGCACCGCGATGACGCCGATGCGGACCGGCGTGCGCGTGTCCTGGAGGCCGTAGAACGCGGGCACCACGACCTTGCCAAGGCCGAAGAAGAGAAGGCCAAAGCAGTAGACCCGGAGGCTCCGGACGGTCAACAGCGTCGACTCGGCGTCGAACTGGCCGCGCTCGAAGCTCATCCGGACGATCGGTTCGGCCAGCACGAAGAGGCCGACCGCCGCCGGCAGCATGCCAAAGAGGATCAGCCGGATGCCCTCGCCGACCGATCGGCGCAGGCCTTCCAGGTCGCCGCGCGCGCCGTGTCCGGAGAACCTCGGCAGCAGCACAGTCCCGAGGGCGGTGGCGAAGATGCCCTGTGGCAGGTAGATCATGCGCTCGCTGTAGTAGAGGGCGGCGGCGGCCCAGCGACCGATGCGTGCGGCGAGCATCGTGGCGAAGAACACGTTGAACTGGGAGACGGCCCGTCCGATCGCGGCCGGCCCCATCAGCGCCAGCACGCGCCAGAGCCGTGGGTCGTGCCGGTCCAGACCGGGCCGCAGGTCCGCCCCCAGCCGCCACAGCAGCGGCAGCTGTAGGCCCCACTGAAGAATGCCCGCCACGAAGACGCTCCACGCCACGCCGTACACCTGCTGCTCCGGCCGAGGCCCGAGCCGCGGGCAGACCCACAGCAGCACCACGATCTCGACGAGGTTCAGGATCCACGGGGTGGCCGCCGGCACTGCGAACCGGCCGAAGGCGTTCAGGGCGCCCATGGCCACCGCGGCCATGCAGATGAACAGCAGATAGGGCGACATGATCCGGAAGAGCGACCAGGTCAACCGCGCCGGTTCGGACAGGTCCGGGCGGCCCACGGCGGCGGTGGCCACCAGCAGTCCAACCCCGACCAACAGCACCAGCGTCACGCCGACGAGCGTGAAGATCGATCGGGCCAGCCGCCACGCCGCCGCATCGCCCTCCCGCTGGCGGCTTTCGACAAACACCGGGATAAAGGCGGCCGAAAGGGCGCCCTCGCCGAACAGGGCGCGGAACAGGTTCGGGATGCGGTACGCGATCACGAAGGCGGACATCGCCGCCGAGGTGCCTAGCGCGCCGGCCAGCAGGATGTCTCGGGCGAAGCCCAGCAGGCGGCTGACCAGCGTCATCGCGCCCACCAGGCTCGCGGATCGGATGACCCGGCTCGATGCCATCGCGCCCCGCGCGGCCTACGGGGCCGCCGCCTCCTTTTCGCCCACCAGCAGCCGAGCCCGCACCGCCAGCTCGCCCGCCTCGAGCCCGGCGACGTAGGGGACGCATTCGACGGCGAACTCCCATTCCGCGGCAGCGCCGGGGGACAGCGGCGCGGGGTCCGCGGCCAGCTCCAGCTCGGCGCACCCCGCGGCGCGGTGCACATAAGCGCGGACCCGCGGCGGCGGGGCGGAGGAGACCGCGCCGGCCCGCAGCCAGAAAAGATGGCGCGCCAGCTCCGCCGCCAGCCAGGGCCGGGCTGGCACCACGGACTCAAAGCGATGCTCGCCGCCAAGGGCAAGCCGGTACACCGCCGCTCCGGCTCCCATCGTCCAGGCAAACCGCGGCGGCGGGTCGAACGAGATGGGCCGGGCCGGAGGGCCGGCCCGGTCATCGGCCGGCAAAACCAGGCGTGTCGGTGTGGCCAAACGGACCGCAAGGGCCGGTCCGAGCGGGATGGACGAGGCGGCGGTGCGCTCGAGCCGAACGACCACCGTCAGCGTGGCGGCGTAGGGGCTGACGCGCAACCGGCGGGTCTCCGTCACGTGCAGAGGGGCGCCCAGGGAACGGGTGAGGCGCGCCATCGCCGCGCCGTGTCGGGTCCGCCACGCCGTCGCCGTCCAGCCCGCGCTCTCGAAGGCCCGCTCCGGTGCCGCTCCTTCCCTCCGCAGCACGGGCCATGATTCCTCCGGCGCAGGCCAGATCCACAGCCCGCCGAACGGCGGGCGGCCGGCCTCGGCTGGACCGCCCGCGAGCACGTTGGTGCCGTCGGCCGGCGTGAAGGCCGTGACGCGGCCGGACCCCAGGTCCACCTCGACGGTGGCCGACGCCGTGGCCAACCGGAGGCAGACCCGCATCCCGTCGTTGGTGACGGGCACGATCGGGGCGACCGGGAGATCGTCGGCGGCGGCCGACCCCGGCGCGGTCGTCGGAAACGCCCACACCAGCGCGGCCCCCAGCGACGCCGCCGCGCTCCGACGACGACGCCGCCTCCTGTCGCGGCCTGCCATGGGCCTCAGAACTCGCCTGACACGCCGATCCAGTACATCACGCCGTCGTCCACCTGGGCGTCCTGATACAGGCCAGCCTCGTAGTCCAGCTCGCGCTCCAGCAACCAGGTCAGACGCGCCGAGAAGGTCAAGCGCCCCGGCTCCCCGACGTCCAGGCCGAGGTACAGCCGCTGATCGCGCATCATGAAGTCGCCCTTCCTGTCGTCGCTCGACAGCGAGAACTGCCAGACGCGGTTCACCTGCCAGCCGCCCACCAGCTTGAGCTGCGGGTGGGGACAGACCGCGACGCGGGTTTCGGGGTATCCCACGTCCGCGGTTAGCAACGCCGCCGGCTGCCAGCGCACCCGCAGGATGGGGTCCAGATAGTTCTCAAAGCCTGGATACACGACGAACCCGGCCTGGCCCGAGAGCCCGCGGACGGGCTCGAAGATCGCCGACGCGGCCACCGGGAGGTTGAAGTCGTCCCACTCGACGTGTTCGGGCTCGGCGTAGTAGCCCGGCATCGCTTCGAAGCGGGCGGTAATGGGGGAAAGGCGCAGATCCCATCGCGTCCGCACAAACAGTTGCGCGAGGGCGCCGGGCACCTCGTAACGGCCGCCGTCGAGCGTCAGCCAAAGACGCGCTCGGGCGTCAAAGTCGAACGAGCCCGATCGCAGCCAGTAATAGCCCAGGGACATCCGGCCGGCCGCCTCAAGGAAGCCGAACTTCTCCGTCGAGTCCTCGATCGTCTCGGTCGGGGCCCATGCGATCGACGCGCTCGCCCACTCCTCGCGTTCCCCGGCGATCCCCCCTCCCGCGCCGCCCGGCGACCACAGCCAGGACTGGGCGCCCGCAACGGCGGCCCACATCCCCCCTGCCGCAACGGCCATCCGGATCCAAGGTCTCATTCCTCACCTCCCCGGTTCCACGATCGTCGGCGTCAGCTCGTACTCGACGTTGCCGGTCTCCGATCCGCCGCGGACGCCGATGAGAAACCGTTCGTAAAACTCCCGATCCACCCCGGATCCACCGAACCGAATCGTCTCGCCCGGCGCGGCGATCAACTCGGTCGCCACGCGCTCGAAGCGGATGCGCGCGGGACGGCCGTCGGCGATCCCGTTGAGCTCCGGCACTAGCCGCACATGGATTCTGCGGCGATCGCCCTCGCCGACGACCGTCGGTTCGACCGCCAGGAACGCGCCCACCTGCGCCCATTCGATCCGTGCCGACACCAGCCCCCAGTCGAGGGCGCGCGCCTCGAGCCAGGCCAGCCACGGCACGCGTTCCCCCACCTCGAGGCGCGCCGAACGGCCGCTGGCGACCAAGAGGGTCTGAACATTCCGCGAGTTCTCCTCCATGGAATGGGCAGTCACTCGCGGCGAAAGCTGTAGCCGGGTGCCGCCCGGGCCGACCGTCCCGACGACGCCCAGCGCGCCCGCCGCGTCCACCGCCCTGCCGATCGCCCGCCGGCGCACCTCGACGCGGACCATCGTCGGCGGCCGGGCCAGCTCGGCGGCCAACGCGGCAATGCGCTCGTGCTCGGCGCCGGTTGCGAAGACCAACAACCGCCGGTTGGGTTCATCCAGGACGACCCGGCCGCCCTCGGACACCGCCGCCCGGACCGCCGCCTCGGCCGACGGACCGTCGGCGAAGCCCAGCGAGTACACGCGGAACACCCGCTGGGTGTCCGCCGCCGCCGATATCGCGATCAGCACCGCCGGCAGGGCGGCCCGCATGGCACCCGTGACGGTCATCGGCTACAGCATCGGCGAGACGGCGCGGACACGCAAGACGTACAGCCGCTACCGCCCCCCGCCGCGCCGGCGGGCGGTCTCGTAAATGGCCCGCAGTTCGGCGTGCGCGCGCTCAAGGACGTCGTTGACGATCCGGTACATGAACTCGCCGGCGCGGTCCATTTCGGCGCGCGCCCGCTCCAGGCGACGTTCGACGACCTCCGGCGCGTCGGTGCCCCGGCGCGTCAGTCGACGTCGCAGCTCGTCCAAGGAGGGCGGCAGCACGAAGACATCCACGTACCCGCGGCGAAGCGGATGATCCGGCGGCGCCGCGAGGGCCGCGGCTCGGACCCGCGCGGCGCCCTGGACGTCGATGTCCATCAGCACATCCCGCCCTTCCGCCAGCGCCGCCTCGGCGGGGGCGCGCAGGGTACCGTAGCGGTGGCCGTGGACGAGGGCGTCCTCGAGAAACTCGCCGGCGGTACGGCGTCGTTCGAACTCCTCCGGGTCAAGAAACCAGTAGTCCCGCCCGTCGCGTTCGCCCGGGCGGGGCGGGCGGGTCGTGCACGAGATCGAGTACGACATCGTTGGGACGTCGGCCAGCAGCCGTTCGCAGAGGGTGGTCTTGCCGGCGCCGGAGGGGGCGGAGATGACGAGGACCACGGGGATCGGCAGGCCGCTCACGGCGCCTCCGGCCGGGCCGGACCGCCGGCAGACGGGCGGTTACTCGATGTTCTGGATCTGTTCACGGATGCGCTCCAGCTCTGCCTTGAACTCGACGATTTCGGACGTCAGGGGGCCGTCCGGCGATTTGGCGGCGATGGTGTTGGCCTCGCGCATCATTTCCTGTGCAAGGAAATCCAGCGAGCGCCCGCAGGCGCCCGCGGCACACAGCGTGCGGCGCGCCTGGTCCACATGGCTCGAGAGCCGGGTGAGTTCCTCGGCAATGTCCATTCGCTCCACGGCCACCACCAGTTCCCGCATCAGGTCCTCCCGCGAGCCGACGCCGCAGGCGGTCAGATCGTTGAGGCGGCGCAGCAGGCATTCGCGGCGACGGCGCGCGGCCGCCGGCGCCTCGCGGCGCAGCCGGTTCAACCGACGGCGGAGCCCATCCAGTCGCGCCCTCAGATCGGCGCCGAGCGCGCGGCCCTCGGTCCGCCGCATGGCCACCAGATGGTGCAACGCCTGGCGGAGGGCGGCGCGGAGGGGCGGCCAGACCCGATCTGCCTCGCGCTCCGGACGCTCCACCTCCCAGAGGTCCGGAATCGAGGTGAGGGTGCGCAGGCTGATGCCGTCCGCCAATTTGAGCCGGCGGCCGAGCCGCCGGAACGCGGCGACGTAGGCGCGCGCCAGCGGCTCGCACAGCCGGACCGCCGGTCGGGCGCCCTCAACGGTCCGCACGGCCACGCTGACCGCGACGCGGCCGCGCGTGACGCAGCGGGCGATCTCGGTCTGGATGCGGGATTCGAGAACCTGCAGCTCACGCGGCAGGTGGATCTGCACGTCGAGCTGCCGACGGTTCACCGAGCTGATCTCCACCTCGGCCCTCACGCCCTTGCGCTGGACCGCGCCTCGGCCGAAGCCGGTCATGCTGCACAGACTCATCGGGGGTCGCCTCCCGACGTGCGCGCGGCCAGCTGCTGCACGTCCTTGTCGCCACGGCCGGAGAGGTTGACGATCACCAGTTCGCGGCGGCGGATGCGACGGCGGCCGAGCAGCCATCCGATCGCATGGGCC
>CAKZPT010000067.1 GCA_937139365.1 uncultured bacterium | reverse complement strand
CAGACCGCGCAGATTCGCCAGAATCTGCGCGGGTTGCAGCGCCCAGCGGGCGACCTCGGGCCGCGCGGCGACGTCCTTTGCTGCGACCCAGTGCGGCAGGCTCGCGGCGACAAACAACGGCGTCGACGCCAGCAGGGGCAAAAGCCGCCGCGGACTTCGCCTCCACCTCCAGCCCCATTCCGCCAGCAGCGCCGCGCCAGGCAACAGCCATGCGGCCGAAATGGGATGCGTCCAGATCGCCAGTCCCGCCGAAATCGCGGCGGCAGCCGCGTGCCATCGCAGCGCAACGCCATCGAGGTCCCGGATCCGCAGACAGAGCCACAGTGCGATTGTGCCCATCAGAAAGGCGATCGGATAGCCGCCGTAGGTCCCCGTCGTGTAATGCAACACGATCCAGCTTGGCACCGCCAGCAGCCAGGCCGCCGCAACGCCCGCCGCCGGCCCCGCCCACTGGCGGACGAGCCGCCATGTGGCCCAGATCCAGACCAGCGACGGCAGGATGGCCGCCAGTGCCAGCGATTCCTCTGAGGGACCAAGCCACCGAAAAATACCCGCCGCCAGCCACGCCTCGAGGCTGCCGAAGTAGCGCTGTCCATAGAAGAACAACGGGCGCTCGCCCCGCAAAATGTTCAGGCCCATCAGGCCGACGGTGGCGGTGTCGAACGTCGAGCAATACGCGTACCGCGCATAGGCCAGGCGCAACAAAAAACCCGCCGCAACGGCCGCGGCCACCGCCGCGCCCTCCAAACGCCCCTCGCGCACGTCGTCAACTCGCCGCATCGTCCCTCTCGGCACCCGCCGCCCGATGGGCCCGAAGGGACCAGCGGATCCGCACCTCCGGCCGACCGGCGGGATCCACCTCGATCATCGTCACACCCCGTCCCACGTCGCGCGGACGCACCCTTGCGGGCGGCTCCACGTACAGCCCCCGCGCCCAGTGATAGCGAATCACCGCCGGCCGGTCGGGGTGGTCCACCCTCACCTTCAACTCGTTCACCGATTCCTCCACTACGCCGCTGTTCTCCAAAAACTGTCCCGGCGGCGGACGCCGCATTTTGAAGACGATCCGCCGTCCGTCGCGGCCGAACGCGGCCGCCTCCTCGAACCGGTCGGGATATTTCCGCAGAAACCGCAGCCAGTGCGGGTGATAGGTCGCCACGGCGGCGGCGTTGTACAGGTCGAGAAACTCGAAGACATCCTCGTCCGTTTCGCGGAACGCCCGTGGCGGGAATTCGTATTCACGGGTGGCCGGCGAAAAATGGTAGTAGTCGCAGGCCAACATCGATCGGCCGGAAAGGATCGGCAGGTACGCCACGTGGCCGCCGCCGTAGGCGTGCACGGTCGGCCCGGCGAACACGACGCGCGCGCCGGGCGGCACATGGCGGCCGATCCATTCCGCGAGTTGCCGGGGTTCGTCCTCCATGATGCGGTATGGCGCGTGGCTGCGGTTGCCATATACGTTCACCGTGGCGTAGGCAGCGACGGCCAGCAGCGCGAGCAAGCCCGCCCGCATCTCCCGCCACGACGCCCCGTGCGCAGTCAAAAGCCGTTCGGCCGCAAGGGAGGCTGGCAAGACCGCCAGCGTGAACAGCGGAACCACCGCCCGGGTGAGCTGAAACTGCGGCTTCCAGCCCTCCCCCCACCCCGTCAAAAGAGCCAGCCCGCCCAGCGAGACCGCGAGCACCCGCCGTCGGGATCCATCGAGAGCCGGCAGGACCGCCATTCCGCCAAACACCAGCCAGGGATGCCCTTGCCGGACCGCGCCGCCAAGCCGGCGCAGGCCCGCCCACAAATCCTCCGGCCACTCGGGCGTCCGGCTCAGGCTCGGCGAAAAACCTTCGACACCGCCCAATTGAAGCAACGCGCCGGCGATCGGCCACAGCACAACTGCGGCCGCCACCGCCCCGGCTGCGAGAACGAAGAGTCGGCGCGGCCCCCATGTCTCCGCGCAAACGCCCGCGCCCGCCGCGACCATCACGGCCATGATCGCGGCAGGCGGCCATATGAGAAAAACGGCCAGCGACACGGTCAGGACGACGGCATCGCGAACGCCGGGCTGCTCCGACCGCAAAATGCGAATCACCGCCGCCGTCGTCGCGAGCGCACCCACGGCGGACAGGGTGGCGGGCACCGTACCGAAGTGGAGCGCCCAGAGATGAAAAGCGCGAGCCGATCCCAGCGCCAGCAGCGCAGCCAGCGCGGACGCGACCTTCCCCCCGCCGATCCAACGCGCCGCCGCCGCCGCCGCCAGCGGCACCCCCCCCGTCAGCGCCACGCCGACCACCGGAGTGTAGACCTCATGCGGCGGCCAGATGCGCCAAAGGGGCCACAACGGCGCGGCCAGCAACAGCACACCAGTTGCCAACGGGGCCGCATCGATCCTGCCGGCATCCCAATACGCGTGGTAGCAGGCCGGCGACGGCAAGGAGCGGGCGGCCAACCACAACCGGAGCAGGAACGTCGGATGGTCGTCGCGGTAGAGCGCCGTCCCGCCGGTGGTCTGCAGGAATCGAACCAACGCCCACGCGCAGACCCCGGCGGCCAACGCGGCGAGCAGAACGGACAACCGGCGGCCCACCCACACGCGGGTGCTGAACGGCGTCAGCATCGCCGAGAGCGCCGCCCAACGAACCACGCCCGACTTGAGCCAGCCCCAGAGGGTCGAGTCCGCCGGCCACCAGGCGGGAAGCATCGAGGCGGGAGAGTGCATCGCCGGCGTCGCCAGCAACAGCAGCGCCGCAGCCACCATCCACGCGGCGGAATCGGCCAGATCGTCCGAACCCGCTCCGCCGCCAGACCGCCGCCTCCGTTCGGCCGCGATCGCCCACGCCCCCCACCCCGCCGGCAGGATGGCCAATGGCCAGGCGCACGGGATCTCGCCGGTGGCGCCCAGCGCAAGCAGGGCCACCGCCCATGCCGCCACGGAAACGATTCGCCAGCGCTTGTCCCGATCGCAAACTCTCATGGCGCCATGTCGCCGGCGGTCGCATCAACCGGACGAACCGGATGACCCCGCAACACATACACCGCCCCGCCGACCAGCCCCACGAGGATCAACTTGGCCCTCAAAAACAACGCCATCAATCCCGTGTGGCCGGCGCTGACGCCGAGCAGCCCGAAGTAAAAAACATACGAAGTCTCGGTGATGCCAAGGCTGCCCAGCGTGATCGGGATCATGGCCACCGTCAGCGCCGTCGGAAGAACCGCCAGGATATGCGCGGGCGACGGCGCCGGCCCAAATGTGCGGAAAGCCAACCAGACGTTTAACACCGCCAGCGCATAAAACGCCAAGGTCAGCATGACGACCTGCGCCAATACCCGCCGGTCCCTGCGCAGCACCGCCCATCCCACCGCCACGCGATCGAAAAACGAATCGGCCTTTCGCAGTCCCCGGACGGCCCACCGACGGAGCCGTCCGGCCGATCGCGTGCCCGCGGAAGGACTGGCGAGCTCCAGCCGATCGGCGATGGCTGTCGCCAGCGACCGCGCACGTGCCGGCAACGACATCGCGACGACCATGGACGCCAGCAGGCCGATCGCCCCCACGGCGGGGATCCAAATCGCCGGATGACGATACAGCCCGCCGTTCAACGCCGGCAGGACAACGACCATGGCCAGCAAAAACACAATGCCCGTGACGCGCTCCAGAAACACCGAGGCGGCGGCATGGCCGAGGCTCCCGATGTGCCGCCCCGCGTAGAGCCACCGAACCACGTCCCCTCCGACCATCGAGGGAAGCAGATTGGAGAAATAGTAGCCGACCAGATAGTACGCCATCAGCGACCGAAACGGCACGCGGTGGCCCTGCGCGCGCAGCAACACCTGCCATTTCAGGCAACTGGCCGAGACCATAACGGGGACAATCATGAACGATGCGGCCAAAAAAATCGGATCCGCCCCGCGCAGATGAGCGCCGATGTCGTGGCGGCGCATCCACCGGAGCAACACCAAGAAAAACGCCGCCGAGACGGCGCCTTTCAGCCAGCGAACGGAGGGACGCATTCGGTCATCGCCGCCGGCTTATAGCACACCTTGCTGGCCCATGAAAGGATGGTCCGTTTGACGGGATCTGTTCGGCCGGCTGTCGATGGCGAAGGGTTGTCAGGATGCCGACGGCCACCCCGGCGCTCCACCGGCACGTCCGGCCCACGTCGGGCTCCGTCCCATTCGCGCGAGCAATCGACAACCCCGACGCACGCCTGCCCTATCAGGGGCCGCACGAGGAGCCGCTGGCCGGCCGATGCGACCGACTCGTCGCACCTGCAAGGATGTCCGACCTCTTGTCCCGTGCGGCGCAGCCAAAGCCGGCTGCGCCCGGCGGCCGCGCCGTCAATCGAGCTCGTCATCCTCCTCAAGGGGCTGGACGGGGCACTCGGGCAGCGCGTCGAGGAACCACCGTCCGTACCAGCGGTCTACGATGCGGCGATCGAGCACCACCACGCTGCCCGTGTCGCATGCCGTCCGGATGAGGCGGCCGACTCCCTGGCGAAACTTGATCACCGCCGCCGGGAGGGTGAGTTCACGAAACGGATCGCCGCCCCGTTCGCGGATGCGTTCGATCCGTGCCTCGGTCACGGGGTCGTCGGGCACCGGAAATGGCAGACGCACGATGATCACTTGCGTCAGGGCATCCCCCGGCACGTCCACGCCCATCCAGAAGGAGTCGAGCCCGAAGAGCACCATCCCCCCGCCGCCGCGAAACTCGTCCAGCAGCATCCGGCGCGACATCCCTTCCCCTTGCACCAGCAAGCGAAGATCGGCGGATTCGATCGCCGGCCGCGTGCGCACCGCGAACTCGCGAAGGGTTTTGGCATTCGTGAACAACGCCAGCGTTCCGCCCCGATTGCGGATCGCCAGGCGGACGACGAGGTCCGCCGCGGCCGCCGTGAACTCCGAGTCGGTGGGCAGTGGCAGCCGGCGGGCGATGCGCACGCGCATCTGCCGCGCGTGGTCGAACGGAGAGCCGACGGAAAGGGTGTCGCCGTTATCCGCCCCGATCCGGCTTTGCAGATACGCGAAATCACCGCCGGCGGAAAGCGTGGCGCTGGTCAGCACGGCTACGCGGCCGGGGCCGAACAGCGCCGTCCGCAGCACGGGCCCGACCTCGATCGGTGCCGAACGCAGCCACAGATGCTGCCGGCGGCCGGCAAATTCAGTCCAGTAGACGTGATCCGCGCCTTCCTGGCGCAGGAACGCGCCCAGCCGCTCCGCCAGCGACTTGGCCCGTTGGGCGGCCTGGTTGAGCTCCGCCCGCAGGTCGGAGTCTGGCTGGGTGGCCTTCAGGCGATGCAGCGACCGGGCCAGATCATGCAGACGGGCATCCACATCGGTGTCCACCGCCGGCGGCTGCCTCAGGCGGCGCGGAGCGCCGTCGTCGGCCGGACCCGCCACCTCGCGGAGCTCCACGAACAGCCGCTCGACTTCCTCGGCGATCCTCTCGACCTGCCTGCCCTCCTCGTCCGCCTTGACCGCATGCAGGAGACCGCGCCGCAGATCGGGCGTCCAAAGCCGGCGCAGCAACCGGTCGAAGGCAAATTCCGACAGGTGGATCCCGAAATGGTCCGAGGCCACGTGCTCGAGCTGGTGGGCCTCGTCGATCACGACCACTCCGTGTTCAGGCAGAAGCGCGTGGCGATCCAGCCGCATCGCCAGATCGGCCATCAGCAGATGGTGGTTCACCACCAAAAGATCTGCCCGGGCCACCTGGTCCCGCGCCTTCGCATAGAAGCACTCTTTGCGCATTGGACACCGCCGCCCGCGGCAACTTTCGTCCTCGGAACAGACCGACTCCCAGACGGAGGGTGGAGGTTGGCGGGGCATTTCCTGCAGGGTCCCCTCCGAGCACTCCGCGGCCCAGCTCGAGAGCCACTGCAGCCAGTGGGCCTCCTCGTCGGGAAACAGCGTGCCGACCGACTTCAGCGCGTGCGCCAGGCGTTTGGGACACAGGTAGTTGGTTCGGCCGATCATCAGCGCGGCTGTGAAGGAATCGCCCATCCGCTTTTGCAGAAACGGCAGGTCTTTGTGGATCAACTGTTCCTGCAGGCTGATGGTCCAGGTGGAAACGACACCTCGCAGATGGCGCTCCATGGCCGCCAGGATGAGAGGCACGAGGTACGCGAAGCTCTTGCCCACACCCGTCCCCGCCTCGACCATCAGGTGGCGGCCGGTCGCGATCGCCCGAGCCACGGCCTCCGCCATGCGCCGCTGCTGAGGACGGTCCTCGTACACAAAGCCGTCCTCCGCCCGCGCGCACAATGGACCTTCGGCGCCGAACCACCTCTCCACTTTCGCAATGAAATCATCCGGTGGTTCGCCGCCGTCCGGAGGGGGCAAAATCATGGCGCCACTATACCAAAGCGGCGCGGCCGCGAGACCGCCGCTGTTCGCCGCCCCAGGACTTCGGTGCCGGATGCTCGAACGCCGACGCGACTCCGTGGACCGGTGGCGCCGGATGGGAGGCGGGCCGCCATTGGAGGTCCGGCAGAACGGGACGCGCCGGGCGGCCGGCGCGGGACGGCTCAGAAGTAAAGGTCACGCGCACCCTGAGCGGTGCGTTCGTACGCCTCCTGAAACCGTGGGAAGAAACGGGGCATCTGGCGCTGGATTTCGTCGATTTCGGCGCGGAGCACCGGCTCCGCCGCCTGCCGGGTCTCCTCGGTCGCGAAGTCGTCCAGCCACTCGCGGTAGGTCAGGACGGCGTTCAGTTTGCAGAACCGCCCCTCCATCCCGCTGCGGAGAAGGTCCATAATGCACTCGCCCGTCCGGCCGCAGCGGTAGCCGGCCGTGCAGAACGACACGATCAGGCCCCGCCCGGCCAGTTCGCGCACGAGGTCATCAAGGCTACGGGTGTCGCCCAGCACGAACTGCTGGCGCTGGACATTCTGGCCACCGCTGACCATCTCGGCCGAATAGCCGCCCACCGCGATTCGGGACGACGCGTCGGTTTGCGTAATGCCGCAGTCCAGAAGGCGCCGACGCATCTCCGGCCCTTCGCGCGCCGTCAGAATCATCCCCGTGTACGGGACGGCGAGGCGAAGCAGCACGACGATTCGCTCGAGGTCGTCATCCGACACCGTCCACCGGGTCTGTTGGACATACGGCGCGTTGTCGGCCGGCTCCAGACGCGGGAAGGAAATGGTGTGAGGACCGATGCCGAACTGCCGCTCCAGCTCGATGGCGTGCGCCAGCAGCCCCATGACCTCAAACCGCCAGTCCGCCAGGCCGAACAGGGCCCCGATGCCCACGTCATCGATGCCCGCCTCCATTGCGCGGTGCATGGCGTACAGCCGCCACGAGTAGTTGGCCTTGTAAACGGAGGGGTGCACCTGCCGATACGTGTCCGGATCGTAGGTCTCCTGAAAAACCTGATACGTGCCCAGTCCCGCTTCCTTGAGCTGGCGGAGCTCGTCGGTCCGCAGCGGCGGCGCGTTGACGTTGACGCGTCGGATCTGGCCGACCCCCACCCGCGCGGGGACGCGGACCGAATAGATGGTGCGCATGGCCCTGACCATGAAATCCACATCGGTAGAAGGATGCTCGCCGAAGACGACGATGAGCCGTTTGTGGCCGATGACGCCCGCCAGGACCTCCACTTCGCGCCGCAGTTCATTGTCGGTCAGGACGTGCCGCACCATTCGGTCGTTGCCCGACCGAAGACCGCAGTAAAGGCAGTCGTTCACGCACCGGTTGCCGATGTAGAGCGGAGCGAAGGTGACGATCCGGTTGTCGTAGACCTTCCGCTTGATCTCGCCGGCGGCCGCCTTCATCTCCGCCAGCAGGTCCGGGTCGGTCACCTGGATCAGCCGCGCCAATTGGGAGGGCTCGAGCGTTTGCACGGCACGGGAGCGGGAGAGGATGTCACGGACCTCGGCGCCGTCGGGGGCCGGGCGGGCGGCGGCAGCGGCCAGCGCGCCTCGGAGGGCGACGGGATCGAGGAAATCCCGCCCATCCGGCCGCCACCTCGCGATTTCATCCATCGCGATCCGGCTGGCGGCCCAGGTTTCGAGCGAGGAATGGACGGTGGTCATGGAGACACCTCCCGAAGTCCGGCCCGTGCGACGCGCCAGGCCTCCAAGGCCACGGGAAACGGACCGAGCGTCCGCTCGAGGACGCCCTGGGTCGCGGCGATGCACAGGCCATAGTTGGTGATCGGCACGCCGGCGCGTCGGACGAGTTCGATCCGCCGGAGGACCTCACGCCGCGTCAGCATGCACGCGCCGCAATGAACGACGAGGTCGAAAGGGGTCAGGTTGTCCGGGAAATCGCGGCCTTGGCAGTGTTCGATGTGAAGGTCGCCGCCGACGTGGCGGCGCAGCCAGCGGGGAATTTTGACCCGTCCGATGTCGTCCTCCAACGCGTGGTGTGAACAGGCCTCGGCGATCAGGACGCGGGCGCCCGGAGAAAGGCGGTCGAGATGAGCCGCGCCTCGGGCGAACTCCATGAGGTCGCCGCGCGAGCGGGCGAAAAGGATCGAGAACGTCGTGCACGGCACGGAGGGCGGCAGATCCGCAACCATCTTCAGCACGACCTGAGAATCGCAGACGGCCAGGGCCGGCGGCTCGGGGATCCGGCGGAGTGCCGCGCCGAGCTCGCGCTCCTTAATGACCACGCACATTGCATCGTGGTCGAGCGCATCGCGGATGGCCTGCACTTGGGGGAGGATCAGACGGCCCTTCGGGGCCTGAAGGTCAATGGGGACGACGAGGACGATCCATCCGCCGGCGGGCACCAAATCGCCAAGGAGCGGGGGGGATCGGATCGCATCGTCCGGCAGCACCTTTAGGAGGCATTCCCGGAAGCGGTCGGCTATGAGCCGGCGCGTGGCCGGGTCCGCACACTCGGCGGTCATGCAGGCATCGGCGCGGCAACCGACGGCCTCGACAAACGAATCCGCGGGCTGCGTGAGGTCCGTCTTGTTGATCACGACGACCACCGGTACGCGTCGTTGGCGCGCGGCCGAGACGATCTCCTCTTCCAGCGGCCCCCACACGCCGGGCTCGACCACCAGCACGACCACGTCCGAACGCTCGAGGGCAGCGCGGGCGCGGAGGGCACGCGCCGCGCCGAGCGGGGACCTGTCGTCGAGGCCGGCGGTGTCCAGCACGACGACCGGGCCGATGGGTAGCAGCTCCATGGCTTTCTCCACCACGTCGGTGGTGGTACCGGGGACCGGCGACACGATCGCGACGTCCTGGCCCGCGATTCGGTTGAGAAAGCTGGATTTGCCGACGTTTGTACGACCGAACAGCCCGATGTGAAGTCGGACGGATTTGGGCGCGCTGTTCACGGGATCGTCCCACTCGCCGCCGGCCCGTCGCGCCGCGGCGCAAGCACCGCCGGTGGATCCAGCATCGCGGCGACCGCCGTTTCCCTTAGACGTTCCGCGAGGCGGACCTCCGCAGCTCCGGAGCGAGCCCAGTCATGTGTGAGGCGCTCGGCCGCCCCGTACCCGATTCTTGCGGCAACCGCGGCAAACAGGCCGACGCTGCGCGACAGCAGGCGGGCGCATGCGGCCGGGTCGGCTGTCGCGGTGACCACAGCGCGATGGAGGCCACGCGCCGAGGCATGCAGGGCTGAGGTCGTCTCGAGGATGGCGTCCGCCGCCAGTGGCAGGAATTCGCACAACTGCAGCGTCCCCCAGCCCGCGCACTCGGCCACGACCGTGTGGTTGGCCTGTGCGCGGATGCCGCATTGAATGGCCACCTCCGCCAGAACGGGGTTGACCTTGTTGCCCGGCATGATGGACGAACCGGCTTGCACGGAGGCGAGGCGAAGCTCTCCGAGAAAGTTCAGCAGGCGGAGATCGTTCGCCATCTTGCCGAGGTTGGACGCGCACGCGGTAAGAATGCCCGAAACCTCGACGAGCGCATCGGCATTGGCGGCGGCGTCCACGGGGTTCTCCGCGCGGGTGAGGCCGAGACCGGTCAGTTCCCGGAGCCGTTCGGCGGCGAGGAAGTAATAGGATCTTGGCGCGCCGATGCCGGTCCCGATGGCCGTCCCTCCCAAATTGATGGCGTGAAGACGTTCCTCGCATTTGAACACCCGCCAGCGGTCGCGGCCGATCGCCTCGGCCCATGCGCCGCACTCGGCGCCCAACGTGATGGGGACGGCATCCTGCAACTCAGTGCGGCCCGTCTTGGCGATCGAAGCGAACCGCTCCTCCCCCGACTGACAGGCTCCCGGCAATTCGGCCAGAACCTGGCTCAGGCCGCGGACCTCCAAAATGACGGCGATCCGGACAGCGGAGGGCACGACATCGTTGGTGGACTGATGGAGATTGACCATAGCGAGGGGGTGAACGGTGGTGTATTCACCCTGCGGCCGTCCGAGCAACTCGAGGGCGCGGTTGGCGAGTACCTCGTTCATATGCATATTGAGCGAGGTGCCTGCGCGTCCCTGCCAGGCATCGACGGGGAACTGATCCGCGAGGGCACCGGCCGCGACCTCGCCGGCGGCGGACTCGATGGCGTGTCCAACGTCGGCGGGCAGACTGCCGATCTCCATATTGGCGCGGGCGCAGGCCTGCTTGACCTGTGCGAGGGCGCGAACGAGTTCGCGTCGCACCGGGCGGCCGGCCGCTCGAAGATTCTCCGTAGCCCGTAGGGTGTCAATGGCCCAGTAGGCCTCCGCGGGAACCTCCCTGGGTCCTAGACCGTCCTCCTCCCGCCGGAATTGGCCTGGCGCGTTGTGTCCAGAAGCCGTCACGTTGGCCTGTCCCGGCGCTCGGGGGCGGTGGTTTTGGCGAGGGCGGATTTGACTTGGACGCCAGGGATTTCGCCGAGGCGACCGGTCAACTGTCCGAGCTCGTCGGTCGTGGCGTCGACGATGAGAGTGATGATGTTCACTCCGCGCTTTGGGTAAGGTAGACCCGTGCGGGCGACGATCAGATCGCCGTGACGGGACAGCACGGCATTGACGGCGGGGGCCGCTCGTTCTCGGTCCTCCACGATGATACCGACGAAACCAAGTCGTTTGCTCATGGGCGTCTGCCCGGGGAGGAGGACACGTGAAGGGAGTGCGCGGCGCCCGCCGCGAACGCACCCTTGGGGTCAGACCACCGTCCTCGCCTCAGGCGTAAACTATCGTAACATCACCCGCCGCCGTACTCAAACGCTCTCGACACCAAAAAGGACTCCTGTAGGGACAGACACCTCGGCCAGGGGACAGACACTCCTGCAGGTACGGGGAACTGGGGACAGACACTCCTCCCGGAGCGGGCGAAAAGAGATGGGGAGAGGACGGATCCAGGCCGACGAAGAGCCGATAAAACACCGGATGAAGGCAAGATGAGGCTACAAAGGGGCCGGAAGGGAGACAAAACAAGCCAAA